>DATFXF010000307.1:0-2893 GCA_035258565.1 Candidatus Acidiferrales bacterium
TGTGAGATCTCCTCCGAAAGCACGGTAAATAGCGCGGAGCCCATGCAGATGAACATGTTCGTGCGCAGGCCGGCCGGCTTGCGGCGCAGCTGCCGCTCGAGCCCGACGACTCCGCCGAGCGCCGCGCCAAGCAGGAGACGGGCGCTGATGGTGGCAGTCAGATCGGTGTGCATCGCGGCCTCCCCTGCGGAATTTGGCCGATTTTACTACAAGCGGGAACCTCGCGCCGGGCACCTTTAGAGCTCGAACTGCGTCAGCTGCCGAAAATGCCGGGCGCGCCGAGTGATTTCGTGGCGGGTGAGCTTGCGCAGCCGGTCGAGGCCGAAGCGTTCAACGGCAAAACTGCCCAGCACCGAGCCGTAAACCATGGCGCGTCGCAAGGTGGAGGTCGTCACGTGCCCCACCTTCGCCAGATAGCCCATGAAGCCGCCAGCAAAGCTGTCGCCCGCGCCGGTGGGATCACGGACCTCCTCCAGCGGGAAGGCCGGCACGCAGAAGACCGAGTCCCGATGGACCATCATCGCGCCGTGCTCTCCGCGCTTGATGACGAGCGTGCGTGGGCCGAGCCGGAAGATGTGCCGCGCGGCCCGCAGCAGGTTGTGCTCGCTGGAAAGCTGGCGCGTTTCGGCGTCGTTGATCATCAAGATCTGCGTATGCTTCAGAGTCTCCTCGAGCTCCACCGGCGTGCGCTCGATCCAGTAGTTCATCGTGTCGAGCGCCACGACCCGTGGCCGGCGGCGCACCTGCGCGAGCACGGAGCGCTGTAAGGTCGGATCAATGTTCGCCAGGAAGATGTAGGCCGAGTCGCGATAAGCTGCCGGCAGCTGCGGATTGAACTGGGCGAAGACGTTCAGTTCCGTAGCCAGTGTCGTGCGCTCGTTCAAGTTATGGCTATACCGACCGGCCCAGAAAAATGTCTTGCCCGACGCCCGCTCGAGCCCGGCGATATCAATCCGTCGGCCCCCAAAAACCGCAGCATCGCGCGCCGTGAAGTCCTCGCCGACGACGGCTACGAGATTGACGTGGGTGAAGAAGCTGGCCGCCAGGGAGAAATAGGTGGCCGCGCCGCCCAGGGTCCGCTCCACCTTTCCGAAGGGAGTCTCCACGGCATCGAACGCCACCGAACCCACGACGAGAAGGGACATTCTGGGCGTCCCCTAGGGGAGATACTTCCCGACGATGACGGCCAGCCGCCGCCGTGCAGCAGTGGGGATTCGGGAAGGCTCGGTAAGGATGGCGTGCGCGAGAGCCGAGCCGCACCGACACGCTCGCTCGGCGGGCAGGGCGCGCACGGCCTGGCGGATGACGTTCTGCGCATTCTCTGCGTTGCGGTTCAGATTATTTATGATCTCGGTGACGGTGACGGAATCGTGCTGCGGGTGCCAGCAGTCGTAGTCGGTAATCATCGCCACGGTGGCGTAGCAAATCTCCGCCTCGCGCGCGAGCTTCGCTTCGGTGACATTCGTCATGCCAATCACATCGAAGCGTAACTGCCGGTGGACGTGTGCCTCGGCGAGTGTCGAAAACTGCGGCCCTTCCATGCAGACATAGGTGCCCCCGCGATGCACCTTCACGCCCGCCCGCTCGCACGCATCTGCGAGCGCGCCGGAAAGCTGCCAGCACGTGGGCTTGTCAAACGTCACATGCGCGACAATGCCGTTGCCGAAGAAGGTGGCAGCGCGCAGGCGAGTGCGATCGTAAAACTGGTCGGGAATCAGAAACTCGAGCGGCCGCAGCTCCTCTTTGAGCGAGCCAACCGCGCTGACGGAGATCATGCGCTCAACCCCCAGCTGCTTCAGGGCATAGATATTGGCGCGATAATTGATCTCGGAGGGCAGCAGGCGGTGGCCGCGGCCGTGGCGGGCGAGGAAGGCCGCGCGCTGCCCCTCGAGCGAGCCCACCAGGAGCACATCAGAAGGATCGCCGAAAGGAGTTTTCACGTGCAGCTCACGGGCCTCCGCGAGCCCGGGCATCGTATAGAGCCCGCTGCCGCCGATGATGCCGATCGCGGCCGACGCGTGCTTGCCTCGACGAGTGCCTTTCCCAACCATCCGCCCTCCCATTCCGAGTGCCTCAGCGCCGGAGAAAAGATTCTTCCTCCGGCCTCACCTGCTCGGCTTGGTACTGGCCATTGCGCTCCCGTAGATAGGCCGCCGGTACTTCATTGTCATGGCCAAAAAGCGCCAGCCAGCCCTCCCGCGCCACCTGCGGGATCCACCGCTTCTTGTTTTCGAGCGTGGTGAGGGGGTAGAGGTCGTAAGCCATGATCCAAGGCCACGGTAAGTGTGCGGTCGTGGGCACGAGGTCGGCAAAGAAGAACGCCGTCTTGCCCCCACCCGAGAGACGAACACACTGCATGTCGCGCGTGTGCCCCGGCACGCGGAGCAGTTCGATGCCCGGGGCGACTTCGCGGTCCCCTTCGAGCAACCACCACTGCCCGCCGGCCTCCACAGGAGCGAAATTGTCCGGCAAGTAGCTCGCCCGATCGCGCTCGGTGGGGTGCTTGGCGTGCTCGAGTTCGCCGCGCTGCACGACGTAGCGGGCGTTCGGGAAGGTCGGAACAAGCTTCCCCTCCACGATCCGGGTGTTCCAGCCGCAGTGGTCGAAGTGCAGGTGGGTGTTGATGATCAGATCGATCTCCTCGAGGCGCAGTCCGCGGCTCAGGATTTGGTCTGGCAGCCGCGGCTTGCCTTCCAAGCCATAGAGGTCGCGGCGTTTGGCCTCCCATTTGTCGCCCGCGCCGGTTTCCACCACCGTCCATTTGCCTGCCGAGCGGATCAGAAGTGAATTCATTGCCAAACGAACGCGGTTGCGCTCATCGGGCAGCATTTTGCGCTCCCACAGCGGCCGGGGAACGACGCCGAACATGGCGCCGCCATCCAGACGAATTGTG
>DATFXF010000308.1:0-2377 GCA_035258565.1 Candidatus Acidiferrales bacterium
CTGAGCCGTGCGAAGGGGGAGAGAGCCTATCGTTTCAATAGTTCTTAAGAGGTTAACTATGAACCTTGCCCCAAGGCCAGCGCCCTTATAGGGATCCCTCGCTAAATCGCTTCGGGATTTTACAGAAAGGGCCTATGAGCGACCGCCACAAACTCACACACACGACTCCCGCCTTCCTCGAGCGACTTCGCTCCCGCATGCCGGCGCGAGTTCTGGCAGACCGCGCTGGAGCCGGCTACCGCACCGCCACCCAACTCGAGCTGCGCTCGGCGCACGCGGCCGCACGTGACGCCGTAAGAACCGAGTTCGACCTCGACAAGATTTTCAATCCAGGATTCATCTCTTCGTTCAACCTGTTTGAAGTCTCGACACTGGCCGCAAACAAAGACGACTACCTGCTTCGCCCCGATCACGGCCGCCGCTGCCGTGAAGACGCCGTCAGAACCATCCAGGCGCGCTGCACCCCCGGGGCCGACCTGCAGATCGTGATTGGCGACGGGCTCTCCGTAACTGCTGTGGCCCGGCAGGTCCCGCAACTGTTGCCGCTCTTATTTGACCGAACAAAAGGCCGGGGGTGGACTCTGGGACAGCCCTTTGTGGTGCGATATTGCCGGGTGGGCCTGATGAACCAGATTGGCGAACTTCTCTCTCCCCGCGTGCTGGTGCTGCTGATCGGGGAGCGTCCAGGTCTCGCGACCGCGGAGAGCCTCTCCGCCTACATGGCCTTCCAGCCGCGTCCTGGTCACAGCGACGCGCAGCGCAACCTGATCTCCAACATCCACGCCCACGGCGTACTCCCTGAATCGGCAGCGGAGAGGATTCTCAACCTGGCCGGCCAAATGATGACCCGCCAGGAAAGCGGAGTGACACTCAAAGAAGAATTGAAAAGCAGCACTTAGCATTCAGCACTCGGCATTCAGCCAAACCCAAGAGGCACCCCGGGCGCAAGTGGATGGTTTTGAAAGGCTGATTGCTGATTGCTGACTGCTTTTCACGTTACCTTCGTGATGCGGAAATGCCCCCAGGTTACTTTCGTGATGGCCCATTTTGGTACTCGGGCGGCTAGACTTTGGTCACTGTGCCCACAACAAATACTCAAAAGAAAAGAATGGCCACCGTGTTCGTTCTTCCGGTTCGTGACGAGTGTACGCCCACTCCACGATGGCGGAATGCCGGTTCTGTGGTCGTGTTGCCCGTAGCCAAAGTTCAATCCAGCCGCTTCCGGAGGATTTCGGAAGTCAAGATCTGGAGGAATCTGATCCTCTGGTTCCGCTCATGGACCGTGCAGCCCGAACGAACGACCCCGGAGCAGTTCCCGGTCCGTAAGAACGCCTCAAAGCCGGCTTCGCGGTAAGGACCAGGCGCAAGCCTAGTTCGGACGCTGGACGCTTACTCCCGGTGCGGCTTCCAGGCGTGTCTTCACCATCTTGTAAAACAACCACACATTGTCTTCTTCGCCCTGGGTCAGGCGCCGGTGCACCTTCATCGTGGGAAAGAGCTTGCTGCCGCCCACACTCAAGGTGAGCGTGGCGAACTGTTTCCCGGGGTAGGTTTCGATGCTCCATTCACCGCCGAAACGACGGCGCACGACCTCTCCCAGATAACTTCCCCAAACCTTGCAAGCCTCGCCCACATCTTCGGGTGATTGTTTGGCGTCCGCCATCTGCCGCGCCAGTTGAGCCAGGATGGTCTCCACTTCCATTACGGAGTTTTCGTTGAAGTCCAGTTGCACATTGGAGTCTCGCGCCTGCTTGATGGCTTGCTCGGCATAGGAGGTGACCATGGCGTCGACGGAATCGTGGGTCTGCATGCTGTTAAGAGTAGCACTCAGCGGCCAGCACTCAGCAGACAGCTTTTTTTCTGAAATCCCGAATCCCGCGACGCGGGAGAGGCATCCCTATCGGCTTACTGGGTTATTGGGTTGTAGACGATGCCTGGAGCAATGTTCTGACGATCCATGGCGTGCGAGAATACCCATTCTCGTGCCTATAGGGATCCCTCCCTACGCTTCGGGATTTCAGAAAAAGCGCATCACAGCCGGGTGCTATGATTCCTTTACACCATGTCCATCTCCATCCGTTCCTTCGCCAAGATCAATATCGGTCTGCATATCGGGGCTCGCCGCGAAGATGGCTTCCATGAGCTGCGGACCATCTACCAGACCTTGGCGCTCGCCGATACAGTCCGCATTGACACAGGAAGAGGATTGGGCATAGACATCGCCTGCAAAGATCCGCGAGTCCCCTGCGACGAGAGCAACACCTGCTATCGCATGGCGGAGCGAGTTCTGCGCGCTCTCAAAACACGCTGCAAGGTCCGCATCACCATCGAAAAAAATCTGCCGGTCCAGGGCGGGCTGGGAGCAGCTTCGTCCAAT
>DATFXF010000309.1:0-4044 GCA_035258565.1 Candidatus Acidiferrales bacterium
GAAAAAGCCGTACAGCACCCGGAAGGTCGGGGTCGGCACGGTGAAAAAGTCGATTGCGCCAATCGCGCATCACGATGGTTCTTGAGAAAGGTGAGCCAGCGCTGGCCGGAGTCTCGAGGCGAGGCCCCTGGAGCAAGGTAGCGGGACACCGTGGACTCGGAGATTTCGAATCCCAATTGCAAGAGCTCGCCGTGGATCCGGGGAGGTCGCGGTAGGGATATCGGTTGCCCGGTACCCCCCGCACAGACCCGTGCTGGCGCGATTGACGCACACGGTTCCTACCTTGGATGGGTGGCGGCAAAGCGTACGCTGGGATAAGGATGTAGGATTTGGACCTCCGGGATGAGGATGTCGAGACGCGCTTGGAAGCGCTCCCATGTCCAACTGCTCCGTTGGCTGCGCCGCCGTAGCTGGCGCATCCATAGTCGCAGTACGTCATGGCGAAACGCCCGGAGGCGCACCTCGTTGCCCGGAATCGCATGGTATTGGAAGTACCCCCTTACCCAGGATTGCAGCCACTGGATCGTGTCCGCGAGTGACCGGTGCAACCGCAGTCGCAACGTCGCCTTAATTTCCTTCAGCTTGGCTGCCATGCGCTTGCCCATGGTCTTCCGTTGGATGATAAAGTAGCCGGTTGCTTGGTTCGTCCCACAGATGTGAGTGAAACCCAGAAAGTTAAAGGTCTCCGGTCTTCTTTCACCACGCCGCTTCCGGTCTGCGGCGGCGTAGCGCCCAAACTCAATCAGGCGCGTCTTCTCGGGGTGGAGTTCCAGTCCGAACCTGGCCAACCGCTCCCGTAGCTCTTCCAGGAACCGTGCGGCTTCCTTCCGATACTGAAATCCCAGCACGGCGTCGTCGGCGTAGCGGACGATGATCACATCCCCCACGGCCTTCTTCCGCCTCCACTGGTCTACCCAGAGATCGACTACGTAGTGCAGGTAGACATTCGCGAGTATCGGCGAAATCATCGAACCCTGCGGAGTTCCCTGCTCGGTCTCTATCCACCGCCCTTCCTCCATCACGCCCGCCTTTAGCCATTTCTGGATCAGGCGAACGATTCGTCGGTCTCCGATCCGATGCTCGACGAACTTTTTCATCCAGGCATGGTCGATGCGATCGAAGGAAGTCACGACACACTACCCATCATCAGGACCTTCCTGAAAAGGTCACCATTGTCCGTGCACGTCATCCCTTCGAAGGCCAATCGCTCAACCTCCTTGCGACCTTGCATCGCAAAGGTCGACGGCTTCTCTTGCTCATCTTGCCGGACGGCAGCAAATCTCTGATCCCTGCCGATTGGACAAACCTGGCTTCGCCTGCGCCTCCCCTCTCGGCAGCGTCTCCTGCCACAACCCTCGCCTCTTTCGAAGACTTGCTTCACGCCCGCACCGTGATAGACGCTCTCCTCGACCGCCTCGCTCCGGGAAGCCGCGAGGACGGCAATTCCCTGGTTACGAAGGAGAGCCCCGTTGCGAGAAAAAAGTCGAAACCTCTTCGATCTTCTGCTCGACGAAACCGATCCTTGGGAAACCCTGCCCGAGGAACACCAAGCCCTCGCGATCCAAATCCTGGCGCGGCTCATCGCCCAGACAGTTCTACAAAATCTGGAGAGGGAGAAGCTTCATGAATGATTCCAGCAAAGTAAAACTCAACCACATGCAGCGCGCGGCCATCGTCTACATTCGTCAATCCAGCCCTGCCCAAGTCGAGAATCATCGCGAGTCCACCGCTCGCCAATATGCTCTGGTGGAGAAAGCTTGCCAATTGGGCTGGGGCCAGGAACAAGTGACCGTCATGGACGAAGACCTGGGTCTCTCGGGTTCGGGATGGGCCGAGCGCTCCGGGTTCGCGCGCCTCACGGCGGAAGTCGGCCTCGGCCGCGTGGGCATCGTGCTCGGACTGGAAGTCTCCCGATTAGCGCGCAACAATGCCGACTGGTATCGCCTCTTCGATCTCTGCGGCGTGACCGACACGCTGGTCGGTGATGGCGACGGCGTCTATCATCCGGCGCTTTTTAACGATCGCCTGATCCTCGGGCTGAAGGGCATCATGGCGGAAGCGGAACTGCACGTCCTGCGCGCCCGACTCGAGGGGGGAATTCGCAACAAGGCGGCTCGCGGCGAACTGCGCCGTGGGTTGCCCGTGGGCTTCGTGTGGGGAGAGGCAGATGGCGATGTGCGTTTTCATCCCGACGCATCCGTCGTCCACACCCTCCGCACGGTCTTTGCCAAGTTCACCGAACTGGGATCGGTCCGCAGGGTCTGGCTCTGGTTCCGCTCTGAGGGCCTTTCCTTCCCCATGCGCCAGCACATGAAAAGCGAGATTCGTTGGATCGCGCCGACCTACACCGCGATTCATAATGTGCTCACCCATCCGGTGTATGCTGGCGCTTACGTCTACGGAAGGTGTCGCCATGAACGGTACGTTGACGAACAAGGAAGGCTCCGGAGACGCTCGCGTCATCTGCCCATGGCCGAGTGGTCGGTACTCCTTCGCGAGCATCATCCCGGCTACATCGACTGGGCCACATTCCAGGCCAACCAGGCCCGCATCGACACGAACATTCGCCCTCAACCTCACCAAGCTGGAGGCGCGGTGAGAGAAGGCGCGGCACTGCTGCAAGGCCTGGCGACGTGCGGAAAGTGCGGCCGACGGCTGCACACTCACTACACGGGCCGAAACGCTTCGCCCGGGTACCATTGCCCCGGTAAGAGTATTGTCGAGGGGCGCGGCGTGTACTGCCTCCATGTCGGTGGGATGCAAATTGATCGAGCGGTGGGGGAGGCTTTTCTCAAGGCTCTGACACCGGCGGCTTTGGAGGCCACTGAACTCGCGGCTCAGCAACTTGAAGCCGGCTACGATGCCGCGCTGGCCCAATGGCGTCTGGCCGTGGAGCGGGCTCGCTACGAGGCAGAGCGGGCGGAGCGTCAATACCGTGCCGTCGAGCCCGAAAACAGGCTCGTGGCCCGCGGCCTGGAAACCGAATGGGAAAAGAGACTGCGCGATCTCGCCCTGGCCGAGAAGGAGCTTGAGCGCAGGGAACAGCAACGCCCACGCACGCTGAGTGCGGAAGAGAAAAAGAAACTTCGCTACCTCGGCTCCGATCTGCACCAAGTCTGGACGGCACCGACCACCACCGATCGAGATCGCAAAGAGCTCTTGCGCGCCCTGCTGGAAGAAGTAATCGTGACCGTGAATAAACCCGAACGCTCTGTGCATCTGACGCTGCGCTGGAAAGGCGGGGCGCTCACCGAAATCGATCTCTCCTTGCCACGTATGAAACCTCGAGGCCTTCACACCGACGAAGATACGATCTCCCTCCTTCATCGACTGGCTGTTCATTATCCCGACGGTGTCATCGCCGGCATTCTCAATCGACAGGGACGACGCACCGCGAGCGGTGAGCGCTTCACGGCGAATCATGTCAGTAGCCTGCGCCGTTATCGCCAGATTTCGCGCTACGAGCCGCCGACGGAAGCTCCCACGGGAGAACGGGTGACGATTCGCAAGGCGGCGCAGATCCTCGGCGTCTACACTTCCACGATTCATCGCTGGCTGAATGACGGCTTCATCGCCGGGGAACAGGTAACGCCCGGAGCGCCGTGGCAAATCCGCATCACCGATGAGCTGCGGGCGCGTTTCGTAGAGCAAGCGCCACCGGGCTACCTCCCTATGCTGGAAGCCACCATGAAACTGGGTGTCTCGCGCCAGACCGTGTTGCAGCGTGTAAAGCGTGGCGAACTGGAAGCCTTGTTAGTAACGCGCGGACGTCGTAAAGGCTTACGCATCAAAGTGGTAGACAATCAACCAGGATTGTTTCATGAATAAGGGGGCATTATGCAGATAGATCCAAATAGCTCTTCACATCCGCGTCTACGATCCAGGTGTGCCCTGCTTTCAGCAACCCGTCGACGCGGCGCAGCGCATCCTTGCAGCCCCGTCCCGGACGGAACCCGTAGCTGTGCGCCGCAAAGTCCCGCTCGTAGATCGGCTCCAGCACCGCGCGGAGCGCTGCTTGCACCACTCGGTCGCGCACCGTGGGGA
>DATFXF010000310.1:0-2373 GCA_035258565.1 Candidatus Acidiferrales bacterium
CGTGGTCTCGACTCGCGGCCCGCGGGAGCCCTGCACGCGGCTGAGGATGCGCTCGCGTTCTGTGGGGTCGGCGTAAATCTGGGTTTGCAGGTCGAGACGCAACACTTCTTCCGCCGTGTCGTATCCGAGCATCTTCACCAGCGCGGAATTAACCATCAGGAGACGGCCGTCACGGGTGGCGCGATAGATCCCAAGGCGCCAGTTCCACCAGGGAGCGGTATTTCTCTTCTGACTGGCGAAGTCTCTCGGCGGCACGCTTGCGTTCGGTAATATCCTGGCTTGTGGTCAGGACGTACTGTACGCCGCCGATCTCAACTATGACCGCGGACAGGCTGGAAAACAATACTTTGCCTGACTTGGTGTGAAAGGCGGTCTCCATTCCTTCCACGCGGCCCTGTTCACGAAGAAGGCGCAGCATCCGGCTTCGGTCTTCTTTATCTACCCACGAGGTCTCCGTGGAACGGTGGCCAATCAGGTCCTCACGCCTGAAGCCGGTGGTACGCAGGAACGCATCATTGACATCCAGAAAAATCCCTTCTTGCAGGGTGTTGATGCTCATGGAATTAGGATTGGACTGAAAAGTTCGCTTGAACTTCTCCTCAGACTCGCGTAGCGCCCTTTCCGCCTCGATCCTCTCGGTAATATCGCGATAGTTATAGACGACGCCGCGCACCTGGGGATCCTGTAGGAGATTGGTCAACAGGCCTTCCAGGGTTCGCCAGGAGCCGTCTTGGTGGCGTACGCAGGCAATGGTTGCAATAGGTTTGCCTGGGTTGGCCAGGCACTCGTCGAACCCGGCCTTGACCCTCGGAATATCTTTCGGGTGGATATAAGAGAAGGTCTCTCCGCTCCTGATCTCCGCCGGCTTGAACCCCAGAATTCGTTCCGTACCCGGGCTGATATACATAACGTTCCAATCAGAATCGAACATGACGATGGCGTCATTGCTGTGCTCGATCAGGGCGCGGAAGCTTGCATCGTTCAGCCTGGAGGCAGGAGAAAGAATCTTAGAAACAACTTTGAGACGATCGGGGCACATGATACTCAAGCACCGATTTCAAACGGGCCTTTTGTTTAAAACAATTTAGTCTAGCATAATCGAAACTGAGTATTGCACGCGACCTAGGCATCAGCGGAACAGATCCCTCACCCACTTCCCCTTCGACAAGCTCGGGGACCGGGGTTCGGGATGATACGTCGTTATGGGAGGAGTTCAGAAAGCGTCCGACTGAAAGACAGAGCCCCGGAACCAGGATCTCCGGCGAGTGATCATCGCATTCACCGCTTGCTGCATCTTGCGGCGCACGTCAGAGCTGATTTCTCTGATGATCGCCAGATTCTGTGCCGCCTCCGGGCGGTAGCGTTCATGGAGGTTGATCGCCGGCAAGAATTGAATATGCCACTTGGTGGGGAGCGGCAAGGGCAGGATCGGAAACGTCGAGATCGGCAAGCAAGGCCACTCGGAATAACGCGTCCAGCGGCGCGATTTGATCTGCGCGAAGATGGGATAAATCTCGGCACTCCCGACGGTCACATAAGGAACGATGGGCGCGCGGTGGCGCAGGGCCATCTTTACGAAGGTATCGCGCCCGAAGCTGCGCACTTGATACGCCTGTCGATAGGGCGTGAAGGCGGCCCGCACGCCTTCAGGGAATACGCCGAGCAATTCGTCGCGCGCCAAAATACTGTCCGCACTCTCCTGGCAGGCCACCACTCCGCCGAGCTTGGTAATGAAATTCGAGATGAAGGGAAACTTGAAGAGGCCAGGGTGGGTCAAGTAGCGGGGGATTCTCCCTGTGTTTTGCAGCACCAGGTGAAGAGTCATCACCGCATCCCATGGAATGAAGCCGCGATGCGTGCCCACCATGATGGCCCGGCCTTGCCCAGGGATGTGTTCGAGACCTTTGGCTTCGATGCGCCAGTAGCGACTCGAGAGAAACTCGAACACCGTCCTGCTGAGCCGCTCTATGTAGCCGCGATCCATACCGAAGTCGTCGAATTCCGCAGCCGGTTCAGCGGACCATTGAGCCGAATGAGCCGAACTGGGCTGCCGGCTTGCGCGCGCGACCTGGGCGCTCGATTGCCGGGGAATGAGCCCTAGCTGGTCTTTGATCTTTTGGTTGGAAACTGTCCATGGATAGCGCAGATACTCGAGGGATTCAGCATATCGGACGAGCTGCTGCCAGGTCCGCGGCAACGGCAGGCGATATCCCCTAGCCAACCTGATGGCCGCGTGAAGTGGGACTGCTCCGTCCGGGGCAACGTTGAAAACGCCGCTGTCACTGCTGCGCAGGGCGCAAAGCACGGCCCGGGCCAGGTCTTCCATTCCCAGAAGCTGCAGCATGGGATCATGGCCCGCGAGGGTGATGGTCA
>DATFXF010000311.1:0-5857 GCA_035258565.1 Candidatus Acidiferrales bacterium
TTGCCGACCAGGGCCTCGCTGCGGCGGATCGAAATCGCTCCCGAAAGCGAATGGAACTTGGCGGCGCGGCTGGCGCGACGCACGACGGCGAAGATCCGTCGGTCGGCGCGCGTGATCAGGATGTTGTGGCGCGAGCCTTTCGGGCGCAGCATCCTACGAACAACCTCTCCGACCTGCTCGGGCGTCTTGCCGCGACCGAAGATCACTTCCGCGTAGCCCTGACGGAGCGCGCGGTGGTGGTCAATCTTGGCGAAGCCCAGGTCCTCGAACGGCATGTGTTTCAACTGTTCGGTGGCCTGCGCCACGGTCAGCCGGCCGTTCTGAACGGCATCGAGGAGTTTCCGAATGTCGCTCTCGTTCATCCGATTCGCGGTTCGATTCTATCAGACTGTCCTTGTCTTGACTTTGGCGGAGCGCAGTGCCTACCATCATCATTCGCGCGCACATCCATGGGCGAGATCGAAGGTAAAGTCATCACCGTCGGCGTGACCGGTGCCTCGGGCGCCATCCTGGCGCAGGCCACGCTGCGGCTGCGCGAGGCTGACCCGCGAGTTGCCCGCGTGCATCTAGTGGTCACCGAAACTGGCCAGCGGCTATTCGCCCATGAGTTGGGTATCGTCACGACGGATGGGAACGAGCTGCCGGCGCTCATCCTCGGCGGCGCCTCCCGCAAGATGGAGCTGCTGTCCAACAGGGACGTTGGTGCGCTTCGATCGCTTCCGGCAGCTATCCGGTGATGCCATGGTGGTGATCCCCTGCTCGATGGGCACGCTGGCCTCGATTGCCGCAGGCACGAGCGAAGACCTGCTCTGCCGCGCTGCCGATGTGGTGCTGAAGCAAGGTCGGCGGCTCGTGCTGTCGATCCGCGATACCCCGTTCAACTGCATTCACCTCGAGAACATGCTGCGCGTGCAGCAGGCCGGCGCGGTGGTCATGCCGGCCATCCCCTCTTATTATCACAAGCCCAAGACGATTGACGATCTGGTAGCGCAGTACGTCTGTCGGGTGTTCGAGCAACTCGGCTTGCCGCAAGCCCAGCAGTACCGGTGGCGCGGCCAGGCAAAGGGAAAAGCGCAGGAAGCGTGACCAGGAGAACCGGCCGCGGCCCGGCGTCCTCCTGGCGCGGTGGACTCCGCGTGGAGTCTCGGAAATGAACCCCAGCAAGATCGGCACCGTGCTCGAGATGATTAAGTTCGAGCACTCCGTGTTTGCTCTCCCGTTTGCGCTGACTGCGGCGCTGCTTGCCGCGCGTTATTCCGGCGCCTCCTCAGGCTGGCCGAGTGCGCGGCAGGTTCTGTGGATCGTTGTGGCCATGGTAGGCGCGCGGTCGGCGGCCATGACCATGAATCGCATCGCTGACCTCCGCTACGACCGCTTGAATCCGCGTACCGACGCCCGGCCACTCGTCACCGGCGCCCTCTCCCTGCGCTTTGCTTGGGCTTTCGTGCTCCTCTCCTCGGCAGTGCTGGTCCTGGCGGCCTGGCAACTCCATCCCCTCGCTTTGAAGCTTTCACCCTTGGCCCTGGCTGCGCTGTTCTTCTATTCCTACACCAAGCGCTTCACTGCCTGGTCGCATCTCGTGCTCGGCTTTTGTCTCGGGATGTCGCCCGCAGCGGCGTGGATTGCCATCGCCGGCACGCTCGACTCGCGCATGCTCATTCTGTGTGCTGCGGTGACCCTCTGGGTGGCCGGGTTCGATGTGCTTTACGCCTGCCAGGACATCGAGTTCGATCAACAAGTTGGCCTGTACTCGATCCCCAAGCGGTTCGGCGTCGTGGCAGCGCTGGCCATCGCTCGCGGCATGCACGCTCTGATGGTCGGGCTGCTATCATGGCTGGCGGTGAGCTTCGCTTTGCCCTGGCCCGCCTGGGTCGGCATCGCCGTCATTGCCGCGCTGCTGGCCTACGAGCACTCCCTGGTCAAGCCGAATGACTTGAGCCGAATCAATGCTGCGTTTTTCACCGTGAACGGCTATATTAGTTTGCTGTTCTTGTTGTTCTGGGGCGCGGCGGTGGCGGTTTCGCGCCCCTAGAGGCGTTTCGGGGGCTTGGATCGCTGATGGCGGAACTCGTCATTGACGACGGGCGGCTCAAGCCGATTGCCGAGAAGATTCTCGCCGGCGAGCGGCTCGATTTCGACGACGGCATCGCGCTCTACCGCTCATCGGACCTCCTGGCCATCGGCTGGCTCGGGAACTACGTCCGCGAGAAGCGCCACGGCAACATCTGTTACTTCAACGTCAATCGCCACATCAACCCCACCAACGTGTGTGTGGCGCACTGCCGCCTGTGCGCTTTCGGGCGCAGCCCGGACGCTCCGGGCGCCTATACCTTTGCGCTTGAAGAAATCTTTGGGCGCGCCGAGCAGGGCGTCCGCGAAGGCGCCACGGAATTCCATCTGGTCGGCGGCCTGCACCCCGATCTCCCGTTTCCCTATTTCCTCGACCTGATCCGCGGGTTGAAGGAGCGCTGCCCGGGCGTGCACCTGAAGGCGTTCACCATGGTCGAAGTCGGCTACTTCGCGCGCATCGCTAGGCTTTCCATCCGCGACACGCTCCTTGCGCTCAAGGAGGCTGGCGTGGACTCGCTTCCCGGCGGCGGCGCGGAAATCTTTCACCCGCGGGTGCGCAAGGTGATCTGCGACCACAAGGTTTCCGGCCAGCAGTGGCTGAACATCGCGCGCACTGCGCACCAGATCGGCCTGCACTCGAACGCCACCATGCTCTACGGCCACATTGAGACTGAAGAAGAGCGCGTGGACCACCTGATGAAGCTTCGCGAGTTGCAGGACGAGACCCGCGGTTTCGTCGCCTTCATTCCACTCGCGTTCCACCCGGAGAATACCGCGCTCAACCACCTGCCGAAGCCGACGGGCTTCGCTGACCTGAAGAACATCGCCATCGCACGGCTGCTCCTTGACAACTTTGATCACATCAAGGCGTACTGGATCATGCTCACGCCGCACATCGCACAGATCGCGTTGCGCTTCGGCGCCGACGACATGGACGGCACGGTGGTCGAGGAGAAGATCTATCACGACGCCGGCGCCACCACGGCGCAGTTCACGCCGCGCGCCGAGCTCGAGCGGCTGATCCGTGAGGCTGGCCGCATGCCCGTCGAGCGCGACACGCTCTACCGCCCCATCGACCGCTCGAAGCTGCCGCCTGCCCAGCCGCGCCCCGACGTCACTCTCACCTTGAAGGTCTGATCCCCCTCGCGGCAGCGGATCGAAAATGAATTGACCTCCTTCCATAAAGGAGTAGACTCCCCTCCACGAAGGTTGGCTCCACCCGGGGAAATTGAGCGTGAACAGAGAACCGATAAAGAAGGGATGTTCTCTTTCGCCGAGCCTTGAGTGGACCCACATCGGAAACGCCCCGCGGAGGTGGGCGACGATGAAGAGATATCTTGCTGCTTTCTTCGCGATTTCGCTGTTTCTGGCCGGCGCGGCGCACGCATTGGCCCAGGCTACCCCTTCGACTCCCGGCGGGCCGCCCAAAGTCCTGCAGATCTTCCGCGAGGAGGTCAGGGTAGGAAAAGGGGCCGCCCATGAGAAATTCGAGGCCGAGGGTTTCGTGCAAACCTTCGCCAAGGCGAATTGGCCGACGCACTATCTGGCCATGACGACCATCAGTGGTCCGAGCGAGGCCTGGTTCCTGACGCCTTATGATTCTTTCGAGGCCTGGGAAAAGGATCGCCAGGCCACCGAGAAAGCCCCAGGGCTGCTTGGGCAACTCGATCGGCTGGGCGAGAAAGACGCTGAGTTTATAACCAACGGGCGGAGTATCGTCGCCATCCTCCGGCCGGAGCTGAGCTATCGCCGCGAGGGCGTCAACATCTTCACGATGCGCTACGTCGCGGTGACCACCTATTCGGTCCGTCCCGGCCACAATGCGGACTTCGAGGAATCGCGAAAGATCGTCAATGAGGCGCATGAGAAGGCCAACGTGGACGAGCATTGGTCAATGTACCAGGTGATTTCCGGTATGCCTGGCGGGACCTTCTTATACTTCGCACCTTTCAAGTCGCTCAAGGAGGAGGACGCCGTTCCCGAGAAGCACGGAAAGGCTTACCAGGACGCCCTAGGGGATGAGGGTCGCAAGAAACTCCGAGAGTTGTCGAGTGCCTCCATCCTCAATTCCGAAACCATGCTGTTCACCTTCAGCCCGAAGATGAGCTATGTCTCCAAGGAAGCAATTGCGGCCGACCCGGACTTCTGGGCTCCGAAGCCCAAGATGGCGGCTCGGAAGCCCGCAGAAACAGCATCCTCGAAGAAGCCCGTCGCGGAGGCCCAGACGAAGAAGCCATAGTCCACGCCAACGCTAGGGAGAACGTGACGGGTTACTGCAGCTTGGCGTATTCCGCCTTGGCTTGCTTGAGGATTGGGATGTCGGGGTCGGCATCTTTCCAGAGGGTGAGGAAATCCTGGTAGGCGGTCTTGGCTCTCTGCAGCCAAGTCGGGATTCAGGCGCGCTGGAGGCACAGGAGCCCTGTTGAGAATGGAATCGAAAATGATCCCCAAGCTTTCCCCGCGAAATGGCAGCTGGCCCGTCGCCATTTCATAGAGCACCACACCGAACGAGAATAAATCCGTGCGCGCGTCCAAATGCTTCGCGCGGACTTGCTCCGGCGACATGTGCGACACCGTGCCCAGCACGCTTCCTCGGCTGGTTAGCTGGCCTTCGATCGTGAGCGTCGATCCCCCCGTTCCGGCGGCGCCTGCGCGATCGTCGAGGACGGAACGGACTTTCGCCAATCCAAAGTCGAGAGTCTTCGCGTGACCGCGCTTGGTGACGAAGATGTTCGTGGGTTTGATGTCGCGATGGATGATCCCCGCGGAGTGAGCCGCATCCAGTCCGTCGGCGATTTCGATGGCTAACGAGAGAAGTGTCTCGATTTCCAATGGGCTCCCCACGATGCGATGTCCCAGGGTAGCTCCATCTAGGAACTCCATGACGATGAAGGACAGTTCGTCATTTCTTCCGATCTCGTGGATGGTGCAGATGTTGGGGTGGTTGAGAGATGAGGCTGCCCGGGCCTCGCGGCGGAAGCGTTCCAGTGCCTGCGCATCTCGAGCCAATTCTTCGGGCAGGAATTTCAGCGCCACAAAGCGACCAAGCTCGAGGTCCTGGGCCTTGTAAACCACACCCATGCCTCCTCCGCCGAGTTTCTCGAGGACTTTGTAGTGGGAGATGGTCTGATTGATCATGGCCGTCCTGACTGCAATCTTAGGAACACGCGAAATGTGAGTCAACGAGTGGCTGACCTCGACCAAGTGACCGATGACGACAGTACTCTTCAGTTTGGCGACCACTCATCGAGAGTCACTGACTCTCCTCCACACTGAGGAATGGCGAGTCCTTGGGTTGCAATGTATACGGGTGCTCGCTAGACTGACAACGCTCCGAAGGAGTACCGATGCCCCCTACACATGAGAACGGCAAGATTTGCTACATCGAAATGCCCGCTACTGACGTTGCTCGCTCGGCGGACTTCTACAAATGCGTCTTCGGCTGGAATATCCGGAAACGCGGAGATGGTCGTACCTCCTTTGACGATACGCTCGGGGAAGTGAGCGGCGCCTGGGTACTCGGGCGACCGCCCGCCTCGGAGCCCGGCCTTCTGTTATACGTCATGGTTGACAGTGTGGCCGCAACCGTGGACGCGATCGTCGCCAATGGAGGGGAGATTGTGCAGCCGATCGGCGCGGACGCGCCCGAGATCACTGCGAGGTTTCGTGACCCGGCGGGAAACGTGATCGGCCTCTACCAGCAGCCGTAAAACGTCGGAAGAGCGATGCAGACGGCCACGCTGTTCGCCTTCGGCAAGAGTTTCCTTCGATATTGAATTGAGGCGGG
>DATFXF010000312.1:0-10064 GCA_035258565.1 Candidatus Acidiferrales bacterium
CCTGGCTTGTTTCTTCCAGATCGCCGTTCTTGATCTTCCCTTCTTCCATCGCGCGGCGAACGATACTCCGCATATCATCAAAGCAGCGTTGTCCGGTTTTTGCTTTGCGCGTCTCGCGGCCCTCCGGCTTCTCGTAAGGCGAAGCCTTCAAGATCAAAGTGACCGTGTAATGGTCGGGATGGTCAAGTCCGAAACGAATGTAGGTCTCCATTCCCTTCTTGAGGAGTTCGAGCGCGTCGCCCTTCATTTGGTGGACTGCCGCCATCTTGTCCTGATGCAGTTTGAGAAAGGTCTCCTCGCAAACACAGTCCAGGATTTCATCTTTGTCCTGGAAGTAGATGTAGATGGTGGCGGGGCGAGTACTCAATCTTGTCGGCGATCTTGCGCATGGAAACGCTTTCGTAGCCCTCTCGCACGAAGAGCTCCCGGGCAGCGTCAAGGATTTGCTGCTTCAGCTCCCGCTTCTCGCGCGTCCGGCGTTCCCGGACTCCCATAGATCAACGCCGTTTAGATGGTGAACGCCGTTCAAGGTACGCGGAACTTTTGCTTTGATTAATGGGCAAGCCTAAGGGCGGGCGAATGTCCGTCTAACCGTCTGAAAAAGCGTAGGTTAATTGTGATCTCCTGGAACAAGCCAGGCCCAGGCCTGCCAGGGAGGGTCGAATCCGCAACCAGGCTGGTGAATAGCCCTTTGACTACCGCGTGGCTACGCGACCGGTCGCAGCGGGTTGGGTTCGGTGGCGTCCGAACCACCAGTGGCGCAGGTCGCCCACCAGATAGAGCGAGCCGGTGGCGAAGACGGCGTCATCGGGCGAGGCCAGGGCGAGCGCATGCTCGAGGGCCGCTTCGGGCTCGGCGACCACTTCCAGGCGCTCGCTGAGGTGGCGCGTCATGGTTGCCAGCACCCCGGCAGAGATGGCGCGGGGCTGGCGCGGCTCGGTGAGGATGATCGTTGTCGCGCGCGGGAAGAGGAGTCCGGTGATTTCGTCCACAGCTTTGTCGCGCATGGCACCATAGACCAGATGGATGGGTCTTCCTCGGAGATGCTCATCCCAGAAGGCCAGGAGTTCGCGCGCACCGCTGGGGTTGTGCGTGCCGTCCAGATAAACGTCCGGATGTTCCGAGACGCGCTCGAGTCGGCCGGGCCAGCGCACGGAGCGAATCCCGCGAGCGATGGCCAGGTCGTCGAGCGGGAAGCCGCGCTCAGCCAGGAGCCGCGCGGCGGCGAGTGCGGCCAAGGCGTTGCGTACCTGGAATCGCCCGGCGAGCGGTAGCTCCAATTCGATGCGTCGTGAAGAATGCGCGGAGGCAATGGCCGCGCGGTAGTACCCCCCGGCCGCGGCGCGGAGTCCTTCGACGCGGTAGGCGGCGTTCGTTTCTACCAGCCGCGCGTCGAGTTCTGCTGCACGGTGAGCGATGACGGCGCGGGCGGCCGGGTGCTCGGCTGCGCTTACCACCCAGCCGCCGGGTTTGATGATGCCCGCCTTCTCGGCGGCGATCTGCTCGATCGAGTGGCCGAGGAAATTCTCGTGGTCGAAATCAATCTGGGTGATGACGGCAACTTCTGGCCTTACGATGTTGGTTGCGTCGAGGCGTCCCCCCATGCCGACCTCGAATACGGCGAAGTCCACCTGGCGGCGCGCGAAGAAATCGAACGCCATTGCGGTGAGGCATTCGAAGTAGGTGGGGTGCGCTGCGAGGCCCGAGGGTTCGGGCCCAGTGGCGAGCAACTCCTCGATCCGCGCATGAATCCGCGTGAAGGTGGTAGCGAAGTCAGCGTCGGCAATCTCCTCGCTATCGAGACGAATGCGCTCGTTCATGCGTTCGAGATGTGGCGAAGTGTAGAGCCCGGTGCGCAGGCCCCCGCTGGCTTGTCCGGCTGACCGCAGAATGGACGCGAGCATCGCCGCGGTGGTGCCCTTGCCGTTCGTGCCGGCAATGTGGACCGAAGGGTAGGAATTCTGCGGATTGCCGAGCCGCTCCGCGAGCAAGGTGATGTTGCGGAGATCAAACTTCGCCGCGCGGGCCTGCTGCGGTGAAGCGAGCTCGCGCCCTAGGGTCAGCAGGTACCGGACTGCCTCCTGGTAAGTCATGCTAGGCGAGAAAAAAGTCGAGGGCGCTCGAGAGGTAGGTCTTCATTTCCTTGCGGTGGACGACGGCATCGAGAAAGCCGTGCTGGAGCAGAAATTCGGCGGTCTGGAACCCCGTGGGGAGCTTCTGGCGGATGGTCTGCTCGATGACACGCGGCCCCGCGAAGCCGATCAGCGCGCCGGGCTCGGCGATATTGAGATCGCCCAGCATGGCATAGCTGGCGGTGACGCCTCCGGTGGTGGGGTCGGTGAGCACAGAGACGTACGGCAGACGGGCCTCGTCGAGCCGCGCCAGCGCCGCCGCGACCTTGGCGAGCTGCATCAGGCTGATCGTGCCTTCCATCATGCGCGCGCCGCCCGAGCAAGAGACGATCACCAGCGGAAGGCGCTTCGAGATGGCCAGCTCGATCGCGCGCGTTACCTTCTCGCCGACCACGGCTCCCATGGAGCCGCCAATGAAGCCGAACTCCATCGAGCAACAAATGATCGTTCGACTGTTCAAGGGACCTTCTGCGGTGATGATGGCGTCGGCCATACCAAGTTTTTTCCGCGCTTCCTCGAGGCGCAGCGAATACGGCTTGGTGTCCACGAAGTGGAGCGGATCGGTGGAGGCCAGTTCGGCGTCGTGCTCGATCCAGTCGGTGCCCAGCAGCAGCTCAAGCCGTCGCGCCGCCCCCAGCTTGAAGTGGTGCTGGCATTTGGGGCACACCTGCCAGTTGCTCTCCAGGTCTTTCTTCCAGACGATCGCGCGGCAGGAATCGCATTTGATCCACAGACCCTCCGTGCGCACGCGGCGTTCGTCGGGCGGTGTGGCCGTCTCAATCGGTTTCTTTTCTCGTTTGAACCAGACCATTGTTCTACCGAAACCGCGCAACTAATAGTCAATTCCGCGCCGGGCCAGGACGCCCTTCGTGTACGGGTGCTTGATCTCGCGCATCTCGGTGACGAGATCGGCCAGCTCGACCAGCTTCGGATGGGCGTTGCGGCCAGTGCAAATCACATGCACGCTCTCCGGACGCTGGGCTAATGCCGCGACCACCAGTTCCGCGTCCAGCATGCCGTAACTGATCACGTAGTTGATCTCGTCCAGCACGACCAGATCGTACTTCCCGGAGCCGATTTGCGTCCGGCCAAACTCCCAAGCCTCCTGGCAGAGACGGTGGTCTTCGGGGTCCGTCTCTTGGCCGCCGACTTTGACGAAGCCGCGCCCCATGGGGCGAATCTCAAATTTGTTGTCACCGAGCATCTTGGCGGCGTCGAGCTCGCCGTAGTGCCAGGAGCCCTTGATAAACTGCACCATCAGCACCCGCAGTCCCTGGCCCACGGCGCGAAAGGCCGTACCGAGGGCGCAGGTCGTTTTACCCTTGCCGGGCCCGGTGTAGACGATCAGCAGCCCCTCTCTTCGGGCATCGTCGGTCTCCCTCCGAAGCGCGTCGCCAGGCATGATCAGCAAATACTGACCGCCAGGGACGGAAACGTCAAGCGCGGCCTCAGAGGAGGCCGAGGCGGGAGCGCAGATCCTCGGCGACGGCGGCGACGCGCGCACGCGCGCCGGCGGACATCCCCTGGCCCCCTTGAGCTCCGCTTTCGCGCAGGACCAGCCAGATGCCGGGGCGATACACGGCGCCCTCGGGGCAGATAGCGCCGGTAAGTTGCGCAATCTCGAGCCCGGTGGCATCGAGCGCTTCCTCGAGGATGCTGCGGGCTTCGTCGAGCAAATCCTTGAATCCTTGCGAGGCGAGCATGGGGTCCACGTCGCGCGGCACGGGCGCCTCCACCTCTTCGAGGTCGAAGTCGGGCAGCGGGTGTTTGAGGGGCAGTTCCACCGCCGCCGTCGGCGCGCTCCGATCGTGCTCGATCTTGATGGCCATCGCCGAGCAATGTTTTACACCAAGTGGGGAATGTGGGGTAGGTCCCGCGGCGCAATCCCGCGGAGCCCTGCGTGGCTACTTGGGGTAGGGGTGGCCAGCGAGCAGAGCAAAGGCGCGGTAGAGCTGCTCGGCGAGCATCACGCGCGCCAGCTCGTGGGAAAAGGTGAGCGTGGAAAGCGAGAGCTTAACCGTGACCCTCTGGCGTAACCCTTCGGGGAAGCCTTGGGCGTCGCCGCAAAGGAAAACCAGCTCGCGCGTGCCGCGATCGCGCCACTCGGCGAGCCAGCGCGCGAACTGTGCCGAGGTGCACTGTTTTCCCGCAGCGTCGAGCAGGACCAGCGTGGCGGTGGGGCCGACCTGGAGCTTGCGCCCCGCGGCGGAAGCGTCACGGAGTTCAACGCGCTCGACCTCGGCGTGGTGGCGGATACGGGTGAGATAGTCCTCGAGGAGCGCACGGAGTTCGGCGCGCCGCGTTTTGCCCAGCATCACCAGGCGAATCTTCACCGGGGTTTAATCCAGGCCATACTTCTTGCGTTTATCCAGCAGGGTCTTGCGGCTGATGCCGAGGATTTCGGCCGCTTTGGTGATCTTGTAACGGGTGGCCTCGAGCGTGGCGCGGATGACTTCGCGCTCCATCTCTTCGAGCGAGTGCAGCTGCCCTCGGACGCCGGAGTCCGCGGTGCGCAGGTGCTCGGGGAAGTCTGGCGGGGCGAGCGTGGCGTGCGTCGAGAAGATCAGCGCGCGTTCGATGGCGTTTTTCAGTTCCCGCACGTTGCCCGGCCAAGAATAGGCCAAGAGCAGGCGCTCGGCCTCCGGGCTGAGCGCTCGGCCGGGTTGGCCGTGGACTGGTGTGAGACGCGCAAGCAGGTGCACGGCGAGCGGCAGGATGTCCTGCGGGCGATCGCGGAGCGGCGGCACGACGATCGTGAGCACATTCAGTCGAAAATAGAGGTCCTCGCGGAAGCGTCCAGCGGACACGGACTGGGCCAGATCCGTGTTCGTCAACGCAACGAGGCGCGCGTCGATGCGCAGCGTTTCGGTACCTCCCAGGCGTTCGAAGCGGCGCTCCTCGAGCACGCGCAGCAGCTTCGACTGTATGCTCGGCGTCAGCGCGGCTACTTCGTCAAGGACAATCGTGCCGCCGCCTGCCAGCTCGAGTCGTCCCATCTTACGTTCCACCGCGCCGGTAAAAGCGCCGCGCTCGTGGCCGAACAGCTCCGATTCGACCAACTCCTGCGGCAGGCTGGCGCAATCGATCTTCAGAAACGGCGCATCCCGGCGCGGGCTCAGTTCGTGAACCAGGCGGGCCAGGTGATCCTTGCCCGTCCCGCTCTCGCCGGTGATCAACAGGGTCGTCGAAGTCTCCGCCACCTTGCGCGCCAACTCGAGTACGCCCAGCGATGCGGGGTCGTGCGCGATCCACTCGATACGCGTTTCGCTCATGGTTCGGTGGCTCCGGGGGCCACGACGTCGGGGATCTGAATCTGCTGGGCCGCACGCCACAGACGCTCGAGGTCGTAGAAGAGCCGCGCACGTTCGCTGAAGATATGCACGATGAACGCGCCGTAATCGAGCAGCACCCACTCCGCCGACTCGTAGCCTTCGCGGTGAGCCAGGCGCACTTTGTGGTGCGAGAGCTGCTTTTCGATTTCGTCGCTGATCGCCTGCACTTGGCGCGGGCTGAAGCCCGTGCAGAGCAAGAACGCGTCGGTAAAGGCACCGAGCTCCCGGAGGTCGAGCAGCGTCATGGCAGTGGCCTTTTTGTTCTGGGCGGCCTCGATAGCCCAGCGGAGTTCGGGGCGAAGCGAATCCGTGTTCACCGGTAGAGGGCCTGCTTAGAAATGTATTCCTCCACGGACGAAGGCACAAGCCCGTGGATGGACTGTCGGCGGTGGGCCCGCCGCCGGACCTCCGTGGCGGAGACAGGACTGGTGACTGCGTCGAGCAAGTGCACCGTGGATTGGCGCAGGGCAATTGCGCGCGGGCCGAGCGCTGGCGTACGACTGAGCAACTCTGGTGGGATCACCAGGAGCAACGCGTCCATCCGAAAGCCCGGACGGCTGGCGACAATGAAGTCGCACGAGCCGAGGAGCGCCTCGTACTCCTTCCAGGTGGGGATTTCAAGAAAGGAGTCGGCGCCCAGAATGAAGTAGAGACTGTCGCCATGCCGCCCATAGACCTGCCGAAAGTGGCGCACGGTATCAATTGAATAAAACACTTGGCGTCCGCACAAGTCCGTGCCCGCTTCGGCGAGCGAGGGCAGAAAGTGCTGGTGCCCCGCGCAGGCCAGCGTGACCATGGCATAGCGATGTGGAAAGGGCACGATGTCATGCCGGTGCTTGTGAGGGGGGCGGCCGCAGGGGATGAAGTGCACCTCGTCGAGATGAAACCGGCGCTGTGCCGCACTCGCCACGGCCATGTGGCCGAGGTGGATAGGGTCAAACGAACCGCCGAACAAAGCAACTTTCTGGGCCTGTCTTCGCGCATGTGCGGAAGCTTTGTGCGGCTCGGGCGCGCTCAACGCTCCTCCGTCACGGGCGCAGTCTTGGGGACCGGCCTATTCTCGGCTGATCCGCCCGACGCTGGCGCGAGATCGGAATCTGCCGCCGCGGCAGGCCGCTCAATGCGGTCGAGCGCATCGGCCAGTGCGCAGACAAGCTCGGGAATGCCTTCGCCAGTCACTGCCGAGATGGCGTGGAATGCGAGACCCTTGGCGGCCGAGAACGCGCGCAGGCGTTCCAGGCGCGCCCGGTCGGTCGTGGCGTCGAGTTTCGTGGCCACCACGAGCATCGGCTTGGCGGCCAGCGCCGCGCTGAATGCGGCCAGTTCGCCGAGAATTGCTTCGAAGTCGCGCAGCGGGTCGCGGTCAGAGGCGTCACTCGTGTCGATTAGATGGGCCAGCAGGCGCGTGCGCTCGATGTGGCGCAGAAAGCGCGTCCCGAGGCCCGCGCCAGTATGCGCGCCTTCGATCAAGCCGGGCAGATCGGCGACGACGAATGTGCGTCCTGCGGCGGCTCGACCCGCTGGCCCGCCAGTGGAAACCACGCCCAGCCCCGGTTCGAGCGTCGTGAAGGGGTAATCGGCGATCTTCGGCCGCGCCGCTGAGATGCGCGAGATCAGCGTGGACTTCCCCACGTTCGGAAAACCGATGAGGCCGACGTCAGCCAGCAGCTTGAGCTCGAGACGCAGGCGCCGCTCCTCGCCCGGCTGGCCTTCTTCGAATTCCCGCGGCGCCCGGTGCCAGGGCTTGGCGAAGTGCTGATTGCCGCGCCCACCGCGCCCGCCGCGCGCTACCAGGAAGCGCTGGCCCGGAGCGGTGAAATCCGCGAGCCGTTCGCCGGAATCCTCCTCTATCACAATCGTGCCCACCGGCACCGTCAAGACCAAGTCGGCGCCGCTGTGTCCGGTGCGGTTCGAGCCTTCGCCGTGGCGCCCGCGCTCGGCGCGGAATTCGCGATTGAAGCGGTAGTACAGGAGTGTATTGTCATGCGGCGTGGCCTCCAGGATCACGCTGCCTCCTGCGCCGCCGTCGCCGCCCGAAGGCCCGCCGCGCGGGACATACTTTTCTCGGCGAAAGGCAAGGCAACCTTTGCCACCGTCGCCAGCCTTCACGTAGATTCTGGCTTCGTCAACAAACACGGCTTCCCGGCTCATGAGCAAAGGATACGACAGGCGAGTCTCGGAGGATAAGCGAGCACCTTCGGCGAATCCAAAGGAAATCCGTCCCACGCACAAGCGTGGGTTCCATCCTTCCGTTCGGAAATGATTGCGGGCCAGGGCCAGGCCGCCCTGAAATTGGCGACCGATTAATCCGCTGTGACTCGGGCGGGTTCGGGAGAGGGTGCTTTTGTTGCCAGCGCAGCCTCTCCAGCCGGGAACACGCTGACGTATCGCCCGCTGCGGCCTTTCCTCTCGAAGCGGACAATGCCAGTGATGCGGGCGTAGAGGGTATCGTCCTTGCCGCGGCCAACGTTTCGGCCCGGCTTGTGGCGCGTGCCGCGCTGGCGGACGAGAATGGTGCCGGCCTCGACAAGCTGTCCGGCGTGGCGCTTGATTCCAAGACGTTGTCCCTCGGAATCCCGCCCGTTGGTAGAGGATCCGCCGCCTTTCTTGTGAGCCATGGGAGCTTCCCTCAGAGCGTGATTTCGCTGACCTGGACGGCCGTGTAACCCTGCCGGTGGCCGCGCACGATCTTGTACTGCTTGGTCTTGCGGTATTTCATCACCACGAGCTTGGGGTGACGGCCCTGCTCGACGATCTTGCCGGTCACCTTGGCCTTGGCGGCTTCACTGCCGGCGAGCAACTTCCGGTCGTCGGTGTGGACGGCCAGCACGTCGTCAAAGGTCACCTTGCCGCCCACCTTCCCCGGCAAGCGCTCTATCTTGACCGTCTCTCCCGGCGCCACGCGGTACTGCTTCCCGCCCGAGCGGATCACAGCGTACATCCTGCCTCCTGACCAGATCGGCAAACGCTCATTATACGGGGCCGCCCGACGACCGTCAACGCGGCTAGCGTGCCGCATGTTGGTGTCGACTGGCGGAAAATACACCCTGCGCGACGAGCACGGCACAGTGGCTAACGGGCGAATACAAGTTGAGTCCCTCCGAGGTAGCGCAGGTGCTGGGCACGTCGGCGGAATACAAGGTGAGCGAGGTGGCTGACCGCCTTGCGGAATTCAAATCGGGAGTGCGACGACTCAAGAAACTTCAGCTCCTGGTATGGGCCAATGTATGGAATCGCTGTCGGCGGACGGCGTTAGTGACGGTGCTTAACTTCCCGCTCGAGTCACAGGGCACTCTGACACTGATCTAATGCCCGGCCATTGGGTAAGTTTCCGAATAGGCGACGATCCCCTCGGAATGTTATCGTTCGCGGAAGCGAGAGCCTCGCAGGCAATTTGGGTGAAACTCAGTACGCCAGCCCTGACGCGGAGAAAAGCGGACCAGGTGCTTTGCCCTCTGCTGTCGCCTTGAGACGATACATCAATTCGCCCCAGGTCGTTGTGCAAGCCACGAAATAATCTGTCTCGGCTTTCCAGTCGGCGTGTGTAAAGCGGACAAGCGTCGTGCCATTGTCGAATACTCAGACACCGGCCTGGCTCGGCCCGAGTGCAGATGGGGGAATCAGAATTTGAAGCGGCGGCCGATGATCCACTTCACAATCCAATGTTCGCTCGAGCCGGTCAAGCCGCGGCCCACGGCAAAATCCAGTTCCCAATCGGGGGAAGCATTCACGTACAGGGTGGAGAAGATCAGGTGGTGCTGCTGGTCGAGCGGCCGGAAGTGGTCGATCGGCCCGGTCTCCGCATAATACTCGAGTCCCGGCGCCAGTCGTTTCGTCAGGTTGTAGGATATCTTCAGACCGGGCTCGAAACCCAGACCGCTGTGCCTATCCGGGCCCCGGACGGATTTGGTGAGGTCCGGGTTCAGCGAGAAATACCACTTGCCGATGTCTTTCTCGAGAATCGGCCGGATTTCCAGGGTGATTGTGTTGGGGTCGAACTGGTGTTTTGTTGAAGGCCAGTTCGCTGCTGAAGCTGAACCGGAACGGCAGGCGCCAACCCTCCGGGATGCGGAAGCGAGGGCGGATGCGCGAGCCAGCGAACTTGGGGCCGATTCCGGGGACATAGGCGGTCACTAGATAGCCGCCCAATTCCCAGTGCGGAATCAGGCCGTGGGTGACCTCCACGGTGAAGTGAAACTGGTGGTTGTTCGGGAACTGACCCTTCTCGGTTTGCTTGGTGCCGCTGGCGGTGAAATTCATGTGCAACTCAACCATGGTTTGCCGCGGCTCGACGGTTTCGTAGGGATACACCTGGATCTCGAACAAATCTTGCCCTTGCACCCTGGGGACCAGCCAGCAGAGCGAGGCCAAGGTAAACGTGCAGGCGAACTCACGGAATCGCGTCAACCAACGCCCTTGTGGCTCGGCGCGAGAATCGCGTCGAGGATAGCCCAGCCGGAAGCCCTCGCCAACTGGCGCGGCACTCGTCAGGCGCGGGGGTGCGCCTTGTCGTACACCTCCATCAACTGCCGGATAGAGGCATGAGTGTACTTCTGGGTGGTGGAAAGCGAGCGGTGGCCGAGCAGCTCCTGGATGGCGC
>DATFXF010000313.1:0-11094 GCA_035258565.1 Candidatus Acidiferrales bacterium
CCCCCGCTACCCCGCCGCATTTGCTAGGTAAAACGGGGCATTTCGGCTATAATTTGCGATTGACTCTGGCGTGCCGGCCCCACCTGAGCTCACTCTGACTCACCGCGGGTCACTAATCGCTTATAAGTGGTTTGTCTTCAAATGCTGGGATTTTCTGTGGCTTACGAGAGGCCAGCGGTTTGTCTTGAAAGGGTGATGTACTAACCGTTGCACCATGGGGCCGCGAGTCGTTCATGCGTCCACGGTTCGCTGTTCTTGCGCCGCTTTTCATCACGTGCCCCGACTGCTCCGGTGCGGTTAAACCCCGGGGTGCCGCCCGAGTTGGAGCACATTATCAACAAGGCGCTGGAGAAGGATCGCGAGCTGCGCTATCAAGATGCCAACGACCTCCGCGCCGACCTAGAACGCCTTAAGCGCGACACGACAACTGCCCGCCTCCCTGTCGCGGCGCCCGGTCCCGCCACCGGGATCGCCGTCCCCCGAGTTCTCCCCGTCCTGTTCCGAGCCTGGAAACTCTGGCTCTTAGCTGGTGCCCTCGCCTCAGTCCTGGCATTCGCCAGCTATAATGTTTTCTTCCGCCGCGCCCAGGCCCTGACTGAGCGCGATTCCATCCTGCTGGCCGACTTCGTCAACACCACAGGTGACTCGGTCTTTGACGGCACCCTGCGCCAAGCGCTGGCGGTCAAGCTCGAGGAATCGCCTTTCCTGCACGTCGCCCCTGAACAGCCCGTCCGCGAAACCCTGCGCCTGATGAACCGGTCCCCCGACGAGCGCATCACCGGCACCATCGCCCGAGAGATCTGCCAGCGCCAGAACATCAAAGCCATGCTGGAGAGTTCGATAGCAAGCTTGGGTGCCACCTATGTAATCACCCTGAATGCTCTCAACTGCCAGACGGGTGAGTTCCTCGCCAGAACACCAAGGAGATGGTCAAAATGATGGAGCTGTTGCGCACGCAGTATCGAGACTGCAAGACCATCTATCTGTCCTGGGATGCGGCCTCGTGGCACATTTCAAAGGAGGTTTTCACAAAGATCAAGGAGAGGAATGAGGAAGCGCCAACCCAAGGCTACCCGATTGTGAAGGCTGCGCCGTTGCCAGCGAAGGCGCAATTCCTCAACGTCATCGAATCGGTCTTCAGCGGAATGGCACGAGCGATCATCCACAACAGCGATTACCTTTCGGTTGAAGCCGCGAGGCAAGCCATCGACAAGCATTTCACAACAAGAAATGAGGACTTTCGGAAAGATCCCAAGAGGGCGGGCCAGGGAGCCGGCACGGCGCCATCTTTGAGCTGGGGCAAGCCTATTCACTAGGGTGCGAATAACTCAGCTCATGATCTCGAGAGCGTGGCAGACTGGGCCGAATTCTTCTTGATGAAGATGGCGGTGCGTGATGGTGAAGGGGTGAGGCGGACCGAGTAGGCGCCTCTCTTCAGGTCCATACATTCTGCTTGACACAGGTGAAGGCGTAGAAGATATTCGCCACCGCCGTATAAGAAATTATGCGGACTCTCCAGTGACGGCGGGCTCGACAAGAAGCGACGTTCGGCAGCGATACGGGGCGCTCGTGGACTGCATTGCAGACCTCCTCGGACCGAGCGCTGAGGTTGTCCTGCACGATGTGAGTCGCACCGACCACTCCGTAGTCTTGATCCGAAACGGGCTGGTGACCGGACGGAGTGTTGGGGCGCCCCTGACCGACCTGGGTTTCTACATGCTGCGCGAATCCGATCGTCGCATCGAGACTCTTGGCGTGTATTACAGCCAAGCTGGGAATGGAAAACGACTTAAATGCAATGCTGCTAACCTGCGGGACTCCCGCGGAAAGGTCGAGGCCATCCTCTGCATCAACATCGATGTAACAGATGAGGCCTCTGCAGAAGGGCAGGAAAGAAGTTCGCCCTTTACCGAGCATTACGAAACCAGCATCCGTCGGGTGATTGACACTCTGGTTCGACACGCTACCGAGGGCCGTGGTAGGGAATTAAGTGCAGAGGCGAAGGTCGAAGTGGTGCGGGCGCTCGAGAGCCGAGGGGTTTTCCTGGCGCGAGGAGCCATCAAACAAGTGGCGGCCTCCCTGGGCATCGCCCCGCCGACAGTTTACAAGTACATCCAGCAGGTTAGGCACACACGAGCACTCTCGGCGCGCTAGGGCTGAGGACATGGTGTTGCCGTCCCGAAGCGAGCGCCAAGCCAGGAGCCCGGTCCGGCCGCTGAAGCTGTAAGAAAGTGAGAGGATGGCATGGAGCTCACACGCAGAGAAGCGCTGAAGGGACTTGCGATTGCCAGTATTGCGGCGGCAGTGCCGGTCTCGATTGCCGATGAGGTTACTGCGAACCCTTCCTCGTTTTCCAGCATTGGCGAGATTTTTGAGCGCACCATCCTCATTGACGACCTCTCGGGCTTCGATCCTGATCCTTCGCTCCCCGATGTGGGCTTCTCCCTGGTAAAGGAGTCTGGAATCACAATTGTCAGCCCCACCCTCGGAGATGTAGTCCCTGAAAGGGCGTTCGAAAGCACTGTGAATGAGATTGCGAAAATGCAGGCCAAGGTGGCACGGCACGCCGACCACCTGATGATCGTCCGCAGCTTTTCCGATATCGAGAAGGCGAAGCGGGAGAAGAAACTCGGCCTACTCATCAATGTGCAGAACAGCGCATGCATCGAACGAGACTTGAAGAGACTAGATCTCTTTTACGATCTCGGCCTCCGGCAAGTCCAGCTTACCTTCAACTGGCGAAACTGGGTTGGTGACGGGTGCACAGAACGCACTCAGGCTGGCTTGAGTTACTTCGGCGTCGACATGGTGCAGCGCATGAACGAACTGGGGATGATCGTGGATGTCAGTCACACAGGCTACCAGAGCACGCTCGACGCCGTGGAGGTCTCAAACAAACCCATTGTTTTTTCGCATACGAATTGCAAAGCGCTGTGCGATCATCCGCGGAACAAGACGGACGATCAGATCAGGGCGCTGGCCCGCAAGGGCGGCGTGATCGGCCTCTCCTGCTTCAACTGGTTCGTGAGCGACAAGCCCCGGTCGACGCTTGACGACCTTCTCGATCACTTCGACCACGTCGCTAGGCTAGTGGGGCCGCAGTCGATCGGCATCGGCTCTGATTTCTCCGTCACCGGATGGGCCGGCCGGCAGCCGGATGCCGAATGGGAGGCGCACAAGAGCATCTACGGCGAGCGCGAATGGAAGGTGCTCAAAGGCCGCTTTCCCCCTTACATCGACGAAGTCAACAATGCGCGGCGCTACCGCACGATCGCTGAAGGCCTCCAGAAGCGCGGCTGGAAACTCGATGACATCGCCGGAGTTCTCGGAAGGAACCTGGTCCGCGTCTATCAGCAAGTTCTGAAATAGGCAGATGGATGGAAGGAGCAAAGCAATGACGAATTGCACCTGCCGATGGGGACTGTTTGCGCTTCTTGGGGCTCTGTTCGCGTTGAACGCTGCAGCGCAGCTGACCGGGGGCTCCGTCGTGGGCAGCGTCAAAGATCCGACCGGCGCACTGGTGCCGGGGGCACAGATCACGTTCAAGAACGCGAGCACCGGAGCTACGTACACCACCTCCAGCTCGGCGGAGGGTCTTTTCAATCTCGGGGCCGTGCCAGTGGGCGCCTACGACTTCGGTGTGACTGCAAGAGGCTTCAAGACTGCAACTGGGAAATTTACCGTCGAGCTAAACACCGTCGGCACGCTCAACATTCAGCTTCAGCTCGGAGAGGCTTCAGAGACGATTTTGGTGACCGAGGCGGGAGCAGCAGTCGAAATCGCCAGCACCCAGCTGACGGGAATGTTTTCTCGGCGCGAAGTGGTGGATCTGCCCCTGGCCTCGATCAGCGTCAACGACCTGGGCCTGCTCAGACCCAACGTGGTCGATATCAATACCACCGGTCTCAATCGTGCGCAGGTGCTCCAGAAAGTGAGCTTCCCGGTCGGCGGCGCGATCGGCGGGGTAGGAGGTAACCGGGCGCGCAACAACAGCTTCTTCGTGGACGGCGTGGACAATAACAATCCCCTTGAGACTGGGCCGCAAGGAGTGGTCATCCAGGACGCGGTTCAAGGGTTTGCCGTCGTCAAAAACAGCTTCGATGCAGAGTTCGGCCAGTTCTCCGGCGGACTGTTCAACATCGTCACGAAAACGGGCACGAACCAGTATCACGGAAACGCCTTTTGGTACGTGCAGAACCGCCACCTGAATGCTTCCGACTTCGGCGTGCAGCAGCAGATCCAGCAAGGCGCACTCAGAGAAAAGCCACGCTACGACCTCAACCGCCTGGGTGGAACCATCGGTGGCCCCATCGTCCGCAACAAGGTGTTTTTCTTTGGTGCGTACGAATTCGAGAACCTGGGGTCGGCCAGCAGCACAGCCTCGGCCATCTTCCCCACAGCGGCGGGAATGCAGACCCTGACCACCATCCCGCAGGTTAGCCCGTTCGTTCTCGGCTTCCTGCAGCAGTTTGGCGCTACGGCGTCGCAGCGGAGCGGGACGATCACCGTTTTCGGCAACTCCACGCCCGTCGAAGTGGGCACGGTTAGCCGGAGCTTCCCTACATTTGCCACGAGCCACCGCTTTCTTGTGAGCACGGACTGGTTGCGTTCCGCTGCCGACCAGGTCCACTTCCGGTTCAATTTCGATCATGGCCCCAACCAGCTGCTGCCGGGCTTTCCCATCCCTGGTCTGAATGCGGATCAGGACATTACCAACGAACTTTTCTCTATCACACACGTGCACACGCTTTCGGCCGCGGTGCTGAACGAGCTGCGGCTCTCGTATCATCACCAGATCACGGACGATTCGTTTGCCAGCCCCATGGCCGCCACCCTACCCAACATCGGCGTGGTGGGAGGACCCATCATCGGCCCGAACGCGAGCGCGCCCGGCGGATCGTTCAACCACGTCTATCAGCTCAACGAGAATGTGACCTGGCAGCGTGACCGGCACATCCTCAAGTTCGGTTCGGATCTGCGGAATAACATCGTAGCTGACCGCGGCCGACCAGCGCCCCGCGGCGATTATGAGTACAGCACCTGGGATCTCTTCTTGTCCGATTCGGTGCCGGATATCAACGGCCAGCGCGGCGTGGGGAATGCCGAGCTAGCGCTGAACAATTACTCGCTCAACTTCTACGCGCAAGACCATTTCCGCTGGAAGCCACGATTCACGGTGTACGCTGGTATCCGCTACGAATTCAATTCGCTGCTGCGCGATCTCGCGGCGCAGCAGGATGAGTCCATCGCTAATGTGCCCGGCGTCATCGAGTTCAAGAAACCCTCAGTCGAAAAGAACAACTGGGCGCCGCGCATTGGCTTTGCCTGGGACGTTTTTGGTGACGGCAGAACCTCCGTCCGAGGCGGCTACGGGATCGCCTTCGCGCCCGTGTTCGGTGCCTACGTAGGGGGCGGACTGCTGCCTACAACCATCCAGCAGGTTTTCTTCACCGATTGCCTACCGGACTGCCCGATCCCGATCCCGGCGAAAAACTTCCTCCAGAATGGGGGCATACCGAACATCTTGGCGCCGCTCGATACCACAGCGCACGCCCGGGCCGCCATCGCCACGTTCATCCCGGACATTAAGCGACCTTACGTGCAAACTGCCACGCTCGGGCTGGAGCGCGAGCTCGGGCGGGGGTGGACGTTGAGCGGGCGGTACCTTCACACGCAAGGCACGCACCTGAGCGTGCAGAACCGGTTGAATGCCGCTATCGTGCCTCCGCGCTCGGCCTTCCTGCCAACGTATTTCAACCGCAACCAGGTTCCGGCGCAGGCGGTTCTGGACACGATGCCTACCCTGAACCAGTTTCTCACCCAGGCGGTGCCTCCGCTCGCGCAATTCGGGTTCACGAGCTTTCTCACCACCCACTTACCAATCGGCACCTCTCACTACGACGCTGGGTCGTTGGAAATTGAGCACCGCTTCACGTCCGGGTTACAGTTCGACGCAAACTACACGTACAGCAAGTTCATCGATGTGGCCACGAACGAATTCTTCAATAGCTTTATCAATCCGCGCCGTCCGCAGGACCGACAGAATCTGAAGAACGAACGCGGCCGATCGGTGCTCGATGCCCCGCACCGCTTCGTACTGGAATTCGTGTGGGACACCCCCTGGTTCCATTCCGGATCTGGGTGGACCCGCCAGGTCCTTGGCGGCTGGACACTCGCGGGGAGCTACACCGCCTCGTCTGGACAACCGTTTACCGCCCTGAGCCTGGCCAATTCCGTCGGCAGCGGTGATCGGGCCGGGCAGCGGACCGTCTTCAATCCCAGCGGATCGAGCGACACTGGAACAAACTCCACTCGGATTCTGAATTCGGCGGGGAATGTGGTGGCCTATCTAGCCAACGACCCCAGCGCCCGCTATGTGCGGGCGCAGACGGGGACTTTCCCCACAGCGGGGCGCAACAGCTTGCGTGCGCCGGGGATCAGCAATGCTGACTTCATGGTCAGCAAGAACTTCAACTTTGGCGAGGAAAGGCGGGTGCAGTTCGGCACCCAGTTGTTCAACGTCTTTAACCATCCGCAATTCACGGCTGCGAATCTTCTTGCCGTCGATCCCGGGCTCGGCGTCAACTACGCGTTCGTCCTGAGTCCGACGTTCAATGAAATCAAAGGCTCCGGCGGAACAGGCGGGGCTCGAATCGTACAATTTCTCTTGAAGGTCTTCTTCTGAGCGGGGACCCTGCGCCTTGCCGGGAAGGCGCAGCGCTTCGTCCGCAAGGGCGGTCGCCGATGACAAAGCTGGCGTGGGTTTCCGTGAGTGGCACGCTTGCAGTCTGCTTCCTGTTTGCGAGGGAGCTGCGAGTGAATCGTGGGGCGGAACAGCACTATCCGGCTGAGCGGGATCAGAAGGCTTCTGAGATTGTGGCCATGGAGACGGCCGTCTGGCAGGCTGCCAAGGAGAAGGATCTCCACCGATTCTCAACTCTTGTGGGCGACGATGCGCTTATGATCTTTACGTCCGGTGTCGTCACCAAGAGCGAATACCTGCGCTCGATCGCCGAGCGTAACATCACCAGCTACTCGTTGCGGAACTTCCGCGTATTCACTCCCGCTGCGGACACGGCCATCATTGTCTACGAAGCAACGATCACCGGCATCTTCCAAGCGAGACCGGTCACCTCCTATAACGTTCGCGGAGCATCGGTTTGGGTCAGGCGTTCGGGTCAGTGGGTCGCCGTCCTCAACCAGGAAACGCCAATGTCTTGAACATTGTTTTGCGCGCTGATTCAACCATCCCATCGATGGTGCGCGCACTCATAATCCTTCACGCCTCACCGACCCCTGAACCCCTGCCCAGGCAGGACTGGCTGGACCAACATAGGAATAATAGCGAGAAGAATAAGGAGACGCGCTACCCTTGCTACTCCTATACTTGCCAGCGGAGAAACGAAGCTAAAGAAGCAGAGTAAAACTCCGGCTGCCAACAAACCAGGCCCGTCGGCCCGCCCCAGCGGGCGACTTCAGGTCCATTCCTGTCCCTCGCAACCTCTGTTCATACCCGCAAAGGTAGTCGCGCTGCTCTAGGAACTGCTGGGACATACCCTTGACAAGCTCTACGAGTCTATCCGCGGCCAACAGCGAACTCTTGTCAATTGAATTCAGCTCCGCAAGTGAGCCCAGTGCTGGCTCGAGCCAGTGAGCAACGTTTGGCAAGAAGAATCTCGCCTGGGGCAAGATCCTCTCCCGTTCGGCGAGCGCCTGCCAGGTGTGAGAGTTCGGCTCGTACGGGGGCAGCGGTGGCATCATCCGGAAGGGGTCGTCTGGATCTCGGTACCACAGATAGTCGCCCACGATGAAAGGCTTGGCCAGTTTCGGGTGCTTGCGTCTACAGAGGTGCTCGATCAGGTGGCACGGCAGCGTTGCCCCATTCCTGGTGCGGTCTAAGATGGCCGACAAGCCGCAAGGAGCAACTGACGAATGATTAGCATCCTGCACACCCTAGAGACCATAGTCGAGCAAGCGCGATCACTTGAAGAGGTACGAAAGAGGGATGTCCACTGTGGCGATCGTGTGCTGGTCACTACAAGGAACGCCCTTTATACGATCTGGGTGCTCGGCGACGGGCTGTACTGGGTTTGGGGAGGATGGTTTGACTGCCAAGGTGAGTCACCTCAGAGGGTAAGGATCAATGGTTGCACTTGGGGCGGGAGTGCTATCAAGCAGGACATCATTGCCGCTCGCGGGCTTCGCCTGGAGTTCGGCAACACGGTCTTGACCACGTGGATTGAGCAGGTGCGCGTGATTCCAGCCCGGGCACACGCGGCCGGCAATTAACCTAGCTGCCAGCCGTCGACACGCCACAGCTGACGAACTTCTCGCGCGTTGACTTCCCTCCAAGTGGGGCCTAACATCGCTCGCCAACGGCGGTTTCCCAGTCATGATCGGCCAGACGGTTTCCCACTACCGCATCCTGGAAAAGCTCGGTGGGGGCGGCATGGGGGTCGTCTATAAGGCCTCTGCCATAGCAGAGTCAGGTCTGCTCCCCGTTTTTGTCCACTCATAACGTGGCTACCGACGGTTCGTCATACTAGCCCCGACAGGGCTGGGGTGCGATTCCGTCGCGTGGGGAAGGGTTGCGGCTGTTCTTGCGAACTGCCGCGGTGTCCTCCGCAGCCCCGATGCCCTCTACTTCCGTACGCCGAACCCGCACCTGGTCATGATCCCATTTCACCGGCAAATCCCACCGGCACACTGCGCCCGGCGCGGCGTGTTGAGGCGAGGGCTTGTTGACTCGCCTTTCGACCCGACCTAAGATCTCAACGCATCGTGTTGCATTACTTCCCATCCGTTTGGCGTCCAATTCTACTCGCCGGGAGACGCGCATGAGGAGGCTCTTCCAGTCGGTCGGATTGATTTTCCTCTGCTCGATGGCCAACGAAGCGAGCAGCCAGGTGCGAGGTGTAGTGATTTACGACGGCGCAGTGACCGAGCTGCGCACACCTTCTCCCTTCACACAATCTAAAGACCTATGGGTGACGCTGGCGGAACTCAGGCGCGCGACGGGTTTTGTTGTCAAGCCGCAAGGCGTTTGCCGAAATGAACTTTGCTTTCCGTTACCCAAACAAAGAAAGGGCGATTTCCTTGTGCAGCGGGGCAAAGTCACGTGGTTCAATTTGAGTGAATTTGCGGGGCTCGTGAACCAGCCCATTGCTCATGATGAGAAGCTGGCGGCCTGGTACTTTGGTCCCCGGCCGGAAGCGCAGAATGACTACCTTGCAACGCTCGAGGCGCCGAACTTCACCCTTCCCGATATGAACCGCAAGCTGCATTCGCTTTCGGACTTTCGCGGGAAGAAAGTGCTGCTGATCACCTGGGCTTCCTGGTGAGGGTGCCGACTCGATTTGCCCGGGTGGCAAACCTTCTACCACGAGCTGAAAGGCAAGAATTTCGAGATCGTCTCCGTAGCCCAGGACACAGGTGGCGTGAAGGACGCGGGCCCATGGATCGAGAAAGCAAATCCAGAATATGCCGTCCTGATTGACGAACAGCACCTCGTCACAAAACTCTACAGCATGGTCAACGTTCCCACCGCGGTGTGGATTAATGAACAGGGAAAGATCGTGCGCTCGAATGAAGTGGCCTTCATTGACGATCGATTCAAATCTTTTACGCACATGGATGCAGCCCCGTACCTCGACGGGATCCGCGACTGGGTGGCTAAAGGGGAACGCAGCTCTTTCGCCCTGAGCGAAGAGGAGCTCAGAAGGAGATTGACGCCCGTGAGTCGAGATCGTCTGATGGCCGATGTAGAGTTCAGCCTGGCTGAGTATCTCTATCATGCAGGTCACGGCCCCGAGGCGATTCCACACTTCAAGGAGGCGCAGCGGCTCGCCCCGGACAACTGGAACTACAAGCGGCAAGCATGGCTGCTCTCGGATGCGGATCGCGACTACGGGACGAACTTTACCAAGGAAGTGCAGAAGTTGAACGGCAAACCGTACTACGCACCGCGCCAAATGCCGGAACCTGCCAGTAAACCCGATTAACGCGCTTCTTCTCTCCCGGGGGGTCCGAGCCACCGTCAACTGCTCTGTGCACCTCCCTGTGCCGCATTGCCCTTCCCGCGCAGCGCGTATTAATATAGAGCCCTGCGCAGCAATTTCTTGTCCACGGAGCGGGAACGGGCCGCCTTTGCATGGACCGAGGCCCATTAAACTATCTCAGGATCCACTGAGTTGGTTCCTCGACGAATTGGAGGCCATAGCGCTGACCAGGTGTATTGGGCATTCAACGCGGACCACTCGAGCCCGCCCTACTTGGACTCGGCCACCTAGCTGGCTAAGCCGAAACTGAGCCAAATGATTGCTGCGACTGCTTTCGCAAATCGCTGATTCCTTGTATTTAAGGTGGGCTACCTTTCCCTGGGTCGGAACCGCTCCCTTCCGACGCGAAGCTCGCGGGCGGCGACATCTATTATTGCGTTTCGGTTGAAACTACCCAAAGGTTCCATTCTGGCGCATCCTGGCCGCCTCACGGGTCAGTCAATTCGGCTGTGCTTTGCTTCTATTCTGACCTAGTTGCTGCTGGCCTCATGTACTCGGGAAAGATGCGTAGCCTCACCTTAGATTCGGTCTACGGTTGTGCCAGGTTGTCTGTTGCGCGTAGGCATTGGCGAGGCGGAGAACAGCCGCTTCACCACCGGGTGGGCCGGTTATTTGCATACCGACGGGCAAGCCGGTACTGGTGAAACCGCAGGGCACGGAGATGGTGGGCAATCCCAGCGTGTTGAATGGCCGAGTATTGCGAAGCGTTAAGACTTCCTTGGTCCGGAGATTGTCCATATCCGCCAGAAGCTCGGAAATCTTGAATGGGGGCACGGGAGTGGACGGAGTGATCAAGAGATCCACGGTTTCAAAGACCTTTTGAGCTGAGCGTCGAAGCTGATCCAGTTGACGTCGGGCAGAAATGTACGAACCGGCGCTGATCTCCGCTCCGGAACGAATTCTCTTTAGAGTTTCGGGATGGTAAAGCCCGGGACTCTTGCTAACGTTCTCCTGGTGGTAAGCATAGGCTTCCGTCCGGAGAACAAGAATCGAGGTTTCGTTCCCTATCGGTATCTCAATATCGCGTTGACTCGAC
>DATFXF010000314.1:0-13710 GCA_035258565.1 Candidatus Acidiferrales bacterium
CCAGCATCTCGTCGCCCGGGAAGAGAATCTTCGGCGGGCTCAGTTGACGAAGCGCCGTAGGCGCACGTTCATCACCAGGCCCAACGACAGAAACACAAACAGCGTGGCCGACCCGCCGTAGCTCATCAGCGGCAGCGGGATGCCGGTGACCGGCATGAACCCAATCACCATGGCCACGTTAACCAACACGTGAAACCCAAGGACTGCTGCCACGCCCATCACCAGGTACATTCCCGCACGGTCGTTCGCCCTCTGGGCGTTCTGGACCAGGCGCAGCAGCAAAGCCATGTATAGGAGCAGGGTCACAAAGACCCCTGCAAATCCAAGCTCCTCCGCTAAGGCCGCGAGGATGAAATCCGAGTACCGAACAGGCACGAAGCCCAATTGGTTCTGAGTTCCGTTGCCGAGCCCCTTTCCCCAAAACCCCCCCGAACCCACCGCAATCTTCGATTGCAGAATCTGGTAACCGGACCCTTTGGGATCCTCTTCCGGGCGGAGGAAGGTGGTGATGCGCTCCTTCTGGTACGGCTTCAGGGAACGCCAGCCGATCGGTAGCATCATCACGCCAAGCGCGATGATCACCGCTGCGTGTTTCCACTGGATGCCAGCGAGGAACGTTCCCACTACCGCCAGGGGTACGAGCACCATCGCCGTACCCAGGTCGGGCTGGAGCAAAATTAACCCCAGCGGCACTCCGGTGAGGACTCCAACTTTCGCTAGGTCCACCCGCGTAAGCTGGTCCGTGCGCACCTCCCCAAAGAAGCGCGCCAACACCACAATTATAATCAACTTGACCAGCTCTGACACCTGGAAAAAGGCGCCCAGGAGGGGAATCCAGCGCTTGGCACCAAACCGCGTGTGGCCAACCACCAGCACGGCCACCAGCGCCGAGATGCCCACCAGATAGAGCAGGGGTGCGTGGTCCAGAATGGCGTGGTAATCAATCCGCGAGATGACCAGCATGGCCACTAGACCCAGCAGGATCCACAACATCTGGCGCCAGTGCATGCCCGCCAGATTGCTGCCATGCGTAGCCGAGTAGATTTCCGTCACGCCTAGACCGCAGATGGTGAAGCTGATGGCCAGCAGCCATGCGTCGTAATCCCGGACGTGGGTGGATTCTTTCATGGATTCGAACGCGCCGCGCGCAGTTCCTGCCGGACCGGCTCCGCGGGCTGCGCAGCCGGCTCTGCTGGCTTTGTGGCTTTCGTGCGCGGCTCCGCTTCTGCCGCCGCGGTGCCGCCCGCGGGAAGCACAGGTTGACGTGCGGCGACGAGAGGCTCGGAGCCGAGGTCGTAGCGCTTGTATTCGACCGTGTATTGCTGCTGGTTCCGCTTCGCTTTCTTGTCGTAATAGGCCTTGATGACGTCACGCGCCACTGGCGCCGCAGCGGAAGCGCCGTGCTCGCCGCCTTCGACCAGCACGGCCACGACGATTTCGGGCTGGCGGCGAGGGGCATAGCCGACGAACCAGGCGTTATCGCTGAAGCGCTTCTGCTTTCCGGTACGCTTCAGTCCTTCGGCGCTGATCACCTGCGCGCTGCCCGTCTTGCCGCAGAGTTCGATGCCTTCCAGGTGCACGCCGGCAGCGGTGCCGCCTTCGTTGACGACGCCGAACATGGCCTGGGTAACTTTCTCGGTGGTATCTTCGGAGAGCGGGAAACGCAGATCCTGGGTGGGCTTCGAAGTCATCAGCAGGTGTGGCTCGGCGAAGACGCCACCCAGGGCGATGCCCCCGATCGTGCGCGCGAGTTGTACGGGCGTTGCGACCACTGCGCCTTGGCCGATGGCCACGGAAATCGTTTCGCCCGGATACCACCTCTGGTGGAAGACGCGCTGCTTCCAAGGCTCGGAAGGCATCAAACCGCTCTCCTCCCCGGGCAGGTCCACGCCGGTCTTGCGCCCGAGTCCCATTTGCGCGGCGTAGTAGGCGATGCGGTCAATCCCCAGGCGCTTGCCCACGTTGTAGAAGAAGACGTCGCAGGATTGCACCACGGCTTTGTGCAGGGTCACTTCGCCGTGGCCGTGCTTCTGCCAGCAGTGGAAGGTGCGGCCATAGAACTCCGTGGTTCCGGTGCAGAACACCGAGAACTTTTCGGGAATGGCCTTGGATTCGAGCATGGCTGTGGCCATAATAATCTTGAAGACAGATCCAGGAGCGAGTTGCGCTTGGATGACGCGGTTCAGCAGCGGGCGGTCGGGGTCTTCGTTCAATCGCTTCCATTCCTCCCGGGGCACGCGCACGGCGAACAGATTCGGGTCTGGCGCGGGGCGGCTGGCCAGCGCCAGCACTTCGCCGTTGCGCGGGTCGAGCGCGACCACGGCACCTTTGCGGCCCGCCAGCGCCTGTTCCGCCACCACCTGCAAGTCGTAGTCAATCGTCAACTGAATCTGCTTGCCCGGAACGGCTTCCTTCTGCTCCAGCCGTCCCACTTCTCTGCCGACGCTGTTCACGATCACCCGGCGCAGGCCGTCGGTGCCCGTGAGGGTCTCGTTGTACTGCCGCTCGAGCCCCGTCTTGCCGATGAGGTCGCCGGGGCGGTAGCGCCCGTTGCTCTTCTGCACCTCTGAGGCGCTGACCTCGCCCACGTAGCCGCTGGCATGCGCTAGGAAACCGTCCGGCGGGTAGCGGCGCCGATGCACCATCAGCATCTCCAGTGCGGGAAAATCGGCCCGGTGGGATTCGATGAAGGCGATGTCGGCCTGCGTCGCTTCCGGCTTGATCACGATCGGCTGGAACTTCGGCAGCTCGCGCGCCGCTTCGAGTTGTTCCTCCAGATCCTCGAGCGGTACATTGAGCCCTTCGGCGATCAAGGCAACGTTGCGCTCCACCTGTTGGGGGTCGTCACGCAGCAGGAGGATGCTGAACGAGGCATAGTTGTCCACTAGCACGCGGCCCTCGCGGTCGAGCATGCGTCCCCGCGGGGCCATGATGGGGATGGCCCGGATGCGGTTGCGTTCGGCGAGCTGGGTGAAGCGCTCGGAATCGATCACCTGCAGCTTCCAGAAACCCAGGAGCAGCAGCACGATCATCCCCACAATGGCGTAGGAGACGATTGCCAGCCGCCCTTGCGGCATGCGGCTGTCGTTCTCGAGCCAGTTGGACAACGACAATCCCCCGGACTCACCCGGACCAGCAGGCCTGCTCGGCGCGCAAGTCGCGCCAAAAGTATCACTTGGCCTATTTGGGCGCAAGCTGTCCCGAGGGTCAGCCATGCTCTGTCTGGCAGGGCGGGGAGCAACCCCCGGGGGGCCAGAATAGGGCTAGGAGGGGCGCCGCAGGCGGTCGAGGAAGGGGAACAGGACCACCGCCAGGACCGCATTTACCAGCGACGCAACCAACAGCGGCCGGCTCATCAGTGGCTCCTTCCGCCCAAGCAACAGGCCCATGATGACGACATAGGCGACGTGGTGGAAGTGGAAGAAGGCAGCGGTGAGCAAAAAGCGGCTCACGGGGTGCTCGGTATCGATCCGCGAGCCGAGCGAGGATGCAAAGAATCCGACCAGGGTCTTGGCAATGCCGTACAAGCCGATCGGCGAGCGCCCGCTGCTGAGGCTGTCTTGCAACAGGCCCATGACCATGCCGAGCAGCAACCCGGTAGTGGGATTGCGCCGGCTCAGCCCGAAGTAAATGGTAACCAACAAAGGCAGCTCGAGGTAGTCCTGGGCGCGATGAATATAGACGGGCAGGAAGGCCTGAAGCACGAGCGCTACGGCGGCGACGCCAACTACCACCCCGGGGAAGAATCTGTGTACCTCAATGTGGGGCTGGGTTTGCGCGCGGATGACCATCGGTCGTTGAGTATCCGTTGCTCAGACTGGGGATAAATATCACTGAACTGCATGCCTCCCTCCCCGGCGGACTCCAGTTCCGCATCATCGGGGTGTTGTGGAGGCCTTTTCTGGGCTCTTCGCGGCGGCCTGTTCGGCGGGCTTTCCTATTCCCAGCTCCTGCCGGGTCAGCAGAACCAGGACTTCTTCAAGCCCATCGAGATGGGCCGCAGGCTTCACACGGATCACCTTGAAAGGGTTTCCCGGCTTCACCTCCACCACCGTGCCGACGGGCAAGTCCTTCGGAAAGATGCGGTCCTGGCCGGAGGTCAGTACGCGCTCGCCGACGGGCACCTGCTCGTCGTTGCTAACATATTTCATCACCAGCAGCGGCTCCCCCGAGCCGCCCACGGGGCCCTGCGTACGCGAATCCGCCAGCAGCGCGCCAACTCCGCCATCCTTGTCGCTGAGCAGCAGCACCTGCGCCGTGTGCGGGTAGACCTCCAGGGTCTTGCCCGCAACTCCTTCCGGCGTGATGACGCCCATATTCTTGCGCACGCCCTCTTTTTCGCCGCGGTTGATGTAGATGGTTCGGCTGGTCGAGTCCGCGCTCGAGCCAATCACGCGCGCGGCCAGCATGGGCACTTCGGGGTGAGCCTCGCGGAAGCCGAGCAGCGCGGCCAGGCGATCGGATTCCGCGGCGCGGCTCTCGAGCTGGCTAATCCGGAGCTTCAGGCGCTCGACCTCCTGGCGGAGTTCCAGATTTTCGCGGCGGGCGTGGCGCAACCCAATGTACCCGCTCCAGGTGCCGGTCAGGTGGTCAATCACCCAGGCGCCGCCGCGCTGGAACGGCGTGATCGCCGAGACGGCCCAGACGCGGATCAACCGCACCTGGCGCTCGCGCTTGATTTGCAAGGCCAGAAGGAGGACCTGCGACAACACCACCGCGGCCAGCAAGACCAGAGAGCGATGGCGTGAGGGGACTAGGAACATGGGGTTGGTAACTAGTCGATGGAGACCAGCCGCAGCAGGTGGAAGTCGCTGAGCATCTTCCCTGTGCCCAGCACGACCGAAGCCAGCGGATCGTCGGCGATCGAAACCGGCAGGCCGGTCTCCTCCCGGATGCGCTTGTCGAGGTTTCTCAGCAACGCTCCGCCGCCGGTCAGCACGATGCCGCGGTCGCTGATGTCCGCGGAAAGCTCGGGCGGCGTGCGCTCGAGCGCAACGCGAATCGCATTCAGGATGGTGGCGACGCATTCGGAAAGCGCTTCCCGGATTTCGCTGTCGTCAATCGTCACCGTGCGCGGCACGCCCTCGATCAGGTTGCGGCCTTTCACTTCCATGGTGAGCGGCTTTTCCAGTGGATAGGCGGAGCCGATCTCCATTTTGATCTGTTCAGCGGTGCGTTCGCCGACGAGCAGGTTGTACTTGCGCTTGAGGTAGTGCATCACGGCTTCGTCCATCTCGTTGCCGGCCACGCGCACCGAGCGCGAATAGACGATGCCACTCATGGAGATGACGGCGATGTCGGTGGTGCCGCCGCCGATGTCCACCACCATGTTGCCGGAAGGCTCTTCGATGGGCAGGCCAGCGCCGATGGCCGCGGCCATGGCCTGCTCAACCAGAAAGACCTCGCTCGCGCGCGCCCGGTAGGCGGAGTCTTGCACGGCGCGTTTTTCGACCGGGGTGATCTCGCTCGGCACGCCGATGACGATGCGCGGGTGCACGAGCACGCGCCGGTTGTGGGCCTTCTGGATGAAATAGGTGAGCATCTTCTCGGTGACCTTGAAGTCAGCGATGACGCCGTCCTTCATGGGCTTGATGGCCACCACGTTGCCGGGAGTGCGGCCGAGCATCTCTTTGGCCTCGCGGCCCACCGCCACCACCTCTGCACTATTCTTGTTGATGGCCACAATGGAGGGCTCGTTCACGACGATGCCCTTGCCCTTGGCATACACGAGTGTGTTGGCCGTGCCCAAGTCGATGGCCAAATCAGAAGAGAAGAGGCTGAACACTGACCGGAAGTTGTATCCATTCTTTCTCATCGTGCCCCTCGGTTTCGGGCGTTTTCCGGTTCTGGTCCCGTCGCCCCGCGGGACCGGGTTTACGGTACGACAATCGGCACGCGCTTGATCGCCGTGCCGCCCCTCCGGTTTTGACCGGTGATGACGATGGTCTGGCTGCCCCGCTCCAGTGGGTCGGTGAAGTACCGAAAGCGGCCATCGGGAAGAATATTGGCCACCGACTGGCCGTTGACGATCAGCGCCGCGCCGGGTTCGGTGCGGCCGATCACCTCCACCACATTGCCGTGGAGTTGCGTGCCGTCCACCTCCAGCAGCATTTCTTGGCTCTTGCCCTGCGCAACCAGCGTGAACTTGTAAGTGTCGCTGGGCTCGCTCGAGCGTTTGTGCGGATCGATGGCGGTTACGTTCCAAAAATAGTCTCCGGCGTCGAGGCCGCTCACTTCGACGCTGGTGCTGCTGGTGCGTCGCTCGGCCAACAGTTTGGCAAACATCGAGGTGTTGCTGACGCGCAGGACGTAGCCCGCGGCCTCGAACACGGGTTTCCATTCGAAGCGGACCGACGCGTGACGCGGGTCTGGCACAATCAGCGGTTGCAGGTTTACCGGCTGAGCCAGGTCCGGCGGAGCCAGCACGTTGGTCCTCACCGCTGCTCCGCCGGTGGGGAAGCTTACCTTCTCCCACTTCCCCAGCTCGATGCGCTGCTCGCCGCGCCGCAGTTCGGCCTCGCCGGCGGCTACGGTGATCTCGTGTTCATTCTTGCTGGGGTCGCTGCGCACCGCTGCTCGGCTGTTCTGTCGCAAGGAGGCGACGGCGTTCTCGAAGGAGACTTCCGCCTTCGAATCGGCCGAGGGCAGTGTGCCCGTAGCGAGGTCCACGGCGCCCGAGCTGATGTGCACGCCTGTGCTGCTGTGCTCGCGCGCCACGGTGTTCTCTTCCACGGTCACCAGCGTCTCGGTCTTGACCAGGTAGGTGGTGCCGTCGGCAAAGGTGATACGCGCCGCGCCGTCGGGCCCGGTTTCGATCAGGTCGCCTTTGTCGAGGGTGGTGCTGTAGTCGGCGGGCGCCCACTGCACGGAGTTCACCTTCTTGACCTGCACCCGCCCATCCAGGTTGACGAACCGCGCCTGGTTCTGGCTCAGCATGGCGGCAGCGGGAGACTTTCCCGTAAACGTGCCGGTGAGGCGGCGGTAAGTGCTGGCGTACCAGTCCGGGAAGATCAGATAAAACGTGGCCATGACGATGACAAAGATCAGGACGAGATACACCGCGACGGTGCGGTAGGTCACCGTCGTCCAATACACTTGCACGAGGGAGATTTTCGGCTTCGGCGCTGCGGCCTGTCGTTCGTCCATCATGAAAGACCCGCGGATTTTATGGAATTTTCGAATCTAGCACACGGATACCACCCTTTCAATACGCCCGGCCGGAAGATACACAATCCGCCAACCCTTCCCCTGGGTTCGGTGCGTACCGGAAAGGCGGGCCCGGGAAGGCCATTGAGCGGTGCCGCGCGGCTCCTCTATAATGGTTTGTTCAGACGGCAGTCAGAGAGGCTGATGAGGTGATGTGGAAGGCGTTACAACGGAGAGAAGTCCTGACACGCATCCTGCTGGGCATCGTGGTGGTGATGCTTGCGGCGGGGATGCTCATCTATCTGGTGCCTGGCCAGGGAGGCGGTTCGGGGGGTACCGGAGGAGCGGAGATCGTCGCGGAAGTCGGTGGCCGACCGATTACCGCGCTTGAGGTGGAGACCCAATTGCGGCGCCTCACGCGCAATGGCAACGTCCCGCCTGGGCTTCAACCCCTCTACGTCCAGCAGATCCTCAATCAACTCCTCTTCCTACGCATGATCGAGCTGGAGGCCAGGCGCTTGGGCATCCGCGTCACCGATCAAGAGCGCGCCGGGCGCATCCGCCAGCTGATTCCGACGGCCTTTGTCGACGACCGCTTCGTCGGGATCGAGCGTTACACCGCCGAAGTGCAGCAACGGACCGGGCTGAGTGTGCCGGAATTCGAGGAAGTGGTTCGCCAGTCCCTGCTCGAGGAGAAGTTCCAGCACTTGGTCACCGACGGGATCAGCGTGACGCCGGAGGAAGTGCAGGAAGAATTTCGGCAGCGGAATGAAAAAATCAAGATGGAATATGTTTTGATCAAGCCGGATGCTCTGGAAGCGAAGATTTCGCCGAGCGATCGGGAGCTCGCTGCCTACTTCGAACAGAACAAAGGACGGTACACGGTGCCCGAGCGGCGCGTGATCCGCTATGCCCTGCTCGATCTCGATCAGCTCCGCGAGCGCGCCAGGGTGAGCGAGCAGGAGCTGCGCACCTACTATAACGACCACATCGAGCTCTACCGCGTCCAGAACCGCAGCCGCGTGAGCCATATCCTGTTCAAAACGGTCGGCAAGACCGATGCGGAAGTGGCAGAAATTCACAAGACGGCCGAAGAGGTCTTGAAGAAGGTCAAGCGCGGTGCCAAATTCGAGGAGCTGGCCAAGCAGTATTCGGAGGACACCACGAAGGACAAGGGAGGCGACCTGGGCTGGATTGTCAAGGGCCAGACGGTTCCCGAGTTCGAGCAAGTGGCGTTTAACCTGCCGACGGGTGCGACCTCCGACCTGGTGAAGACCCCCTATGGCTTCCACATCATCAAGGTGGTGGAGCGGGAAGCCGCCCGCACCAAGAGCTTCGAGGAGGTTCGCGGGGCCATCCTGCCGCTCCTGACTGGCGAGAAGGCGGATCGCTTGGCCAACGAAGCCGCCGACCAGATCACCGCGGAAGTCCGCAAGGCCACGCGCGGCTCGCTCGACGATCTAGCCAAGAAGTTCCATCTGACCGTGGGTGAGACTCGGCCGGTCGCACCCACCGACCCAGTGCCCGAGGTCGGCAACGCCCCGGAACTGGGCGACACCCTCTCGCGCCTGCGCGTTGGCGACCTCAGCTATCCGGTGCGCACCGAGCGTGGTTACGTCGTGCTCACGGTGAAAGAGGTGCTTCCGGCTCATCCGGCGACGCTGGCCGAAGTGCGCGACAAACTCCTCGCCGACTACCGGCATGATCAAGCCGTGGAGCTGGCCAAGACGCGCGCCAATGAACTGGCCAAGCGTGCCCAGTCGGGCGAGGCCCTGACGACTGCGGCCGCCGCGCTGGGGCTCGAGGTGAAAACCAGTGAGGCCCTCACCCGCACGGGATCGGTGCCCGATGTCGGAAGCGCGCGACAGCTCCCCGGGGCCTTCAGCCTCGAAGTCGGGCAAACCGGCCCGCCCACGCTCTTGAGAGCGAACTGGATCGTTTATCGAGTCGTGGCGCACGACGCTGCAAAGCCCGAAGAGTTTGAGAAGCAGCGCGTCGAGATCGAGCGCCAGGTCCTCGAGTACAAGAGGCAGCTTGCTTTCGACTCCTTCCACGTGGCCCTGGAGGAGCGGATGAAACGGGAGGGCAAGCTCAAGATCATGCCGGAGAACTTGAGGCGGTTGACGAGAGCCACCTGATCGGCCAGAACTCTAAGATTCAAAGACACTTAAGGAAAATTAGAAAAATCTGTTTCCATTTGCCTTTGGGCCGGCCTTGGGCTAGCATATCCCGGTCCGCAGCGATTGCCCTGACGCCAGCGGGGCTCATAACCTGAAGTAGGCTCAACCTTCCCGGGTACAGTCTTTTCTAGTTCTAGCGTGCGCCGATGTGCTTGTTGAAGTCGGTCGTGACTCGCCGAGCATCGAGCGCACTCGTTCGGCCGGGCGCCTTGCCGAGGAGCAGCATGTCTCGAGGTCAAGCAGCAGGAGCAGGGAGGCCGGCGGCGTGCGCGGGCCGCCAAGCCTGGTTGGCCGCGAGCCGACAGAGAAGCTTGCGGGCTGGGGTAGGCGATGTCCAGGAGAGCGGATATGCAGCAGAACGAGTATCGCTCCGTGGTTGAGATCAATCAGAATGGCAAGTATTGCGTGCGGATTCGGGCGCGTTTCGCGCGGCATGGATGGATGCTCTCGACCTATTTTCTGGCTTCCTCGTTTGATCGGGCGATGAAAAAGCTTGAGCAGTCTCTTCAGTTCCTGCAACGCCACGAAGACCGCCTGTGGTTTTGGGGTGTGGATCGCTCGGACGACCCAAACTTCTCGGGCGAGATGCTCCGCGAGGCGGGATTGCACCTGGACCGTCGGAGTGAGTTCCCGAGAAAGGCGGCCACGCTCACCGTGCTGCCAGACCGGGCAGTTCCGGCATTCGCGAGGGCATCGATGCGGCGCACCCTAGCCGGGTCCGTTGAGGCGCCGCGAACCATGGTGGCCAGCGATTGAGCGGTCTTCGAGGCGCGGAATCGCCCCAGCAGTCCGCGTGCTTTCGGAAATCTCCTTGCCTTCGAGCGATGGGTGGAGCGTAGATCCGAGCGCCACCCTACTTCTCCCGCAGGATGATCTCCCCGCTCCCGATCATCTGTTCGTTGAGCCAGAGACGGTACTTGTAGGAGCCGGGCTTGCTGCCGGGCTTAGGCGTGCCGCTTAGTAGGCGCATGCCGGCCGGCGCCTGAAAAACGTTTGAGGAGAAGGGGCAGCGGTTGGGGTCGAATTCCACCTTCAGGTGACCTGCGTCAGAGAGCCACATCACTTGGTCGGTAGAAGCGATGACCATCACCTCAGGGATCAAACCCACGAGAACAAGTTTTTCGGCCATATGCAGAGGACTCGCCCGGAGGGGCGCGGCGCCGGGAAGATAACATAATCGCCTGCGGATTACACCGCGGTTGCTAGCCGGCGAAAATTCTTGCCCCATTTGCGGGACACGCAACGGTCGTCGCGCAGCCCTTGACGGCAGCACGGCACACGCTTACACTGTGCCTGGTTTTTCGTAGCGCGCCGCTCAGGCTGGATTCCAGAGCGCTTGCGGAGAGCTGGTAAGAAGACTCCCGGATCTTGGAAGCGGAGGGAACGGCCTGCGATGGCGTTTGCTCGGGTCAGCCTACGAAACGGCGCACGGATTTCCCTGCTGCATTGCCTCCCCTTTGCTTCCGTGCATCTGGCCTGTCTCGCGGCATTCTTCGTCGGTTTCCGGTGGTCCTATTTGGCCGTGTGCTTGGCCCTGTACTACATCCGCATGTTCTTTGTCACGGCCGGCTACCACCGCTATTTTTCGCATCGCTCGTTCAAGACTAGCCGCGCCTTTCAATTTGTGATGGCCTTCATGGCCACCACTTCCGCCCAGAAGGGCGTGCTCTGGTGGGCGGCCAACCATCGTCACCACCATCGCCACTCCGATATGGAGGAAGATCTGCATTCTCCTTCGCTGTTCGGCTTCTGGTGGTCGCATGTGGGCTGGATTCTTTCCGACAAGTACAACGCCACGCAGGTGGACCTGATCCGCGACTTCCACAAGTACCCTGAGTTGCGCTGGTTGAACCGCTACCACCTGGTGCCTCCAGTGATCCTAGCGGTCTCGCTGTTCTTATTCGGCGGCTGGGGCATGCTCGTCTGGGGCTTTGCGATCAGCACGGTGCTGCTGTGGCACAGCTCGTTTACCGTGAATTCGCTTTCACACCTCTTCGGCAGCCGGCGCTATCCCACCCAAGACACAAGCCGCAACAACGTCTTCCTGGCACTGCTCACCATGGGCGAGGGCTGGCACAACAATCACCACCACTACATGGCTTCCGCGCGGCAGGGATTCTTTTGGTGGGAAGTGGACCTCACCTATTACCTGCTCCAGCTGCTGTCGTGGTTCCGCATTGTGTGGGACCTGCGCCAGCCGACCCAAGCGGCGCTCGCCCAAGCGCATTCCTAGCGCGAGCGATCCTTCCTTCGCTGGGATTCCTGCCTGTATGACTGCGAACTAGCGCAGTTGTTCGACAGCCGCCACGATGTGTCTTGCCGAGATGCCGAACGCTTCGAGCAGTTCTTCTGGCTTGCCCGAGTGCGGCACGCGCGTCACGGCCAGTTGCTTCGCGCTCGCGAGGGCCATGCCGTTCGCGCCTGCTGCGCTCAGGACGGCTTCACCCAGCCCACCCTCGGCGTAGTGGTCCTCGACGGTGATCAGGTGGCCTCCCGCAGCACGCAGCTGCTCGCCGAGCCCGGTGACATCGAGCGGCTTCACCGAGTAAAGGTCAATCACGCGGATGGCGATGCCGCGGGGTTTCAGTTGCTCGTACGCCTTCAGCGCTTCATGGAGCGTGACGCCCGCGGCGACAACGGCTGCACGATCACTCGAGCTCTCCCGCAGCACCTTGAAGCCGGGCACCGGGAATTGCTCCTCGTTGGCATACAAAATCGGCGTCTTTGGCCGCGATGTTCGCAGATAGCAGATGCCAGGCCGACGCGCCGCCGCTTCGGTGAGTCGTTCAGCCGACACCGCATCAGAGGGATAGAGCACGGTTGCGCCGGGAAGGGCGCGGAACATCGCCAGGTCTTCCAGGCCCATCTGCGAAGGCCCGTCTTCACCGATGGAAACCCCGCAGTGCGAGCCGCACAGGTTGATGTTGCTGCGGCTGATGGCTGCCATGCGCACCTGGTCGTACGCGCGGGTGAGGAAGCAGGCGAAGGTGGCCACAAAGGGCACCAGTCCCTGCGCCTGGAGCCCCACCGCGGCGCTCACCAGGTTCTGCTCGGCGATGTAACCCTGGAAGAACCGATCGGGGTGGCCTTTTTCCAGCACATCGGCGAACGTCGAATTCTTCACGTCGCCATCGAGCGCCACGATCTTCGGATTTACGTCCGCAAGTTTTTCGAGCGCGGTTCCATAGGCCTCCCGCGTGGCCACCAGTTGCCCGGGCTTGTACGCCGGCGCGGCCGGGGCCGGGAAGTCGGGCGGAGCGGGCAGCGATGCGCGTCGGTAGGAGCGCCCATCGTCCGGCGGGATGGGCGGCGCGGGCCCGATTTCTGCCAGCGCCTTCTCCAGTTGTTCGTTCGACAGCGCCTTTCCGTGCCAGCCTTCCTTATCGGCCAGAAAACTGACCCCATGGCCCTTCTCGGTGCGCGCGAGGATCGCGTAGGGACAACCGGTCGCGGCCCGGGCGCGGTCGAGGGCCTCGGCCGCGGCCGCCACGTCGTGCCCGTCAATGACTTCAGCCTGCCAGCCCTGCGCCTCAAATTTCCGGCGATAGACTTCCGCGTTCTGGCCGTACATGGTGCGCTGGCTTTGACCGAGTGCATTGACGTCGCCGATGGCGATGAGGTTCCCCAGCGCGTAGTGGGCGGCAAACGCTGCCGCTTCCCAGACGTTCCCTTCCGCCATTTCGCCGTCACCCAGCAGGACGAATACGCGCGCGTCCGACTTTGCGATTCTGGCGCCCAGTGCCAGGCCCGCGCCCACCGACAGCCCCTGACCGAGCGAGCCGGTCGCTGCGTCCACGCCGGGTACCAGCGGCGTGGGATGGCCTTCGAGCTCGCTCGCGAATTGGCGCAGGGTCATCAGCCGCGAGACCGGGAAGACGCCCGCCTCGGCCAGGGCGGCATACAGGACCGGTGCCGCGTGGCCTTTGGACAGCACGAAGCGATCGCCCGCGGGCGAGTTGGGATGGGCAGGATCAAACTTCATGGCATAGAAAAAGACGGCAGCCATCAGCTCGGCCGCAGAGAGGCAGGAAGTAGGATGGCCCGAGCCGGCGGCGGTCGTAGAGCGCAGGGAATGAATGCGCAGGAGCCGCGCCTTCTCGCTGAGCATTTCGAGCATCGCGGGTGTCAGTCGAGCCTGGGTTGCGGATGGTGCCGAACTCTGCCTTGTGGCGGTCATCGAAACTCCTTCGCCCCCTGATTTACTCCAGGAATTGTACTGAACCTGTCCGGCGCGTGTTAAGCGAGGATTTGGCCCGGCGGCCATTTTGGTCGTTGCACGCGCGGCCTGATTCAGGGAAACTAGAACGCTCGGCGGGGCGATCTTTTCTAATCTGAGGGCTTCGGAGCCTCCGGCCCCGAGCGCGACCGGGGAGGCTCGACCTTA
>DATFXF010000315.1:0-22985 GCA_035258565.1 Candidatus Acidiferrales bacterium
GGTACAGCGTCTCTTCGATCCTGGGCGGAATCGCAAAATCAGCAAACTCCACGAGCAGGTAGTTCTTCTGGTTGAGAGTGTAGCGGGTGGGGTGTCCGTTCAAATCCTCGAGATTCTCAAAGCTCAGGTGGAAGTCACAACCCGTGGCCAGCATGAGCCGCTCGCCCAGGTGGGTCTGGAGTTCCCTCCGGCGCTGGTCGATTAGATGAGGATCAAAGCGAAATTGATCGTTCGCATGCGGCGTGGCTACGACATAAGTAATTCCATCGGCAATCGCCATCTCCGCCATGGCGATGGCTTCTTCCAGGGAGTCCGGACCATCATCCAGTCCAGGCAGGATATGACAGTGAATATCAACCATTCTTGGATGGAGGATACCGTAGGGACTGGCAGTCAACAACGAAGAATCGATCGAGCCATCCCGAGACTTATCGATTGTGTTCCGTGCTACTCCTCTCGCCTCTTGCCCGTAAATGCTGCCGGTATCTGGTTGGCTGCCGGAGCCTGCCATTCCTGTTGTGAGCCAGGTTTCCCGGCGCCTTCCTCCCGAACACTACCTACCTCGGCCGTATCCAAGACTTTTCTCAGCTTTCCGGCCCGCCGCGGAAGCAGGATCAATCGGCCAGCCTCAATTTGATGGGGATCTTTGAGTCCCGGATTGAGCGCACAGATTTCCTCAAAGAGCTCTTGGTCGAAGCGCCCCAGGTAACGAAGGCTGATCTCTTCGAGACTTTGTCGCGGTTCGGCGACCACAATCAGGTTGCTTGATGAAACAGCATCGTGCGGGCCAGAATCGAACATGGGCTTGAGCGCAGAGCCCCTGGAAGTGGAGTTCTCGCCAAGACTCGCGCCCTGTTGGTCTGCGGCCAGACTTCGCATGACCGTGCCGAGTCTTCCGAAGGCCAGTAACAATGCGAATGCGCCCAGCATGAGAACGCCTTTCAGGACCCGGCCCCAGCCGAGCTGCCCGACCGGCCGATAGGTAAGTCGAAGACGGGCAGGAGAAGCGATTTGAGGAAGAGTGTCGGAGCGTAACTGTCGAGCGATCGAACCCACATCCAGGTTCGCCGCAACTTCTTCGACGATCCCCCGGCCGATTCTCTTGCGCCTCCGGACGTATCCCAACGACAGCGCGTTAAAGCAAAGGTTATTAATGTTCCGCGGGACGCCCTGGCTTTGCTCTCGAATCATGGCCAGGGCCTCTGGCGCGAAGAGTGGGTCGCCAGAATATCCAGCTACCTTGAGCCGGTGCTCGATGTAAGCGACCGTTTCCTCATCACTCAACGGTTCTAGGCGACTCAGGATGGCCATTCGCTGACGCAATTGCGAGAGGCTGGGACGCGCCAGTTTCTCCGCCAATTGGGGCTGTCCGGCAAGAACAATTTGCAAGAGCTTCGCGTGCGGCATCTCAAAATTGGAGAGGAGGCGTATGGTTTCCAGCACCGGATCCTCAAGATTCTGCGCTTCGTCAACGACGAGCACAAAGCGCTTGCCTTGGAGCATCTCGTTGAATAAGAGCCGGTTCAGTTTGTAGTGCATGGCGAAGAGATCCATTCCGGAGCTATAGACACCCAGCTCATCGAGCAGGTAGCGGAAAAACTCACGAGAAGTGCACTGCGTCTGGAACAAGAACACTGTGCGCGCGGAAGGCCGCAACTCCTCCAGGAGTTGATATAAGAGAGTGGTTTTACCCATGCCTGGCTTGGCGATGAGCGCCAGGAATCCCCGGTCACTCTGGATGCCGTAAGTCAGCGAGACCAGGGCCTCGCGGTGCGTCTGGCTGGGATAAAGGTAGGCCGGGTCTGGAGTGACGCCGAAGGGTTGCTCGCGCAAGCCGTAAAAGTCGAGCAGCATCGGCCCGACGTGTCCCTGATCTACCTCGCTCGAAGGGGAGCAAGGTTCGGGAGCTTCCTTGGCTTTGAGGCTCGTCAATGACCGATCGGTTTCCGTACCTATTGAGTTCGTCATTCTTCTTTCCTCGCTCGAGGGTCAAAATTCATGTTTCATGTCCTTCGCGATGGCCCCGATTCTGCCGCATGTGGACCGAGTGAGCAGGCGACAGCTCTGCGGTAGATATCGAAAGTGTTAACCCCGGGCTCTTTTCCGCTGGCCATGTATCTGACCCAGAATCATACGCGCGTGTTGACGGCAGCCCGGCGGCGACACCACCAACGGTAGGCTCCCCATTGATCACCCCGACTGTGCCCCGGGAGGGGACGTAGGTATCGGGTTGTCCAGGTTGGGAACGTCAAAGGCCAAGAAGGCAGAGACCGAGCGACGGATTGCGCTGCGACGGAGTGGCATGACTTCCTGCACAAGCGCACATTCGAGGAGCCAGAGCCCTCCGCTTGTAAACACCCGCCTAGATCAGCCAGCAATTCCTTCACCAATTGCTTCTTCTTGAAAACAAGAACCTTGGCGTACTGCCCCCCCAGCCGGGCAACCGCATTCCACTTTCCCGGTACACCCTTGCCCAATCGCTCAGGCCACCGTGCGTTCCGGGCTTCTCGTTTACGAGCTCCGGTCCGAGCTAACCACGGCTACGCTTTCAAAGGGTATGGATATACTTAGCCCATGTAGCCGTGCTCACCGTGGGAGTCTCCCTTGGGTTACCACTGTTTCTGTACATGCGGGAACGCAACCTGGAGCAAGGACTCAACAAGAACGAAAACAGCCTCAGTGAGAACTCATCCTTTCCGGTGAGTCGTATGTGAACGCCCTTCGAAGGCAATCCGACTTTCTCGCAGAATGAACTCTTCCTTGCCTTGCCAATTGCGCCAAGGCCGCTCTGGGCCCAGGTGGACGCCCGATCTGGCCCCTTGTAAACTCCGCTTGAACCGAGGATGGGCACACGGGAGGTAAATGGATTGCGCATTCTGGGACTTTCTGCCCTGGCCCACGACCCCGCGGCTGTGCTGCTCGGCGAAGAAGCGATTGAAGCGGCCACCGAGGAGACAAAGCTGGTGCGCTCGCGGACTGTCGAAGGCATCCCGCGCCAGGCGATTCATTTCTGCCTAGAACGCGCCCGAATTGGCTGGGGGGACCTCGATTACATTGCCATGGCCAGCCGCCCCGTGCGCACGTGGGCCCGCCAGACGTGGTTGCGGACCCGCGTCGCACCCTTCGCTCCCGTCGCCAGCGGCTACTATGAGGCGAAGGCGCTGGGCGAGCTGGCCCGCGAGCTGAATAATGACCGTCTCCTGCGGAGAATGGACAGCCGCGCGAAGAGCCAGGTGGTACACCTGGAGCACCATCTGTGCCACGCGGCCAGCGCTTTCTATGCCTCGCCCTCGGATCAAGCGCTGGTGCTTACACTCGATGAACAAGGGGATGGCCGCTCGGGCATGTTGGCGCTCGGAGAGGGGACAAGGCTCCGGGTGCTCGAGTCCATCTCCTTTCCCCACTCGCTCGGCTGGGTGTACTCGCAGATCACAGACTTGCTCGGCTTCACGCCGCACCGCGATGAGCATAAGACGCAATGGCTCAGCCTTGAGGGCACGCCAGATTTCGAGAATGTTTTTCTGGAGATGTTCGGTAGCAGCCGAGGTGAGCTGCCGCACCTCGATTTCAGCTTTTTCAACCGCGGCCTGGCCGGCCGTATCGCTTTTTCCCGAAAATTCTATCGGCGGCTGGGTATCGAGTGGGATGCCTCGGGCGACCCCTGGGCTCGGCCGGTCGCAGCTGCGAGTGAGGATAGGAAGCGTCAACTGGCGAGCAGCGTGCAACAGGCCTGCGCGCGCACTGCTGCGGAGTTGGCCGAGACTTATCGCAAGAAGACGGGCGCGCGCGTGCTGTGTCTCGCCGGCGGAGTTTTTCTGAACCCGCTGCTGGTGGCTTTTATCGAGAGGAACACTGGCTTCGAGCAGGTATATGTGCAACCCGCCGCGGGGAATGAAGGCACGGCGCTGGGTGCGGCCTGGCTCGTCTGGCACCAACTGCTGGGGAAAGCGCGCCGCGAGCCGCCAGCGCACCTGTACTGGGGCCCCGCGTACTCGAACCAAGAGATCAAGCAGGTTCTAGACAACTGCAAGTCGAGCTACCGCTGGCTGGAAGGAGATGGAGAGAAGGTCGAGGATACTCTTCGGCTTCTCGAAGCGGGCAAGATTGTGGCCTGGTATCAGGGAGCAGCCGAGTTTGGCCCGCGCGCGCTGGGCCACCGGAGTTTGCTGGCCTCGCCCTGGGCGCCCTACGTGAAAGAGAATCTTAACGAGTACGTGAAACACCGCGAAGCGTTTCGCCCTTTTGCGCTTTCCGTCCCGGCCGAAGACAGCCCCGCATATTTCGACTGCTCTCCCCCGGGACGTTTCATGGCCACCATGGGCTACGTGCGGCAGCAATGGCGCGAGCCGCTGGCCGGTTTTCTCCTGCCCGGCGACCAGGTGCGCCTGCACCTGGTCGATCGCGCGGTGAATCCGCCGCTCTGGCGGCTGCTGAAGCGCGTGGGCGAACGCGGACAGGCCCCCCTGCTGGTGAACACATCGTTCAACCTGTTTGGCGAGCCTTTGGTCATCTCGCCGCGGGATGCAGTTCGGAGTTTTTACTGTTCTGGAGTCGACGCCCTCGTGATCGGCAATTTCTCTTTGACCAAGGGCTAGGTACCTTGGAGACATTTCTCTCCTTGCTGCCAGCAGGGGTTGGGCGAGAGAATAAACAACGGAAGGAGGCGGGAACCGGCGTGCGAATCTCGGTGATCGGTTGCGGGTATGTGGGATTGGTGACGGGCGGATGCCTGGCCGAAACCGGCCACCAGGTGATGTGTTCGGACAACGACGAAGCGAAGATAAGGACGCTCCAGGCCGGCAAACTGCCAATCTACGAGTCGCACCTGGACGAAATCGTGGTCAAAGCTCGTCACCAAGGCCGCCTCGCCTTCTCCGGAGATGTAGCCGAATCCGTCCACGCGGGGGACGCCCTTTTCATTTGCGTGGGCACGCCGCCGCTGGAGACCGGCGACGCCGATCTCTCCGCAATCGACCGCGTCGCACGAGTGATCGCCACCGAGTCGCGCTCCCCGAAGCTGGTGATTGAGAAGAGCACCGTGCCCGTCCAGACCGGGCAACAGTTGAAGCGCGCCCTAGAGGTTTACGGCCGCAACAAGAGCGTGACATTTCGCGTGGCCTCCAACCCGGAGTTCCTTCGCGAGGGCACCGCGGTAGAGGATTTCCTGCACCCGGACCGCATCGTCATCGGCGTAGAAGACGAGGTCGCCGAGAAACACCTCCGAGAGATCTATGCGCCGATTCTCGAGGGCCGGTTCAACTGCCCCGTCCATGCGCCCGCTTGTCCCCCGGGGACCAAGCCACCGCTGCTCGTGACCACCATCAACAGCGCGGAACTGATCAAGCATGCGTCGAATTCCTTTCTGGCGCTAAAGATCTCTTACACCAACCTTCTTGCCGACCTTTGTGAGAACCTCGGCGCCAGCGTGGATGAAGTGACGCGGGCCGTGGGCATGGACCCGCGCATCGGACCTCACTTTTTGCGCGCCGGAATCGGCTTCGGAGGCTTTTGCCTTCCCAAAGACGTCCAGGCTTTCATTCGGCTGGCTGAGCGCGCCGGCGTTGACTTCAGCCTGCTCAAAGAGGCCGAACGGGTGAACAAGCAGCGCATCGCTCTCTTCCTGCAAAAGATCCGCCGCGCGCTGTGGGTGGTGAAAGATAAGCAGATCGGCGTGTTGGGCCTGGCCTTCAAACCCAACACCGACGACATTCGGTTTGCGCCAGCCATCGAAATCATCGAACGACTGCTGGCGGAGGGCGCCCACATCCGCGCCTGCGATCCGGAAGCGATGGAGAAGGCGCGCGCGGCCTTCCCCGACCTGATGTACAACCGCGATCCGTACGAGGTCGCCAAGGACGCGGACCTGCTGCTGATTGTCACGGAATGGGAGGAGTTCCGCTCTCTTGATTGGGAGCGCATTCGCACCGCGATGGCGCGGCCGCTGGTGCTCGACGGTCGCAATCTGCTCGATCCCGCGCGGATGAAGGACCTGGGGTTCGAATACCACTCCATTGGTCGGCCGGACTGAAGGGTTGCTCGAGGACTCCTACGTGGAAGCGAATGCCGTTCGGAAATTGGTCGTTAGGTCACTTCGTGAGGGGGTGGCGCTCCGCTTGCAGCTCGTTGAGGACTGCACCTCCGAAGTCCTGCGGGCAGCACAAGCGATTCACAAGACGCTCCAGCGTGGCGGCAAGATCTTGCTTTTCGGCAATGGGGGCAGCGCCGCGGATGCCCAGCATATGGCCGCAGAATTCGTCGGGCGGTTCGCGCGCAACCGGGGGCCCTTGCCAGCGATGGCCCTGACAACGAACACATCGATTCTAACCGCCCTCGGGAACGATTATGGATTCGAGCAGATTTTTGCGCGCCAGGTGCGAGCCCTCGGACGTCGTGGTGATGTGGCGATCGTGATCAGCACCTCTGGACGCTCGCCCAATATCCTTGAGGGTGCCCGGGCAGCTCGCAAACTCGGCTTAACGACCATTGCCTTGACCGGAGGGGCCGGAGATCGACTCCTCCGCGTGGTCGACATCGGACTCCGGGTGCCCTCCAAGAACGTCGCCAGGATTCAGGAGTGTCACATAGCCCTCGGGCACATCCTGTGCGAAATTACCGATGCGCTCCTCGATGCCCGTGGCAACGCTGGCCGGGCCAGAAGGTTCCGATGAACACCCTGATCACCGGTGGGGCAGGATTCATCGGATCGCACATCGTAGATGCTGTTCTCGCCGAAGGCCATCACGCCGCCGTTGTAGACAACCTTGCCACCGGGAAAACGGCGAATTTGAACCCGACTGCCCGGTTCTATCAAGTGGACATTGCGAGCCGGGATGCGCTCGAAGAAGTCTTCGCCCAGGAGCGCCCCGTGATCGTTAGTCACCACGCGGCCCAAACCGACGTTCGCCGATCGATGGCCGATCCCTCGTTCGATGCCCGCGTGAACGTCCTTGGATTTGTAAACCTCCTCGAGCTATGTGTGAAGTACAAGACCCAAAAGGTGATCTTTGCTTCCACCTGCGCGGTCTACCCGGAGCCGCGCTCTCTGCCCGCGGAAGAAATTCATCTGGTTCAGCCTCTCTCCGCCTACGGGGTCTCCAAGTATGTGGGCGAGAAGTATATGGAGTTTTACCGCGGCGTTTATGGCCTTCGCTCGACGATCTTCCGCTATGGGAATGTCTACGGCCCGCGTCAGGATCCCAAGGGCGAAGCCGGAGTCGTCGCCATCTTCTGCGAGCAGTTGCTCACTGGCATTCAGCCCACCTTGTTTGGGGACGGAAACAAGACGCGCGACTATATTCATGTGGACGACGTGGTGTCAGCGAACCTGCTGGCGATCCAGGGTGCTGGCGACGGCGAAGTTTTCAACCTGGGTTGGGGGATCGAGATCAAAGACTTCCAAGTTTTCGAGACCGTTCGCGACGCGCTCGCTTCGCAGGCGGAACCGCGCTACGCCCCGAAACGCCCCGGAGAAATGAATCACATCGCCCTGGACAGCAAGAAGGCAAAGCGGCTGCTAGGCTGGAGCCCGCGCGTCACTTTCGCGCAAGGGATTCCCCTGACGGCGGCCTACTACAAGAAGAAGTTCAATTTAAAAAGTAGCGAATCAGCTTAACGTTTTCTGAGCCACCTGGCGGCTGAAGAAGCTGAGCGTGAGCCGGAGGCCAGCATCGAGACTCACCTTCGGTTCCCAGTTCAGAATGCGCCTCGCTTTGCTGATATCCGGGCAGCGGCGCTTGGGGTCATCTTGCGGCAGTGGTTTGAAAACGATGGGTACTTTCGCCCCCAGGAGCGCGCGAACGCGCTCGGCGAATTCAAGGATGGTGATCTCCTCGGGATTGCCGATGTTGGTGGGCAGGTGTTCGTCGGACTGCATCAGCCGGTAGATGCCTTCGATCAAGTCGGAAACGTAGCAGAAGCTGCGCGTCTGCTTACCATCGCCGTACACGGTGATGGGCTGGCCGGTCAGTGCCTGGTGGACGAAGTTGGGAAGGGCGCGGCCGTCGTTCAGCCGCATGCGCGGACCGTAGGTGTTGAAGATGCGCACGATGCGCGTGTCCAGGCCGTGCGCCCGGTGGTAGGCCATGGTCATGGCCTCGGCAAATCGCTTGGCCTCGTCGTACACGCCACGCGGGCCGATCGGGTTGACGTGGCCCCAGTAGTTTTCCGGTTGCGGGCTCACCTCGGGATCACCGTAACACTCCGAGGTCGAGGCCAGCAGATACTTCGCTTTCTTCGCCAAGGCCAAGCCCAGCGTGTTGTGCGTGCCGAGGGCGCCCACCTTGAGCGTCTGAATGGGCAGCTTCAAATAATCTACCGGGCTCGCCGGCGAGGCGAAATGGAGCACGTACTCCACCGGCCCCGGAACGTCGATGTAGCGCGTCACGTCGGCGCGCACCAGGCTGAATCGGGGATGGGCCACCAGATGACTGACGTTCGACTCCTCCCCGGTGACCAAGTTGTCTAGTACCAGTATTTCCCAGTCGCGCTCTATCAGGTAATCCGAGAGGTGCGAGCCCAGAAAGCCCGCGCCGCCCGTGATCACTGCGCGCACGCGTCACTCTCCTCCGGCGGCTGGGGCTCGAATTCGCCCACCCGCCTTATCCTCGGTTCGACTTCAACTGCAGATCGAGGCCACACCCTTCTGGGGCCTGGGGGGGGATATGGACGGGCGTGTTGGAAAACCAACATACGACCGGCTTGGCAGCTAGCGCTCATATTTCATCACGACGCTATGCGGCGCACACCTGCTCGTCGGAAAGTCCGGCGTCGATCGAGGTAAAGGCAGCCCCAGCTTCTACCGCAAAGATTCCGTACTGTCCACCCAGTCGAGCTACGCACACTTGGTTTTTCAAGCAGGTGCAAATCTCATCACTGCTCTTTAAGTTCTCTCGTGGACCGAGCATCGAGATCTCCCTTATCAACCTCGAACTCACACCTTCGGCATCAAGAGGTTGCAGAAAACCTTTCCAGAAGCCTCGAAGTTGGTGCTTTGGGCCTTGCTTGTGAAACCTCAAAAATGATCTTCTCTCGAGCGAGGACCTCAAATGGGATGCGCGTTTCTGCCAACGAGGCTGACCTGACCTAGTTCGGTGAAGTGGCTCTGATCGAGCAGGTCTCCCGGCGCATCCCGCTAGGCCGATCCTGCTCCTAGCGTCAAACGCCACCGAAGATGAGACCACTGAATATTCTCATATGGCTCATCCCTCAGGGACCTTTGCGGTGGGTTCGGTGTCGGAAAGGTCAGCGATCCTTGCCCCAAACGTGCTCTGCTACGCCTGCCTCTCTATCCCGGTGCGAGAAGCTGCGGAGTCTTTCTGCGGCGGCTCGAGCAATTGACCCAAGTGTAGCCCAGGGTTAGGATGCGGCCGCCGCTAGAGGGTGAGCGTGGCGATCCTTCCTTGCGAACAGGAGTTGGGCAATCAGTAGGGCCAACTTGAAGTTCCTCGGATTCTTCCTGGCTTGGTTGTGGGTATCCACGCTGGCAACGGCCGCATGGTCAGAGGATCGTCTGAGCGTGATCCGCAGCATCGTGGTGGAAGCCGGCGAAAGGTCCGGCGAAGTGAACTGCTTTGGCTGCTCGGTTCGGGTGCGCGGAGTGGCCCAGAGCGATATTGTGGCCATCGGCGGCGACATCGAAGTGGACGGCGGCTGGGCGGCAAGACAGCCATTGCCAAGGTGGTGGACGATTTTGTGGGCCACGTGGCCGCCGACACGCGGATCAACAGGTTCTTTGGCCATACCGACATTCCACACCTGAAGATGGAACTGGTGAATCAGATCTGCGAGGCGGGGGGCGGACACCTGCAAATATACCGGGAAATCCATGAAGGAAGCACACCAAGAATGGGCATCAGCACGGCTGATTTCAATGCCTTGGTGGAGGACCAAGTCTGGGCACTCAACAAGAACAAGGTCGGCAAAAGGAGAAGAACGAGCTGCTGGCCATATTGGGGCCCATGAAGAGCGATATTGTCGAAAAGCCGTAGGCGAAGCGGCTCCCTGTGGCTGCCCGGGCGAGCCTCGGACGCACAGCCCACCCCGCAACCCATTGAAATGCTTGGTTATCTGTTCTATCGAGCAGTACCAGCGGTTGGTACTCTCTGCCCATTGTCCGCCGTGGACCTGCCTGCCAGAATGCTCGCAGAGGCTGTGGGCAATGATCGCAGCAATCCTATTCACGATCTCGATTGCGGCCCTGGGGCAGTTCGCCGTGTATTACTGGAGGGCGGTGGTGACCAGCGTGGCGGCCCAGCCACTCTCAGACCGCGTAAAGGCGGCGGCCGGGCTGGCCAGCGAGTCGATCGGCGCCACCGATTTCGACGCCGTGATGACCCTGCACGATTTGACGCCCAGCTTGAAAGAGCATGTGGGCGGGTTAAGTCTGGTTCGTGCCTACTACCGAGTGATTGAGGCGCTGGGACGTCTGGCCGGGACCAAGATGCCTTCGGTCGCAGCCTGGGCTCAGGGCGAGATGGCCACCTGCTCGCGCTACGTTGCCGTTCTCCTCGACCAGCAGCTGGAACGCGTTATGGCCTGCGCTGCTGAGGCTCGCTCAGTCTAGATAGATTGCCTCCGGCCGTCCATAGATAGCATCCGACACCAAATTCCTGACCCAACCTGCCTCTGCAACGGGGGGGCCTTCGCTTTTAGGGCGGATTAGTAGGCCCACCGGAGGAGCATGCCGCCGGTGGTGTAGCCAGCGCCAACGGCGACGAGCAGCAGCAGGTCGCCCTTGTGCAGGCGGCCCTGCTGGACAGCGTCGCGCAGGCCAAGGGGGATGGTTGCAGCGGTCGTGTTGCCGTAGCGGTCGATGTTCGTCAGCACCTTCGAGTCGTCGAGGCCAAGCCGCTCCTGCATGGCGCGGATGATGCGTAGGTTGGCCTGGTGTGGCACGACAAGCGCGAGGTCGCGGCTCGAGAAGCCGTTGCGTTCAAGCAAATGGCAGGCCACTTCAGCCATGCGCCGCACGGCGTACTTGAAGACTTGTGCACCTTCCTGGTGAACGTAATGCATCTTCTTGTCTACGGTGTCGTGCGACGGGGGATGGAGCGAGCCGCCCCCGGGCATATAGAGATCACAACCGCCCGAACCGTCCACATCGTGGTGGAAGTCGATGATGCTTTCGGTTGGAGAGGCAGCCGGCTCGACGAGCACGGCGCCGGCACCGTCGCCGAACAGCACGCAGGTAGCGCGATCTTGGAAGTTAATGATTGAGGTCATGATGTCGCTGCCGATAACCAGGACTTTCTTGTGCGCGCCTGCGCCGACAAACTGCGCCCCCACGGTGAGCGCGTAGACAAAGCCCGAACAGGCGGCAGAGAGATCAAATCCCCAGGCGTTTTCGGCCCCCAGGCGGTCCTGCACTAGGCAAGCGGTGGCTGGAAACAGCATGTCGGGCGTAACTGTGGCGACGATGATGAGGTCAATCTCTTCCGGATCCACGCCTTTCTCGTCCAGGAGCTGCTCGGCCGCCTGATGGGCTAGGTGCGAAGCGGCCACACCCTTCTCGACCATGTGGCGCTCACGGATGCCAGTGCGTTCGCGGATCCACTCATCGTTCGTCTCGACCATCTTCTCGAGGTCCCGGTTCGAGAGCACGCGCGGGGGCACACAGGCAGCTACACCGGTGATCTTGGCGGCGATGCGTTTTCCGGGCTGGGTCAATGAACTTTGCTCCCGCAAAGAAAGCGCGATTCTATGCAATCATCCCCACGGTGGCAAGGGCGAGCCCTACAGGGCGGACGCGTCGGAACGCTCCGAGCGCCACTGCGCGGGTTACTCTTTGACCTTGTCTTCCTTCTTTTTCTTCTCGAGAGCTTCGCCGCGCACTTTTTCCGCGCAGGCCTCGCAGATGGTCTTCGCGGACGGCTTTCCGCAAATCATGCAAACCTGCTTCTTCGCTGCTGGCACCATTCCTCTCCCCGTTTTTCCCTCGGAGCATTCTAGGTTTGCTCCCCAAGGCCGTCCAGACAAATCGACGGGTGCACGGCGATGGAACTTTCGGGCTACGCGGGGTTGGAAGGAAGGATCTCGTAGCGGAAGGAGATGGACGCGGCTTGGCGCAGCATGGCGGCCACCGAACAGTACTTCGTCTCGCTGAGCTCAATGGCGTCGCGCACTGCCTTCTCATCGAGTTGACCGCGCAGCTTGTAAACGATTTCAAGCCTCGTCCAGACTCGAGGCGGCCCAGCGGCCCGCTCGCCTGAGACCAACACCTCCAGCGACTCCAGCCTCTGGCGCTTCTTGGCCAGAATGACGACCACATCGGTTGCCGTGCAGGCGCCGAGTGCCGCAAGGAGCATCTCCATCGGTCCCGGCCGAGCGTTTGACTGGCGATCGGAATCAAACGGCACCGCGTGGCCCGAAGGTGTGAGAGCCAGGAATTGTTCGCTGCCGACCCACTCGACGCGTGCGGTTTCCATTGGGCCTCCCGGAATGGCCAGCACTGCGCACGGCTGGCCGCCAGGCGCTCAGCCTAACAGAGACAGAAGAACGGTGGAAGCCAACTGCCCGAGAAGAAGAGCTTCAGCTGGTGGCAGGGGAAGCTGGCAGATCAAGCGTTTCGTTTGCCGGGGCGTTTGCGGGGGCGCGCTGGGGCGCGATGGGCCCGACCAAGGGCTGCGGCAGGCGCCGAAGCGTGCCGATGAAGAGCTGGAGGAGCTCGGGATCGAACTGCGAGTTGGCACAGCGCTCGAGCTCCGCAAAGGCTTCCTCCGGAGTGCGGGCCTTCTTGTAAGTCCGGTCGGAGGTGATCGTGTCATAGGCGTCGGCGATGGTGATGATGCGCGCCCCCAGGGGGATCTCGCTCCCCGAGAGGCCGTCGGGATAGCCGGAACCATCAAAGAACTCGTGGTGGTGGCGCACCATTAGGCGAATCCCCTCGGCCGCCCGCAGCGGCTCGAGGATTTTGGCGCCAAAGTGTACGTGCCCCTTCATGATCTCCCATTCCTCGGGATCGAGCGGGCCGCTCTTGTTCAGGATGGGTTCCGCGATGCCCACCTTCCCAACGTCGTGCAGGACACTCGCCAGACGGACCTCTTCCACCACGGCTTCGTCCAGGCTTAGCGCCTCAGCCAGCAGCACCGCATAGGTCGACACCTTTTGCGAATGGCCCTGCGTGTAGTGGTCCTTGGCGTCAATCGCGAAGGCGAGCGAGGTGACCGTCTCCACGACGGCCGACGGCAGCGCCCGGACGCCCTCGGCCAACCTGGTCGCGCCCTCGCCGTTCCCGGAGGTCGCTGAGGCAGACGCTTCTCGCTCATTCGCCTCGGCAGCGGCAGAGGCGCCGAAGTTCTCTGCCGGCGAGCACGCGGGCTGCGTTGCCGCGAGCGACCGGGTGAATTGTTCGAGGCGCTGGTAAATCTCCTCAAACGTTTCCGGCCCGGTGGCAAACAACCGTTTAAGCGCAACCCCGAGATAAGCCTCCAGTATGTCTCGCTTCCACTTCTTGGCTTCATTGGGATCGAAATGGTCGGCCGTGGAAATCGCGTTGCCGCCCTGGTGCTTGGAAAGGTACATGGAGGCGTCCGCCACCTGGATGAGCTCCTGCGGCGTCGAGCCGTGGAGCGGAAAACTGGCGATGCCCAGGCTGGCGGTGATGTTCTTCTCGCGCAGCAGCGGGTCGGAGGAGATCCAAGAGCGCAGCTTGGAGGCGAGCTGCCGACTCTGCTCGATGTTCGTCTCCGGCATCAGGATGACGAACTCATCGCCGCCGTAGCGCGACACCACGTCGGAACGCCGGCAGGTCTGCTCCAGGATGTGGGCCACCCGTTGTAACACCAGGTCTCCCTCCAGGTGCCCGAAAAAGTCGTTGACGAACTTGAAGCGGTCAAGGTCCATCAAGACCAGCGAGAATGCCCGGCCGGCGCGTGTCGCCCGCTTCCACTCCGCCGAGAGCGCCTCCATAAAGAAGCGGTGCGTCTTGACACCGGTGAGGCCGTCAGTGATCGCTTGCTCCTGTGCCTTCTGGAAGGTCAGGGCGTTGTGCAGGGCGCTGGCGATCAGGTCGGCCAGCGTGCGCAGCAGCAGAATGTCTTCTTCGGAGAAATCAAACGGCTTTTCCGTCTCTACGTAGAGCACGCCGTACAGCTGGTCCGCATAGAACACGGGCAGGGCGATAGAGGACGCCGAGCCTTCCAGCACCCCGTGCGCGGGAGAGTTTGGAGCGCTGAGGTTGCCCGCGACAACCATCTGCCCACTGCGCGCCACCTGGCCTACAATTCCGTCGCCCAGCGCGATGCGCCGCCCCAGGGCCTCGCGCCGCTTGCCGGCCTCGGCCTGGATTACGACCTCCTTGCTCGAGTAGTCGAGCAGGCCAATGCCGATGTGGTCGTAAGTCAGACCTTGTTCGAGTGCTTCGGCGATTTTGGCGAGCATCTCATCGGAATTCAGTGTGGTGATGGCGTTGCGGGAAATGTTGTTGAGCAAAGTGAGGTGCCGCGCCTTCGTCTGCTCTTCGTGGAACAGCCGTGCGTTCTCGAGCGCGATGCTGGCTTCGCTCGCGAGCACCCGCATCAGCTCCAAGTGGCCCTCGTCGAACAAGCGCTCCTGGTGGCTATGGAGCGCCATCACCCCGATAGCGCGGTCGTAGAGCACCAGCGGCACCCCGCAGTAACAACCCGTCTTCCGCAAGGGCTCGGTGCCCAGCTTGGCCGCCTCTTCAGCGAAGCGTTCGCGGATGAGCAGCGGCTGGCACGTGCGGATCATGTACTCGATCAGATGATTGCCGGCCGGGCGGGAGCGCTTGGGCAGCCGGACACCGTCCACCACTTCGAGCTCGAAGCGAATTTCGTTATGGCCCGGGTGGTAGAACGCGATGTAGAAATTATTGACGTCCAACAGCCGCCGCATTTCTGTGTAGATCTTCTCGAACAGCACATCGCCCTCAAGCGTCGAGCTGAGCACCCGCCCGATTTCGTTCACGATATGGAGTTCTTCGGTCCGCCGCGAAGTTTGTTGGATCAGGTAACTGTTCTCGACCGCCATGCCGATCTGGTGGCCCAGCGCCAGCAGCAGCCGCAGCTCGGCTGCCGCGAATCGCCGGCTGTCCGAGGTGCCGAGCAGCAGGACGCCAAAGGCGTGTTCCTTGGCCTGCAGGCTAACGCAGATGGCCGTGCGCAGACCCTCGCTCACGGCCAGTTGCCGGAATCGCCGAAAGCCTTCCTCGCGCTCCAGCGGCGCCCAGGAGGCCTCCCGCCCGAGATCGCGGAAGACCACGAGCCCGCCCAGGCGCGCCACCAAACTCACCAGGTGGTCGTCCAGGCTCTCCTCTTGCATCGTGCGACAGAATGCTTCACTCAAGCCGGACGCCACCACCGCTGTGGGCCCCTCCGGGTTCCCATGATGGAGACAGAGCGCACCGAAAGGAACTCGTACGACGCTCAGGACGCGATCGAGCGCCTGCGACAGCATCTTCTGAATCTCGCCACCCACGAAACTGGAGGTGACCAAGTTCAGATTCGAGAGCGCCAGCATGTTTCGCTCGACGCGGCGTTTCTCTTCCTCGTACAGCGCCATGACCATCAGCACCGCGGAGAACAACTGCGGCACCAGCGTGAGTAGGTGCAAGTCGGGCGCCAAGTGCGGCGCGAGTCGGCTGGCAAACAGCAGTCCGATCAGCATCCAACTCCAGACCAGAAACGAAGCGGCGAGCAGGAAGTCCGCCACAGTTTCCTGCTTGCGACTTTCGCGCCAGAAGACCCAGGAGGTTCCCAGAAAGGCCAGTGCCGCGCCGAGATTCGGCGAAACGGTGACCCAGTGCCGGTAGTGGCCGACCGCCCAGAAAACAAAGATCCCACCTGCCCCCGCGAGCAGGCGCACGCGCGGCCGAGCCTGGGCATAGAGCTGCGCGGCGCAGAAAAACAGCAGCCCCGCCGCGCCCAGCAGCCAATGATTCAGGGCCTCCTGCCATGGCGTCGCACCCGGCCAGGGTTCGAGCGTGGGGCTCAGGGATTCGAGCGCCAGCAGGCTCCAGCCCGCTGCCCAGAACAGCAGGTAGAGTTGGCGCTTCGCGCTGTAAACGTAGGCGAAGAAAGCGGCGGTGAGGCCGGCCGTGGTCAGTTGGCCCAGGGCAATGATGCCTTCGTGGGTCAGCATGTCAGCGAGACCGCTCGCACTGCGCGCCCAACTGGCCCGGGGCCAAGACAACCGAGGTACAAGAAAGGGCTGGGACGGAATGGCTCATTGCTTGGAAGTTCGCGGCTCTCCTGTGGCCTAGAATATCCGCTCGACAAAAAACACCCATCCGGTGACTTTCTTAAGTCGCTTTGGAATATAGACGATGCCTTCTCGGAGGGTCAAGGGTACCGGGGTACCAGGCAGGAACATCGCTCGAAGCCTGTGGTTCCGCTGCCCTTCCGAGGCTGGGGCGCCCGCAAGGATCGACAAGGATCACAAGGATCTGACGGGCTCGCCTTTCACTGGTGCTTCGGCTAAGATGAACCTTTTTTGCCTTTGGCAGTGAGCAGATTCGATGCATGGCAACTCCTTCCCATTCCGGAAACGCTCCCTCGCCTAAGCCTCGAGTGCGCTTTGCGCCCTCGCCAACCGGCTACTTGCACGTTGGCGGCGCGCGCACGGCGCTGTTCAACTGGTTGTTCTCGAGGCATCAGGGAGGCACGTTCCTCCTGCGCGTGGAAGATACCGACGTGGACCGGAACCGCCCGGAATTGGTCGAGGGCATCCTCGATGGGCTGCGATGGCTGGGTCTCGACTGGGACGAAGGGCCGTACTTTCAATCCGCCCGGTTGCCCGTCTACCGCGCTGCGGCCGAGAAACTCGTTGCCAGCGGCGCAGCTTACTATTGCTACTGTCCACCTGAAAAATACGGGGGAGATGACCCAGCCGAGGAAGCCGAGCCGGAAGAAGAAGGGAAAGAGCCGAAGGAGGCACGGGAAAAGAAGGGTCCGGCTCCACGGCGCGTGATCCGCTGCAATTGCCGCGATGGTCAGCCGGCGTCGAGCGAGCAAGCACCGGCGATTCGCTTTCGGGTGCCACTCGGAGCGCGGACCGAGTTTGAAGACGTCGTTTTTGGTGCACGCCAAGTGGACAACGACGAGATCGAAGATTTCGTGCTTCTGCGATCGCCGAAAGGGCCGGATGGCTTGGCTCTTCCCACCTACCAGCTCGGCGCTGTTGTGGATGACATCGAGATGCGCATCACCCACGTGATCCGCGGCGCAGATCATCTCTCGAATACGCCGAAGCAGGTTTTACTCTACCGGGCGCTCGGGGCCCCACCGCCGGTCTTCGCGCATGTGCCGCTCATCCTCGGCCCGGACCGCACGCGCCTCTCCAAGCGTCATGGCGCCACTAGTGTCGGCTCCTACGCCGAAGAGGGTTTCCTGCCCGAGGCGTTTCGCAACTTCTCGGCGCTGCTCGGCTGGTCGCCCGGCGACGACACGGAGTTTATGCGCACCGACGAATTGGTCCGCCGGTTCACGCTCGCCGGAGTGAGCCGCACCAACGCTATCTTCGATCGCGCGAAGCTCGAATGGTTCAATACGCAGTACCTGCAGAGGCTGCCGGTGGACGAGCTCTTGCCTTACGTCGAAGCCGAGCTCAAGCGCTCCCGATTGTGGCACACCGAGTGGGCGAACACGCAACGTGACTGGTTTCGGCAGACGGTAGACCTTCTGCGGCCGCGCACCCGCCTGCTGCGGGATTTTTCCAACTGGGCCCGCGCGTTCTTCAGCGAGGAATTCGCCTACGACCCGCAGGCGCGCGCCAAGTTTTGGAAGGACGAGCGCTTGCCCGCGCTGCTGGCCAAGCTGGCCGACGGCCTGGAGGCGCTCCCCGAGTGGAGTCACGACGCCTGTGAGCGTGTGCTCCGCGCCTTGGCCGAGGCTGAGGGAGTGAAAGCGGGCTTGCTCATCAACGCCGCACGCGTGGCCATTGTTGGCCAAGCGGTCGCTCCGCCGCTCTTCGACACGATGGTCGTGCTCGGCAAAGATTCCGTGGTAAGGCGGCTCCGCCGCGCGCTACCCGCCCTTCGCTCGCCATAATCCCTCCGGCATAAACGGGCCTTGGGCGGTTCAGCGCGTCGAAGGCGTCTGGCTTGCGGCACTGCGAAAATAGTTGGATGTGCTGGCCGAGCTGCGGTGCCTGCCGGAACAACCTCCAGTTGGACCGTGACGGGAATTTTGACGGGCGGAAGACAAGCCTCCTGGCTGCACGCCTGGTAGCGCAAGGTCAGCGGAAGCTCGTGGCGGCCCAGCGGAGCGCTGGGTGTTGCCTCGAGTTTCATCCGTAGGGTCACGCGGCCTTCGTAAACCCGAAGCTTCGCCGCCGAGAATTTCAAGCTGCGGAGCACGCCGGGCGGATAGATGGTTCCGAGGGCGCGGAATCCCGGCGGGAGATCGGCTTCGAGCGTTGTCGGAATCAGGTAATCCTCAGAGGCTTCGTGAGCGTTGATGTGAAAGCCGGGGCGTACTTCAGCGAGCACGGCGAGCTCGAAGGCCCTCCCGCGCGGCACCGGGGCGAGCGAAACATACGCCCGTGCTTCGACAACCGCATCCGGGCGGGGCAGTGGCGTACTTTGCCCGTGGCTCGCCGGCGGGCAGAACACCAAGAGGAGCAGTCCGGCGCTAATGACCCGCGGCATGGGGTTTAGACTTCAACCGAGCTGCCCAGACGCTGGGTGAGAATGCGGCCCATCACTTGATGGAGCTTTTCACCGGTCTTCTCCAGCACAAACGCACTGGCCGCATCCGACCAGCTCAGCTTGAAGCTTGTGGACAACGCTGAAATCCAGATCTGGCGTACCACGGCGTTTGGGCTGATGACGAACCTCTCGTCGGGCTCTTCGAAGAGGACTTCTAGCTTGTCACCTTCGCCCTCAACTTCAAAGCCGTGCTCGTCACCCAGCTCGAGCAGACGGCGCCGCAGGGATTCAAGAGCCGCATCGCACTTCGCGCGGAAATCATGCTCGTCCATCACCCCAGCAGGTTACAGCAGAGACGCTCCCCGGACAAGGCGGAGGGATACTCCCGCGCCGTATGCCAGCGAACTGAGTCGAAATCGGATCCCATTTGCACCGTCGATGCTGCTCTTTCGAACAACGCTTTTCGCGCAGCTGGCTACGAAAACGGCCCGACATTTAGTTGACACGAGTGGGGGGCTGGGATACGGTTCTGGGCCAAGATAGGGCTGAAACTGGAAATTCCGAATAAGATCATCTGCGCGTCGAAGCAAGACGGAGGCGCCCATGAAGCGATCCACCCTGGTCATGGTGCTGACGGCTATGGTTGCGATGGTGTTTGCGGTCGCCGCTCGAACCACCTGGGAAAACGACGGAACGCAGGCGGCGGTCCAGAAAGGTGAGTCGGTGCATTGGCCGGAGATCAAACAATATGAGGCCATGAAGATCCCGGCCGACAACCCCATGACCCCGGCCAAGGTCGAACTCGGCAAGCAGCTCTACTACGACGCTCGGCTAAGTGGCGACGGCTCGCGTTCCTGCTACTCATGTCACTTGAAGGAGCATGGCTTGACCGACGGCAAGCCTAAGGCCATCGGCGCTTACAACGCGCCGCTGCCGCGCTCCAGCCCCACGCTCTGGAACATCGGCTATCACTCCGAGTTCTACTGGGACGGTCGCAGCAAATCACTCGAGGCGCAGGCCAAGGCCGCCTGGTCTGGCGGCAACATGGGTGTCTCGGGCAAAGACGGGCATCCCAGCATGGAGGATATTTGCGCCAAGCTAAACAAGATCGCCGGCTATCAGAAGCAGTTTCAAGCGGTGTTCAGCCAGGATGCCACGCCGGACAATGTGACAAAGGCGATCTCCGCCTTCGAGCGCACGATCGTCAGTACGAACTCTGCTTGGATTCGATTCCGCGAGGGCGATACCAAGGCCCTCAGCAAGGCGGCGCAGCGGGGCTACGGAATCTTCACGGAGAAGACGCATTGCAATAACTGCCATGATGGCATTCTGCTGACCGACCAGCAGTTCCACAACGTCGGCATCGGCATGAAAGATGCCAATCCAGACTTGGGCCGCTTCAACGTGACCAAGAGTGACGCGGACAAGGGCGCCTTCAAGACCCCGACGTTGCTCGACCTCAGCAAGTCGGCGCCGTACTTCCACAATGGCAGTGTCGCAACACTGGAAGAGGCCGTAGATACCATGCTCGGCGGCGGGATCGACAACCCAACTCTTGACCGCAAGAACCTGAAAGCCTACAAGCTGACCAAGCAGGAGCGAGCTGATCTCCTGGCATTCCTGCGCTCGCTCACCGTCGAGTACCTCATCAAGGAGCCGATCCTACCGCAGTAGGCGAATTTGGATCGTGGGCGGTAGGGCGTTCGGATTCCAGTCTTGGCGCCGATTTGTTAGCAAGGCATCCTTTAGCTCCGCGGGTCAATGATATCCGTATCGACGAGGTTGCCGCCGTGTTCAGCCGCATTAAAGGATTTTTCCTTTGGTGTGGGCGAATGCCGGAGGACGGCAAAGGTCATTGGTGCGGCTCAACGAACTCCCTCCGAAAGGGCGGAACTCGCCTATTTGGGGAGGCGCTCAAGCGACTCGGCGAACTCCCACATTGGGCGTCTACTTATCCCCCTTAATGCCAACTAACTAGCCAAGGGCTTCGCCCTCTTCTTCCTCTACTTAAGCGGACTTGTGCTTAGGAGACTTCTTGTTAAGAGTTGAAAGGAGCAATTCCGCCGAGGCGGGCGGACGGACCCCACTATCGATTACAATCTCTTTGGCTTTGATCTCCTTTCCGTACAGCTTCTTGTTGTCGTCGTCATCCGGGCGAAGAGTCGAGCCTTCTAGAGAGACCCCGGCAAACAATCCGCGGGAACGCGAATACGACAGAATTTCCGCCCGAAGTGTGACATCCGTCGCCGCTGCAGCGTCACGGCCCTTCGGACCGGCGGCAGCAGCCGCGTCGGCGCCGAGCTTGACTTTGCTGGTGAGAATGGATTCAGCCCCTCGCTGATTCATCACCAACAGGACGAAGTCTGTCGCTTGACCTCCCAACTGCAGACCGATGCTCCCACCCTCTAGCGCTATCATGGCAGGCGCACTCCAAGGTCCATTGAAATCCTTGCCGCCTCGGCAAGTCATCACGCCGCGACCGTAACTGCCCCCGATCCCAATCGCAAACTTCACCACCGAAGGCAGAACGATGACGCATGCCGCCTTATCCAGAGTATCCTGCGGAATATCCTCGGGAATATTGAGAATCTCAGTCATCACTTTGCCTGCATTCCTGACGCGATCGTTCTCCTTCTTTTGGGCGGAAGCAGGTAGGCCAAGCAGCGCAATCACAACCAGCAATGAGAAGATATTTTTCATCATTTGCTCCTTTCCCATGCTATCTCGGGTTCAAGGCGCGCGGCACCTTGAAATAGAGAGAAGGGACCACGGCTACCATTAGGCGCCTTCTCAGGCTTGATTGTAGAAGGTCTTCCCCCGATTTGATATCCCGATTATGACGAGTCGCTCTACCGGCAGTCCCAACGCCCGACCCGTGAGAGTTTCTCGCTCGCAACCTGCCCCGCCTTTAATTTGCCTGAGCTTGAAGGAAGACTGGAAATCTCGTGTCCAAGCAAGCCTAGAGCTGGCTCTCGATCAGATGGACGATCTGGTCATGATTCACCAGACCGATGATCGTCCTCACCTTCTTGCCGTCCCGCGAGATCAAGACGCTCGTGGGCAGACCGATGATCCCGCCAAACTTGTCAGCGATGTCGTCGTTGCCCAGCACGATCGGATAATTTATCGCCGTGGGCTGGCCGTCCACATCGAAGCGTTCATTCTTCACGAAGGGCCAGACAACCTTCTTGCCCCCGTCGTCCATGGCCACGCCCAGAACGATGAAGCCGCGTGGACCGTACTTCTTCTCAAATTCGATCATCCAGGGAATCTCCACGCGGCAGGGCTCGCACCAAGTGGCCCAGAAGTTCATCAGCACAACTTTTCCCTTGAACTGATCCAAGGTAAGGTCATGCCCGTCCAAGTCCTTCAGCACCACTGGAGGGACCGTGGCGGGGACCGAGGCCTCCGCCTTCCCGGAGCGCTTGCTTGACGCCGACCACCTGCGGTCAGCCAGATAGGTCGCCCCCACCAGAGCAACCAGGGTGAGCACTACGAGCGCCGTCTTCTTCATTCCCGAACTCCTTCTACCAAGCGAAGCGATTGAGAAAACTCAGTTTACCTGAAAGCCAGGTCAGGCGGTTGACGAAAACCAAACCGCCGACCAGGAGCAGCAACACGCCACTTGAAACTTCGACGGCGTGCAGGTGCTTGCGAAAACGCTGATAGAAACCGAGGAAGCGACTGAGGCCCAGCGCAGTCAGCAAGAAGGGAATTGCCAGGCCGGCCGAATAAATGGCTAACAGGAAGATACCGCGGCCAATCGTTTCGCTGGTGGCGGCCATGGCCAACACCGCGGCGAGGATGGGCCCGATGCATGGCGTCCACCCGAACGCAAACGCAAAGCCCATCAGGAATCCACTCACGATCCCCGGCCGGCCGCCCACGTTGCGGAAATGGACATCGCGATTGATCCAGCGCGTCAGCAAAGGGCCAACGAGAAAGATCAGCGAGACGGAGATAAGTTTGACCGGCGCAAGCATTCGACCCAGAAGGTGGGGGCGCAGCCAGAGCGCCGCGGCCAGGGCCAAAAGCGCGACGCCAATGGCCAGTCCCGCGCGGATCGAGATGCGACCGAGCCAACCCACCAGATGGAGGCCGAAAAGCACAATCACCGCGCCGGCCAACGGCGCCAGCAGATTTCGGTTGTGCACCAGAAACTGTCCGACGGCACTCGCCGAGGCGCCGAAGCTGACGAAGACCGCGGAAAAACCGGCCACAAAGGCGAGTGCAGATCCCAGCAGGCTGGCCCGCGGTGGCCCTTCTTCGCGCAACTGTTCGACGCCGATGCCGGAGAGCATGGAGATGTAGCCCGGCACCAGCGGCAGCACGCAGGGGGAGAGAAATGAAACCAGGCCAGCAAGGAACGCCGCTATAACGGAAA
>DATFXF010000316.1:0-3288 GCA_035258565.1 Candidatus Acidiferrales bacterium
GCCTCGCTGCTCACGGAATCAATGCGGGGAAGGGAGTTACGCGGGCTGCGAAAAATAACGGCTGAGTCGCTTTCGGAAGCACTCGGTGGCCTTCCGGAGGCGTCATTCCACGCGGCGCAACTCGCCCGGCTCGCGCTCGAAGCGCTGCTCGAGGCCGTAGGGAAATAGTCGATAAACCGGTGGGCATGGGTTCGGGTGCCGGAGCAGGAAGGGTTCTGGCATAAAAGCCTGCCTGCCTCGAGCTGGCTGGGGCTACAGAGGCGGCGCGGTTAGTCGCGCGTCCCGGTTACTCGTTCGAATGTTTCCGGATCATTCAGATTCAAGACACAACCTTCCTCGGCGGTCGTGTACTCGCTGACTTCTTTGGTGTGGGCCCACACGACAACGCGGGCGCCTACCTCGGCGGGCGCTCGTTCCAGTTCCTCGTAAACCTTGGAGGAAAAAATGACCGGATGGCCGCGGCGACCTTCAAAGACAGGCAGGACGATGGGGGCTTTGGTCGCATAGAATTGCTCGATCAGGCCATCCACAAGTGCCGCAGTGATCAGCGGGTGATCGATCAGGCATAGGAGCACGCCGTCGGTTCCGGGCGGAAGGCTGCGAAGCGCGGCTTGGAGGGAACTCAGTTGTCCTTGCTCCCACTCTTGATTGATCACAATCTCGTCGGGGTTCAGGCGGATGGCCTTTGCGATGGGCTCGGCATGCGCGCCCAATACTACGCGGCGGACAGCGATCTTCGAGTGCCGTATGACTTCGAGCAGATGCTCGAGGAACGGCCTCCCTTGATAGGGGAGAAGCGCTTTTGGGGATCCCATTCGAGTTGAGGCACCGCCTGAGAGGATCACTGCGGCCAGCATGGTGCCACCTCTATAAGTCCAGCAACAGCGTGAGAAAGGAACGGATGAGTTGCGGAGCGAATGGCATCCGCTATTTAGCGAGATAGTAACGCTGAACCGGGCCGCCTACAAGGGGGGTACCCGGCAGAGCTATTTTTCTACCGTGCTGGCGCTTTCGAGCTTCAGCCTCTTGTGACCCGCCGCGTCGGCGTTTCGCCGGACCGCCACGAGTTCTGCCACGATGCTCACTGCAATTTCCTCGGGGGAGAGAGCTCCGATGTCGAGGCCCATGGGCGCATAGACGCGTTCGAACTCCTCCATGCGGTAACCCTCCTTCTCGAGGGCCCGGTAGACGCTCAATACCTTGCGCTTGCTGCCGATCATGCCGACGTAGCGGGCTTGGGTCCTTACGGCCCAGGCGAGCATGCGCATGTCTTCCTTGTGGCCGCGGGTGACAATCACGAGGTAGGTGGAACCATTCGGCCGGAGTTTTTCCATCGCCTCTTCGAAGCTAGTGAAGATTTCCTGAGCCATCGGGAATCGCTGGGCGTTGGCGAAGGCTTCGCGGTCGTCCGCGACGCCGACTCCAAAACCGACGCTGTGGGCGGCTCTGGCCACGGCGGTAGAGACGTGCCCGCCGCCGAAGAGGTACAGCAGCGGCTGAGGCAGGATCGGCTCGATGAAGACTTCCACCGTACCGCCGCAGATCAGGCCATTGTCGTAAGAAGCTTCGTTGTTGAGATGGAAGACCATCTTGCGGGGTGCTTCCTTCTGCATGACCTCTTTTGCCGCGGCCCACACGTCCGCTTCGACGCAACCGCCGCCGACGGTCCCGAGGGTCGAGCCGTCTTCGCGAACCAGCATGCGCGAGCTCTCGTAGCTCGGTATCGAACCATTCGTGTGGACGATGGTGGCAAGTGCGCCGCGGCAGCCGTTTCGCCGCATGCGGACAATTTCTTCGAAAAGATCCATGGCTCTCAGCGTAAAGCCCGCTCGAGGGTCTGTCAATTCTCGTATCTGGACAGCGGGCAAGCGCGGGGTTAACGTCTGCAGTAAGAGAGCGCGGCCAAGCGCGTCGAACATATCGTGTTACGATATATATTGAAGGGTTGTCAGAAGTGTGCCAGTTCGTGTCCAAGGAGGTTTCCGGTGAAAGCGATTGTTATCCAGCAGCACGGCCATCCAAGTGTTTTGCGCTACACGGACGTTCCCGAACCGCATTTGCGGCCGCGAGAGGTGCTCGTGCGCGTGCATGCCTGCGCCCTGAACTATCTCGACCTTTGGGTTCGCCGCGGCCTCCCGGGCGTCGCCATACCTCTTCCGCACATACCGGGAAGCGACGTCGCCGGGGAAGTCGCGAAGGTAGGTCCGGAGGTCACCACGGTTCACGTCGGTCAGAAGGTGGTTCTTGCACCGGGGGTCACGTGCGGAAAATGCCCGGCGTGCCTTTCCGGAAACGATAATCTTTGCCGCGATTTCACGAACCTCGGCTACATGATCGACGGCGGCTGCGCCGAGTACGTGCGTTGCCCCGAAGTGAACTGCATGCCGTATCCGGGAAATCTCGATTGGACACACGCCGCGGCGGTTCCACTCGTTTTCCAGACTGCCTGGCATATGCTCGTGCATCACGGGCAGCTTCAACCAGGGGAGAGCGTGCTTGTTCTCGCCGCGGGAAGCGGCGTAGGCAGCGCGGCGATACAGATTGCCAAGTTTTTTGGTGCGCATGTGATCGCGACAGCAGGAAGTGATGAGAAGCTCGAGAAGGCCAAGGCGATCGGAGCCGACGAAGTGATTCATCACAGGATCATGCCAGTGTCGAAGGAAGTGCGACGGCTGACGAACAACCGGGGAGTGGATGTGGCCTTCGAACATGTAGGCGCGGCAACGTGGGACCACAGCGTGAAAAGCCTGGCGCCCGGTGGGAGGCTGGTCACCTGCGGCGCGACCACTGGGTTTGACGTGAAACTGGATCTGCGTTTTCTGTTTACGCGGCAGCTCTCGATCGTGGGTTCATACATGGGCAAGAAGGACGAGCTGCGGACGGTGCTCAAACTCGTGGGTGAGGGCAGGCTCAAGCCCGTCGTGGACAAAGTGCTGCCACTGCATGACTGCATGGCGGCACATAACTACCTCGAGCAGGGGAAGCAATTTGGTAAGGTGGTGCTGGCGGTGCCGTAAGCGGCGAGTCTATCGCCGTGGGGCTTGTTCGGGGGCCGTTTGTCAGAGGCCAGGGCGTGTGCGAAAATGGGGCTTAGAGCGAGGGCTACATGGAAACGACCTTGGGGAAAAGCGTCACTCTCACGAAGCCTGACGATTTCGGCAAGCTGCTCGAAGACGAAGGGATTATCTTTACGCAACTCGACAAGGCGGTGAACTGGGCTCGCAAGAGTTCCATCTGGCCGCTGGGGTTCGGGCTGGCCTGCTGCGCAATTGAAATGATGTCCATGGC
>DATFXF010000317.1:0-29982 GCA_035258565.1 Candidatus Acidiferrales bacterium
AGCATGGACGGCTGGAGCGCAGCACCCCGATCGTTGGGGAGATCTTTAAGGTGCAAAATGCGGCGGAGAAACTTTACGGCCCTCCGAACGTTTGTGGAGCCGTTGTGCTCCTCCTGAGAGCGGTCTTTGAGATTCCAGATCAGAGGCCTCACAGAGACTCCCCAGGGACAAGAAGGTTCGAGTGCGGGCAGCTATTCGCGGGCCAAAGACACATTCTACAAGGGTGTTTAATGGGCTCTCCTTCTGTCCGCGGTCCTCCGGACCATCGGCCTACCCCCGCCGAGCCTCTCGGGAATGCACTGTTCCGGCCAGTCATCGGCGCTTCCAGCCAATTGAGAGTCATGCTACGCCGCGCCCACGGGCAAGTCAACGTGCGCGTGCCAGGGGAGTAGCGTGAAGCTACTCAGGCACTTTGTTTGACGTGCATCGGTCAATCGTTCGGGCTCTTCCTTCCGTTCGCTCCCATCGCTTGACGTTTCCGGGCTTGCTCCATATGCTGCCGCCAAAGCCCATGCCGGCAAGCCCATGGAGAACATTTGGGTCCCCAGACCCGAGTGGCAGCTTTCCCGCCCTGCTCTCTTATCTTCCACTGAAGAGCTACTGGCGAGTGCCCTCGTTCTTCTTCTATACAGCGCAGGTGGTGAAGCAGTTGGCTTCAGCACCGGGCCTGCTCGGCTACTCGGTTCTCGCCCGCCCGCTCTCTAAGCGATTCTGGACGCTCTCAGCATGGGAGAACGAAGGCGCGCTGCAAGCGTTTGTGCAGCACCCGCCCCATGTGCGCCTCATGCGTGCGCTTTCTCCGCACATGGGCGAGACTAAGTTTGTGCGTTGGATGGTCAGAGGTTCTGAACTGCCTCTTCGCTGGGAGGACGCGTTCGGTCGTTTCTGAGCGGCCCGCGTTCATTTCCCACCGTCGTCGGCCGCCCAGTCTCGCGTACCCGGGGCACAGCCAGGTAGGTTCGATTCGCCTGGACTCCTCCAGGACGGTTGACATAGGATGCCCCACGCGAGGCAAATTCGCTCGCGATCTCTGCCGCGGGGCTTGCGTTCGGCGGCAAAGTAACTCGTGGCCAGAAGCTTTTTGGGTTTGCAGCGAGTCGAAGCATGAAGCGGCAAGTTCCGTCCGTATCCAGGGACATCTTATTGTCCTGGGTGGTCGACGCTCTGATTGTGCTGCTGCTTACTGTGATTCGAAAACAAGGCGGTGCGCCTCACCTGACTTGAACCCTCTTGTGGCTGGGACTTCGTTTGGCTCACGCAACCGGTCACAGCGCCTATGACATCGGAGTCGTGCTTATCGTTGTGGGTGACAGCATCATTTACGGATTCTTTTCGTTCCTCATCCTGCGTGTCCAGAGAACTGCGCTCTCCTAGTCAGAGGCCTCTCGGGGCGCGATTCTGAGAGACACCCTCGAACCCCCGGCTCACTTCTTCGACCGTGGGCAGTACCCCCCCCTCACAAGCGAGCTTATTCTCATTTAAGATAGAGGGAGAAGAACGGCTCGTCACCTAGGAACGCTCGGCGACACGCCAAGCGAGGCGAGAACCGCATGGCGGAGAATCCCACCAGGCTTCCACCCTCCCAGGGCACGGGAGAGCTGAGAATCACTTACCTCCTTCGCCCGCACTGGAAGGCTTTGGCGATCGCACTGCTGGCGGTGCTGGGCGAATCGCTCACTGACGTTCTCGAGCCGTGGCCGATCAAGATTGTCGTCGATAACCTCCTCGGATCGCAGAAGCTGCCGAAATGGCTGAGCGGAATGGTCTGGGAGCTCTTCGGGCAGGACAAACTGGCGGTTCTGAACTTTGCCGTGGCTGCCGTCGCGGCCATTGCCGTGGCTGGCGCCCTGAGCTCTTACCTGGAGAAATACCTGACCACGAGTATCGGCCAGTGGGTGATGCACGACCTGCGGCGCACGCTCTACAACCACATCCAATGGCTTTCGCTCGCCGAGCACGACAAGGCGCGGACCGGCGACCTGATCACCCGGGTGACCAGCGACATTGAAGCCATTCAGGACTTCATCAGCTCCGCTCTACTGGGCATGCTGGTCAACTGCATGACGCTGGTGGGCATGATCGGAGTGATGTTCTACATTAACTGGCGGTTCACCCTGATCGCGCTTTTGATCGCGCCGGCGCTCTTCCTGGTGGTGTACTCCTTCACGCGCCGAATCAAAAAGGCCTCCCGGGCGGTGCGCAAAAAGCAGAGCGAGCTGGTCTCTGTCGTGCAAGAGGTGCTAACGTCCATCCGCGTGGTCAAGGCCTTCGCCCGAGAAGACTACGAGCAGCAGCGGTTCGAATTGCAAAGCCTGGAAAGCGTGGAGACCGCGCTGCGGGCCCGGAGCATCAAGGCCAAGCTCTCGCCATTCGTTGAGGTCATCGTGGCTGCCGGCACCTGCCTGGTGCTGGGATATGGCGGGCGGCTGGCCCTCACCGGCCAGCTCAGCGCTGGCGTGCTGATCGTATTTCTGCTGTATCTCGGCAAGATGTACAAGCCCATGCGGGAGCTTTCCAAGATGACGGACACGGTGTCCAAGGCTGTGGTTGGCTACGAGCGCATCCAGGAGGTGCTGGAAATCGAAAGCCGCGTCCGCGACCGGCCACGCGCGCGCCGCGCGCCCCGATTCCGCGGCAAAATCGAATTTGACCGCGTCAGCTTCAGCTATGACGGTGGGCAACCGGTGCTGAAAGATATCAGCTTCCGGATCGAGCCCGGCCAGATCGTGGCCATTGTAGGTCCCACGGGCACCGGCAAGAGCACGATCATCAGCCTGATTTCACGCTTTTATGATCCCCGCTCGGGGCAGGTGAAGATCGACGGAACCGACATCCGGCGCTACACGCAGAAGTCCGTGCGCGAACAGATCAGTTTTGTTCTGCAGGAGACCCTGCTGTTTCACGCTCCGGTCTGGCAGAACATCGCCTACGGAAAACCAGATGCCCCGCGCAGCGAAATCATCCGCGCGGCGCAGCTGGCCAATGCGCATGAGTTCATCGAGAAAATGCCGGAGGGGTATGACACCATGGTCGGCGAGCGTGGCGTGACGCTCTCGGGCGGAGAGCGCCAGCGCATCGCCATTGCCCGCGCGATCATTCGGAACACTCCGATCCTGATTCTGGACGAGCCTACCTCAGGTCTCGATGCCGCTTCCGAACAAATTGTCATCGAAGCGTTGAGCCGCCTAATGGAGGGCAAGACTTCCGTGGTGATCGCGCACCATCTGGATACCATTCGCCATGCCGATACCATCTTGGTCTTCAAAGATTCCGAACTGGTCGAGAGCGGGAGCCACGAGGAACTGCTGGTGGCAGACGGGGTATATGCCGAGTTGTACAGAATTCAAACCTCGGAGGATGCCGCAAGGAAAGCCAATCAGCCCGCCGACCACTAGCGATTCTTCTCGGACACTGGCGAGGAGCGACCGCATGCAGCGAACCATCATCCTCAAAGCCACTCTGGTCCTCCTGATCGGGACCCTTTCGGTGCCCCTGGGCGCGCAGAAGCGCGCCAAACAGGAGGAGAAAGAGAGGGCGGCCAACCTGCCGGCGCTGATCTGGCGCGATCCGGGCGACGTGAAGACCCTCAATCTTTTCTATGGTGCCGGTGGGAAAGAGCACGCTCCAGACCCGCAGGGCAAGTTCACCTTCCTCAAGGAAGACTTAAAACAAACCAGCCCCAAGTTCGACGTCGAGGACAAGCAGGGTGTTCGGTGGAGGATCAAACTGGGGCAGGAACCCCAGGCAGAGACAGCCGCCACGCGGCTCCTGTGGGCCGCCGGTTATTTCGTCCGTGAAGATTATTACCTGGAAGAAGTGAAGGTGGCGGGCCTTCCTAAGCTGCACCGAGGCCAGTCGTTTGTCTCTGCCGACGGTACTGTCCACCGCGCGCGGCTGGAACGCCGCGCGCAGGAGATCAAGAAACTCGGAAACTGGGACTGGTTTGATAATCCGTTCCTTGGCACCAAGGAGCTGAACGGCCTCCGGGTGATGATGTCTTTGCTGAATAACTGGGACTTGGCCACGGACAACAATTCGATCTATGAAGTCGGCAACGAGCGGCACTATCTAGTCAGCGACGTGGGCGCGACCTTTGGCAAGACCGGAGACAGCCTGACCCGATCGAAGAGCGTGTCGAAGGACTATGTGCAATCGAAGTTCATCGAAAAGGTGACACCCGACTATGTGAACTTCGTCATGCACAGCCGCCCGTTTTTCCTGACCGTATTCCACGTCCCCAATTACCGCAAGCGCACTCACATAGAGCAGATCACCAAGCACATCCCGCGCAGCGAGGCCCAGTGGCTGGGAAAGAGGCTCGCTCAGCTCTCTGAGGATCAAATCCGCGACTGCTTCCGCGCCGGGGGCTACGCGCCTGAAGAGATCGAAGCGTACACGAAGGCGGTCGAGAAGAGAATCGCCGAACTCAATGCCCTGTGAGCGGTTCCTTCTTGACCGCTTCCTAGGGAATTCATACCCTGCTCGGTGGTGGGAATCAGGGTCAGGAAGGAAGAGAAGGATCCAACCGCTCGAAGGTCGGAGATCCGCACCTGAAGTTAATTATCGAGCCCGACAACGGGGTGGCGCCGCTTCTTTCGGGCATCCGGAGCGCCAAGAAAAGCGTGGAGATTACCATCTTCCGCTTCGACCGCCCGGACATCGAAGAGGCGCTCAAGGCCGCGGTGAGCAATGGGGTGAGGGTGGCGGCGTTGATTGCCCGCGCCAACCGGGGCGGCGAGGAGAGCTTGCGCAAGCTGGAGATGCGTTTCCTCGAAGCGGGCATTATTGTCGCGCGCACTGCCGACGACCTCATCCGCTACCACGACAAGCTCGTCATCATCGATCGGCGCATCCTCTACATGCTCTCCTTCAATTTTACCCGCCAGGATATCGATCGCAGCCGCGGTTTCGGAATCGTCACCAAGAATGTCAAGTGGGTGCAGGAGGCCGTGAAGCTCGTGCGGGCCGACTTCACGCGACAGCCATACAAACCGGGGCAGGACACGTTCGTCGTCAGTCCGGCAAACGCCCGAACGGTGCTGAGCGGCTTCCTCCAACAGGCGAAAAAGCAACTGTTGATCTACGATCCGAAGATCTCGGACAAGGAAATGATCCGCATTCTCCGGGATCGCGCCAAAGCCGGTGTCGAAATCCGGATCATCGGACGGATTGACCAGGGCGCTCATCTCGGGCTCAGCAAACCCTCCCCCATTCGGCTGCACACACGGATGATCATCCGTGACCGCCATTTGGCCTTCGTCGGCAGCCAGAGCCTGCGCTCGGCCGAGCTGGACTCCCGACGCGAAGTCGGTCTTATCGTCCGCAATGCCAAGGTGGTAAGAGGGTTGATCGCCACGTTTGAATCCGATTGGGCTTCCAAGGCCAGCGCGAAAGACCAAGACCGGGGAAAAGCTCAGGAGGCTCCCCTCGAGAAGCCGCCGGCGATCCCGAAGGAGGAAGCAGAAAGGGCGGCTCGGGTTCTCGTCCAAGAACTCGATCCGCTCACGACGACAGTAAAAAAGGCAGTGAAGAAAGTTGTTGCCAAAGCCGGTGAGAAGGTGCTGAAAGACAAAGGAGTTAAGGACACGATGAAGAAAATCGTCAAGAAGGCGGTGAAGCAAGCCGTCAAGGAAGCGGTCCAGGACTCTGAAGAAGCCAAGAACCGCATCTAAACCTTTTGGGGCCTATGAGCGGGGATGAGGAAGGTCGGATGAGAGAGAAAAGACAAACCGCGGGCGCGCTGCCCTCTCTCCTGCTAGCCGCTTTCCTGGCGCCTCCATGGGCGCTCACCAGTTCAGGCCAAGGTACGCCCTCGGAGAAAGAACAAGCCAAGGAACAAGCCGAGGACGCGGCCGGCTTCAAGGAGTTTTCGGACCGCGTGCAGCAATATGTCCAGCTGCATAAATCCGTGGAATCGACTCTCCCGTCACTGAAGCCCACTGATAGGCCGCAAATGATCGCCGCGCACCAGGAGGCACTGGCGAGAAAAATTCGCGAGGCACGACCTCAAGCCCAGGTCGGCGACATTTTCACCAGCAAGGTCAGGGAGGCATTTCGGCACGCGATCCGCGGCGAGTTTCAGGGTCCCCAGGCCCCCCACGCTCGCGCCACGATCCGTCAAGGGGATCCGGTCAAAGAGGTCCATCTGCGCGTGAATCAGGTCTACCCCAAGGCGATTCCCTACACCACCGTCCCTCCCACGCTGTTACTCAAGCTTCCCAAGTTGCCCCCGGAAGTGGTGTACCGCATCGTGGGTGGCGATCTGGTTCTGCTTGACGACAAAGCCAATCTCGTCGTCGATTTGATTCCGGAGGTTATCCCCATTGCACCTTGAATCGCCGGGTAAAACCATGCGACGCCCACTGGTCCTGTTTCTATGCCTCCTCGTCGTTCTCGCACCCAGCCTGCGAACAGGCGAGTATAGGCTTCCTCTCAAGTCCAATTCGGTTCGCTTCGCGGCCATCGGCGATATGGGAACCGGCGACGCGGCGCAGTATGAAGTGGCCCAGCGGATGGTCGAAGCCCACCAGGGTTTCCCCTTCGATTCTGTGATCATGCTGGGCGACAACCTCTACGGCGGCAGCAGCCCCAGCGATTTTGAAAAAAAATTTGAGGTGCCCTATAAGCCGTTGCTGAACGCTGGTGTCAAGTTCTATGCGGCGCTGGGCAACCATGACAACCCCAACGAGCGCTTTTACAAGCTCTTCAACATGAACGGTGCGACCTACTACACCTTCAAGAAGGGCAACGTGGACTTCTTCGTGCTCGACAGCAATTACATGGACCCCAAGCAGCTGGCCTGGCTAGAAACTCAGTTACGAGATGCCGGCAGCGGAGAGTGGAAAATCTGCTACTTTCATCATCCCCTCTACTCTTCTGGAAGGGCGCACGGTCCGGCAACCGACCTGCGGCTGCTGCTGGAGCCGCTGTTTATCAAATATGGCGTGGACGTCGTATTTGCCGCCCATGAGCACGTCTACGAGCGCATCCAGCCCCAAAAAGGGATCTACTACTTCACCGAGGGTGCCTCCGGCCAATTGCGCCGCGGCAACCTGAATAAGAACGCCATGACCAGCAAGGGATTCGATGCCGACCGCACCTTCATGTTGGTGGAAATTGCTGGTGATGAGATGTATTTCCAGACCATCTCGCGCGGCGGTGCGACGGTGGACTCTGGCGTAATCCGGCGGACGGTGCGCGTCAAGGCGGCTCCGGCGCCCGCGGCTGCGCACCCTCGATTCCTGCCGCGCCGAGTGACGAGTACGAGCGCCAGCAGGCGTTTTTTGGACACTCCTTCATCGGCTCCGATTCGATCCCGCCTCGCACTACCCGCTTAACTGGGTAAACAAAGTACTCTCTTCTCGAGGAAACCGCGGTGGAGTAGACTGCGTGCGTGAAGAGAGCCTCGAGGACCATCGCACGAGAAGAAACCATCGAGAGAGGAGGTGCCTTATGCCCAACAGAAAGCATCTGCGCGGCGTGGGCAGTAAGGAGCAACGCCAGTACGAGCACATCAAGGAGAGCGCTCGCAGGTCAGGCCGCTACGGCAAGCGAGCCAAAGAAGTGGCTGCTCGGACCGTGCTGAAACAGCATAAGAAGAAGGGCCATCGCCCAGGGCAGTAGCAGCTTCGGCATCAATTCACGGCGCGACTGGACGACTCGCCTAGCTCGTGCGGCACGAACCACGCCATTCTTGTTGGTCTAGACCCTCACGACCTCACCGAAGGAGTCGCCGATGGCCTTCGACGTCCTCCGTTCGCCGAGCAGATTTCTCGAGCATGTGCGGGGTGACATTCCCCTCCCGGATGTACTTGCGAGAGATGCCGCCTGGTGGGAATGCGAGGGAAAGGCCATTTCCGACTCCATCGACCGTAGTGGCACGCCCTGGCTCCGGACGTTTAACCGTTTCGGTGTGCGGGTGGACGAGGTCTTGTTCCCTGCCGAATACTGGAAAATGCTCAGGAAAGGATACGAGTCTGGTGTCGTGTGGCGCGCCTTCGAGGAGAAATCGCTCCTTTCCACCTACCTCCTGATTTACAACACCTCTTTCTACGATCCCGGAGTTTCATGTCCCTACACGGTCTCCCTGGCGACGGCGGTCCCCCTCGCAAAATATGGTGACCAAGAGCTGCAAGCCCGCTTTCTTCCACAATTGTTGCGCAAGGATCATTCGGCCTGGCAGGGCGCGACCTGGATGACCGAAATCAAGGGAGGCTCGGATCTGGGCGCCAATGTGGAGACCGTGGCCATCCCCGCCGCCGGATGTTGGCTCCTGACCGGCGACAAGTATTTTGCGAGCAACGTCGGCGCCGAGCTGGCCGTCGTGGCTGGCCGGCCCCAGGGGGCTGCTCGCAACGTGCGCGGCCTCGCACTCTTCCTTCTGCCCAGGTATCGCGCGAACGGTCAACTGAACTATTTCATCCGTCGGTTGAAGGACAAGATCGCCACGCGCTCTGTCCCCACCGGCGAGGTAGAGCTGCGGGACAGCGAAGCCTATCTGCTCGGGTCGGCCGAGTCGGGGATTTACCTGATCTTGGAGGTTCTGAACCTCTCCCGGGTGGCCAACAGTTTGGTCAGTGTGGCACTGGCGCAGCGCGCGGTGGCCGAGGCCTTGATCTTCGCCGAGCGCCGCACAGCGTTCGGCAGGCACATCCTGGATCATCCGCTTCTTCACCGGCAGTTTCAGGATCGTCTCATCGCGCTCGAGGGCGCTTTCGCCTTGGCCTGGGAAGCTGTTCAACTCCTGAACGATGTCTGGCAGGAGCGCCCCCCTTACTCGGACCGCTACCACTTGTTCCGGCTGGTCGCCCATCTAGCGAAGTATTGGACGGCTGAGTTGGCTGCACAAACAGCGAAGTGGAGTATGGAGGTGCATGGCGGGCTTGGCGTGCTCGAGGAATTCAGCGTCGAGCGCTGGCTTCGCGAGGCAATGATTCTGACCATCTGGGAGGGGACGTCGCATCGCCAGATCTTGGACGGGCTGGAGGTGATGGAGCGCAAGCGAGCGCACCGGTCGCTTTTCGAGCGCCTGGCCCGAACGGCACGTCCCGAGAAGTTGCGGGAAATGGAAGCTCGCGTGGAACACCACCTCGCTCTTTCCAGTGAGGAAAAAGAAGCTCAGGCAGAAGCGCTCTTCTCGAGCCTGGCCGCCTTTGCCGCCGACGCCCTGTCCCGCAAGGGAGGTCCTGTGCCGGCCTACTCCAGGATCTCCAGCACCTCTTCGTAGCGCTTGAACGGCGGGATGAGGTAGGCGCCGGCGAGTTCCGTGCGGGCCCATTCGAGCATGCGGCGCGCCAGGGCAAAGCCATGGTCGCGTGCCGCCGAACCCGCCGCCTCCAACTCCTTCAACACTTCTTCGGGAATGACGATTCCGGGCACTTCGTTGTTGAGCCGCAATGCCTGCTTGTAGCTGGTCAACGGCCACACCCCGACGAGCACGGGGACGGGCGATTTTCCACCGATGCGCTTCAGGAAGGCGTGCCAGTGCGCCGGGTCGAACAAAGGCTGCGTCATGGCAAAGTGCGCACCGGCCTCCACCTTGGCAAAGAAGCGTTCGCTCTCGTAGTCGAGGTCCTGGGCCACCGGGTTCAGCGCGACGCCGATGGTGAAGTTCGTAGCCCCGCCGAGTGTCTTGCCGGCCCAGTCGGTGCCCTGGTTTAGCCGGGCCAGGACCTTCACCAGGCCGACGGAATCGATCTCGTAAACGCCGCTGGTTTCCGGGTGATCACCGAGCGAAGGGGGATCGCCAGTGATCGCCAGGATGTTGCGCACCCCGCCCACCGCCCAAGCGCCGAGCAGCATGGCCTGCAAGCCAATGATGTTGAGGTCGCGGGTGGTCAGGTGTGGAATCGTCTCCACGCCGCGCGCTTCGAGCGCGCCGGCCAGCATGATGGCGTCCATACCCACCCGTGCGAGCGTGCCGCTGTTGATGTCGATGGCGTCCACGGAGCCGTTCACCAGGAGGCGGTCTACCTGCTCGAGCACGCGGTCGAGAGAGACGCCTTTGGGCGGATCAATCTCTACGGAAACGACAAACTTCTTGGCCTGAATCTTCTTCCAGAGGCCGCTTTCCGGCTCGCGGTGGAACACGCGCTGCGCCTGGGGCACGGCCTCCACGACCGCGTGGGGGCGCGCGGATATGGCCTTCGAGGGGCGGTAATCCTTCACCGCCTCAGCCATCGCGCGGATGTGTTCGGGCGTGGTGCCGCAGCAGCCACCGAGGATTCGCACACCGAGCGCCGCCGCTTCTCGCGCGAACAGGGCGAAGTACTCGGGCGAGGACTTGGGATAGACGATGCGATCGCCGACGCGGACCGGGAAACCAGCGTTGGGCATCGCGCTCAAGCGGCAGTCTCCTCGCCCGACGAGCTCGTGGAGGATCGGCAGGAGCAGTTGCGGGCCCAGCGTACAGTTGGCGCCGATGGCCTGCACGTTTCTCTCTTTCAGCCGCGCCGCCGCCTCGAGCGGGCGCGTTCCGCCGAGCGTCGTGCCCTCTTCCGAATAGGTCAGCTCCGCGATGATGGGCAGGCTCGAAAACGAGCGAATGGCGTCAATGGCGGAGAGCAGCTCTTCGAGGTCGGAGAACGTCTCCAGGATGAACAGGTCCACGCCGCGCTCTTCGAGAGCAAGGGCCTGCTCCCGGAAGATTTCCATGACTTCTTCGGTCGAAATCGCGTGCACCTGGCGAATGACGCCGAGCGGCCCCACCGAGCCGGCGACCAGCACTTCGCGGGCGGCAGCCTCACGCGCCTCCCGGGCGATCTTGACGCCGCGGTGATTGAAGGGAACGACCTGGTCGGCCAGCCCGAGTTGGGCAAGCTTCGAGCGGTTCGCGCCGAAGGTATTGGTCTCGATGATCTGCGCACCGGCCTCGGTGTAGGCCTGGTGAACGCGGAAGACAATTTCTGGCTGCGTCGTGTTCAGCTCTTCAAAGCAGCGCTGCGGGCCCAGGGCTTCGTACAGCATCGAGCCCATCGCCCCATCGGCGACCAGGATCGAGTCCCGCAGGCGTTCGTTGAAATCGTCAATCTTCATCCCGCTGTCCGTCGTAACTTCCCGATGCGCATACTTCCGGGAAAAGGAACGACAGTATAACACCCACGACGACGACCCTTTCGGGAAGCAGAGGGTGGGAAGGCGCAGCCGATTCCGCCCCGGCCGGACAAGCGTGGTAAACCGAGCCTTCCTAGCGCTTCTGTTCCATCAGCCCGGCGATGGTGCCCATCAGGTCGTATTTGGTGAGAATCTCGTAGCGGCCCTTGCTCAGCTCGACGAACACCGCTGGGCCCTCGTGGCTCAGGAGGTGCGTCACCCGCTCGACTGGCACATCCTTGGGCACGCACGGAAGCGGCTTGCCCATGACCTCGCGGATCACCAGCTTGCGGAGGTCTTTGCCCTGGAGGGCAAGGTTGAGGATCTGGTCTTCATACACGGCACCGATCGGTGTGCTGTCTTCGAAGACCGGGAGCTGCGAAATGTCTTGTTGCTGCATGGTGTGCAGCGCGTGGAAAACGGTCTGATAGGGTCGCGCGATGATCAACTCGCGCACCTTGCCGGCCTTGCGCTTCACGTGCACTACGTCTTCGGCGGTCAGCGGCACCTCCGCTTCGACATAGCCGCGCTCGCGCATCCACTCGTCGTTGTACACCTTGCTCAGGTAGCGCATTCCCGTGTCGGGGAGGAAGGCCACGACAACGTCGCTGGCTGCCGATTCCTTGGCCACGCGCAGCGCCGCCGATACGCACCCCCCACCGGAGCCCCCGGTGAAGATGCCTTCCTGCTTGACCAGCCGGCGCGCCCAGACGAAGCATTCTTGGTCGGTGACCTGCACGATGTCGTCGAGCACCTGGAAGTCCATCGTGCCAGGAAAGAAGTCTTCACCGATGCCCTCGACGACGTAGGTCTTGTGCTTGCCCGGCTTGCCGGTCTTCACGTACTCGTAATAAAGCGAGCCGATGGGATCAACCCCGATGACTTTCAGGTTGGGATTTTTCTCTTTGAGATAGCGCCCCACGCCGCTGATGGTTCCTCCCGTGCCCATACCGCAGACGAAGTGCGTGATCTGGCCCTCGGAGTCCTCCCAAATCTCGGGCCCGGTCGTCCGGTAATGTGCCTCCGGGTTCATGGGGTTCTCGTACTGGTTCGGATAGAAGGAGTTGGGAATCTCACGCGCCAATTTCTTGGCTACCGAATAATAACTGCGCGGGTCTTCGGGCTCGACGGCGGTGGGGCAGACAATCACTTCGGCGCCGAGCGCCTTCAGTAAGTCGATTTTTTCCTTCGATTGTTTGTCGGTGATGGTGAACACCATCTTGTAGCCGCGCACCGCGGCAACCAGCGCCAGCCCCATGCCGGTATTCCCGGAGGTGCCTTCGATGATCGTGCCTCCGGGCTTGAGCAGGCCCTTCCGTTCGGCCTCCTCAATCATTGTGGTGCCGATGCGGTCTTTCACCGAGCCGCCGGGGTTCAAGTAATCCGCCTTCACGTACACTTGGGCCTGGATGTCTTTGGTGATCCGGTTCAGCCGAATCAACGGCGTATGCCCGATGGCCTCCAAAATGTTCTTGCACTTCATTGCGTGCCTGCCCTCGACACCGCTCATCGATTCCAGCCGTCTTAGCCTGGGATCGTCGCGGGCTGGATTCGGAAGCACCCGGGTGGGGGACCACCCCCGCCGCCGGCCGCTTCGGATCGAGTGTACCACGCATGTGGGGTTCTCCATTCGGCCGAGCCTCGCTCCGGTCAAGAAAGCAACGGGTTCCTAACGCAACTCGGGTTTCGCCTATGGCATACTCGCGCTCTTCCCTGCCGGGAGGAGGAAAAAACAGGTATGAAGCGAAAGAACATTTCGAGCGGGACACCGTGGGAACCCATCGTGGGCTATTCGCGCGCGGTGCGCGTGGGATCCGTCGTCCACGTCGCAGGAACCACGGCCACGGACGCCAACGGAAAGATTGTCGGCCCGGGCGATGCCTACGCACAGGCCACTCAGGCGTTGCGGAATATCGAGGCCGCCCTCGGCCAGGCAGACGCCAGCTTGCGCGATGTCGTGCGCACGCGCATCTACGTGACCAACATCGCCGATTGGGAAAAGGTCGGCAAAGCGCATGGTGAATTCTTTGCTGCCATTCGCCCGGCCTCGACGATCGTGGAGGTCAGCCGACTGGTCGCCCCGGAGATGCTGGTCGAGATCGAAGCGGAGGCTATTCTTTCGGAGTGAAGGGAACCCCGCCATGAACCGGGAGAGCCACTCCCCCTACGAGGCGTTTGTTGCGGAATACTATGACTACCTGCCGGTGACCACGAACCGGCGCGACATCGAATTTCATCTAGACCTCGCTCGCGCGCACGGCGGCCCGATTCTGGAGTTGGGTTGCGGCACGGGAAGAATCCTGCTGCCGCTGGCGAGAGCGGGCCACGAGATCGTGGGTCTGGATCTCTCCGAGCCCATGCTGGCGCGTTGCTTTCGGAAGCTCGAAGACGAGCCGCCCGCGGTTCGCCAGCGGGTCGAGCTCATCCGCGGCGACATGACGAACTTCGATCTCGGTCGCGCTTTCCGCCTCATCCTCATCCCCTTTCGACCGTTCCAGCACCTGCGTTCCGTGGAACGCCAATTGGCGTGCTTGCGCTCGGTTGACCGGCATCTCGAGCCGACGGGCAAGCTGGTCGTGGATTTCTTCCAAACCGATGCACGGCGCATGCACGACCCGGCCTACCTGACCGAAGGAGCGCCGTATCCGGAAGTTACGTTGCCCGATGGGCGCAGGGTGAAATTGACCGAGCGCACGGCCGCCTTCCATCGCGCCGAACAAGCGAACGACGTCGAGCTGATCTACAACATCACGCACCCGGATGGCCGCACCGAACGACTGGTGATGGCTTTCACCGTGCGTTACTTCTTTCGCTACGAGGTCGAGCATCTGCTCGCGCGGTGTGGCTTCGGCGTGGTTGAGCTCTACGGCGATTTCGGCGGCTCGCCGCTGCGCGATGATTCGCCGGAAATGATCTTCGTTGCCGAGAAGCGGTAAGCCTTTCCGGATTTTTCACTCTTCTGCAACACAGGATAGAATGGCGGGCTACCGAGGAGGTTTTCATGCTTGGATCTTCCCCGGCTTCATGGCTCTGGACACACAAGCGGCTGCGCGGGGCCTTCCTCTTTCTCACCTGGGTGATCTCGATTCTTGGCCCGTTTGCACTCGGCGGGGCACGGGCGCAGAGTCGGCCGGCGCCGGCCGCGAGCAAACCGCTCACCGTGGAGCGCATCTACGGTGAGCCGAGCCTCAGTGGAAGCTTGACCCAGGGCCTCGAGTGGAGTGTGGATGGCAAACGGCTCAGCTACTTCAACCCGGCCGGCGAAGTCCCCGGGGCTCCGAGCGAGATTTGGGTCCTGGACGTCGCTACAGGTGCGCGGCGGGTGCTGGTGCCTGCCGACAAGCTCGCGACCATCCTACCTCCCGGCAAAGGCGCGCAAGAGCAGCAGACAGGCCTTGGCCGCCGCAGGCTCCCACGTTACTTCTGGGCGCCGGGTGGCGACGCGCTCCTGCTTGTCTCCTCGCGCGATCTCTACTGGTTCGATCTGAAAACGCAAACGCCCCGGCGCCTGACAGCGGCGCCCTCAGCGAGGCCGTCTCCCGGCGCGCAGGACCTCACCATCAAGGATCCCAAGATTTCGCCGGACGGCCGCTGGGTAAGTTTCGTGCGCAGCCACGACCTCTGGATCGTGAGTGTGGCGGCTGGCGAGGAAAGGCAACTGACGCATGGCGGCCGAGAAGAATTGCTGCATGGCGAGCTCGACTGGGTTTATCCCGAGGAGCTGGACATCATTACGGCCTATTGGTGGTCGCCCGACTCCTCGCGGATCGCTTTTCTCGAAATGGACGAGCGGCCAGTAACAAAGTATCCGCTGGTGAATTTTCTCTCCTACACTGGCGAGACGGAGAGGATGCGTTATCCCAAGGCCGGCGACGCGAACCCCATCGTGCGCCTCGGCGTCGTGCCAGTCGCAGGAGGTGACGTGCGCTGGATGGATCTCGGGCGCGACACGAATATCTACGTCGCGCGGGTGGCCTGGCTGCGCGATTCGAAGCGGCTGGCTATCGAGCGGCTCCATCGCCCGCAGAACAAGCTCGAACTCCTGTTCCTAGACACAGCCGAGGGACAGGCACAGGTGGTCCTGACCGAGCAGGACAAGTACTGGATCAATGTTCATGACCAACTCTATTTCTTCGCTGACGGCCGGCGGTTCTTGTGGTCAAGCGAGCGTGATGGTTTCCGGCACCTCTATCTCTATGACCTCGACGGCAAACTGCTCAAGCAGCTCACGGCCGGCGCCTGGGAAGTGACTTCGCTCGCCGGTGTGGATGAACGAGAGGGCACCGTCTATTTTGTCGCCACCGAGAAGAGCCCCCTCGAGCGGCATCTCTACCGCGTCTCGACTGCAGGCGGCAGCTTCCGGCGCATCTCGCGCGAGGAGGGAACGCACAGCGTGAAGATGTCGTCGCCGGATGCTTTGCACTACGTGGACACCTATTCGAACGCCATGACGCCCGAGCGCCAGGACCTCTATCGCGCCGACGGTACGGGCCGGGTGGTCATCAATGAAAACAGAGTTGCGGAGCTCGATTCTTACGCCCTTCAGCCGGTGGAGTTCTTCACCGTGCGTGGCGCCGATGGCACGCCGCTCTACGCACATATGATCAAGCCGCCCGGCTTTGACGCTTCACGGAAGTATCCCGTACTGGTGCATCTCTACGGCGGGCCGCACGGCCAGGTGGTGCGCAACGCGTGGGACAGCACAACCTTCCTCTGGCATCAGTTGATGGCGCAGAAGGGCTATATCGTTTTCTCCCTGGATAATCGGGGCATGACCGCGCGCGGCCACGGGTTTGAAACCCCCATCTATCACCGCATGGGCCAGGTGGAACTCGCGGACCAATTGGCGGGCGTCGCCTATCTCCAATCGCTGCCCTACGTGGAGGGTTCGCGCATCGGCATCTGGGGCTGGAGCTATGGCGGTTACATGACCTGCTACGCGATGCTGAGGGCAGGGGAGTCGTTCAAGGCCGGCTTCGCAGGTGCCCCGGTGACCGACTGGCGCCAGTACGACACCATCTACACCGAGCGCTACATGGGCCTGCCGCAGGAGAATGAGGAGGGTTATCGGGAGTCCTCGCCGGTCACCCACGCCGCGGGGCTCAAGGGCAAACTTCTGATCGCCCACGGCACCGGCGACGACAACGTCCACTTCGCCAATACTGTCGAACTCGCCGAGCGATTCATCCGGGCGGGCCGCTACGTGGAGTTCCAGATTTATCCCGGGCGCGGCCATCCGATCAGCGACCCCCCGGCGCGCATCCATCTCTTCCGCCGGGCCACCCAGTTCTTCCTCGATAACTTGTAGCTCGATGGGGAGCGCGGGAGGCTCAAGGTTCCCGCCTCGGGCCTCCAGTTCCTGAACTACCAATGCGCGCGGATGCGATAGCGCAGAACCGACATGCCGTCCTTGGCCACAGGCACTTGGAATTGGGCGGCCCAGGCTGCGGTTTTGCTCCACTTGTGTGTGGAGTGGAGCATCTCCCAATCGCCGCCGATGGGCTCGTCGACCTCCACGGTAATGGGAACATCCTTGTGATTGCGCAGTGTGATTTCGAACTCCATCTCGTAGAGGTGATCGCTGACTCTTTTGAAGTCGGTCTGCTTGCGCTCCGAGACGACGTCGAAGGCGTTGCCGATGTGTAGGCTGAGCGTCTCGTCCTTGGGCGTGTGGCTGATATGATCTTCGCCGACAAACTGCACGCCCCCCTTGGAGTCCGCCTGGTAAACGCGAACCGTTCCGGCCGGCATGGGCATGCCGAGACCACCCTTTTCCTCATTCTTGAACTTGAAATACACCTTCACCGGGTCTTTGAACGGTGAGCCAGGATGCTGGTAGTTGTGGTAGTAGAACTGCTGCCCTTCGACCACGTAGGCTTTTCCCACCGGAACTCCCGTCGCATTGAGCAAGCTGATTTGCTTGCTTTCCTTGTCGAAGATGGATGTGCGCCGGCCGAGCGTGTAGAGGTGGTACTCGGAGAAAGCCTCCTGAGCGAACTGCCGGTCCTGTTCGGCTCGCGACAGCATAGCCTTGGCATTGGCTCCAGCAACGCCGTAAGACTCCATGACGCGGTGCAGGTCTCCAGCCACGAGTTGCAGCCGCGCGTTCTTGAAGGCCGTGCCCGTGTTGTTGACGAGTGTCACCCAGCCATCCAGGTCGGCGGACTTGTCGTCGCGGCCTACGGTAAGGACATAGTCGGCGCTCCAGGAGATGTTCCCGGCGAGATAGGAGGCCTCGACGCGCTGGCGCGGCGCCCCGCTATTCTCTAGCTCCCAGAGCAGCGTCGGGCGGCTGTAGAGATTCTCCGGCAACTCGGGGAAGCGATAGCTGTCCGCGGAGAGGCCGGTGACGATCTCGTTGCCGATCTTCCACACTGGGCCGTTGTTGTAGGCCAGCAGCGTGGCCTTCACCTCCTCCCATTTGGTCGTGGCGTTTTCCTGGTGCGCGCGGACCAGTGTGAGTTCTCGGCCGACATACTTTTGCAGCAGCTTTTGTGGCTCGAGCAGGTCGTATTCGTAGTTCTGCTCGACGACGCCAAGGTGTGACGGCTCATTGAGCGAGCGGAGGTGCACCGTGGCCGGGTTGATGGTCGCGGCGATGTCCATGAAGCGCAGGCGGAAATCGCCGGTCGGTAGGGCCAGCTGGCGGACGTCGCGCACGAGCGCGATATTCGAGTTATAGACGGTCACGGCCAGGTCCACTTGATCGCTCGCCGATGTGCCGGGCTGCTCGTCTTTGGTTGAGGTCGTAACGGGCCCTGCGAGCCCTGCTTTCGCTGTGCCCGCTGTCGAATGGAACCACAGTGGCGGTACGGCGAGCAGGCTCGCTGCCAGCAGCCCGGCTCTGAGCTGGCTTGGTAGAAAGTTCGCCGGCCGATGCCGAAAGGTTCGAGAACGCATGTTGCTCCTCCCGAGATTTCTTCTCTGCGCCTGTTAGAACGCAGACATGGCAATTTCTTGCAGCGGAATCAGGACCGAGGGATGGGGAGGAGAAATTGTTTACTTAGTGGGGCCCTGCCAGGTCTGGCCGCCGTCGGTGGTGACGTAGATTTGCTTGCGGCCAGCTGAGACCTCGGCGCGAAGGGCGTCCTGGGCCTTGACGCTGGTCCAGTCCAACATGGTGGGCGAGGGGATTTTTTCCCAGTGTTCGCCGTCGGTGGTGCGCAGGATGGTTCCTGCGCGGCCCACTAGCCAGCAGACCGTATCGGAGGGCGCTGACCCGGCTACGAGGTCGGCATCCACTTTGCTGGCCTGTGCCTGCCACGTGCGGCCGGCATTGAGTGACCGCTCGATACTTCCTTGAGCGCCCACGCGCCACATCACCCAGCCTCTCGCCGAAGCGATCATAGCCAGTGGCGACGACTTGTAGTTCGCGGCGCTGGACACTGTGACGGTGCCCGCCTGCGTTCTCTGCTCCGCCACGCCGGGTGCCTCCGCGGGCGGCGGTGCCTTGGCCAGCTCGCCGGCCGCCCTCTTGTCTGCCTCATCGCGCAACGTGCCGGACCTTGACGCAGCTGCTCCGCCACTGAAGCCGCGGGCCGCTTCTTTTTTTTGCGCGGCGCGCTCTTGCTCGGCCAACTCTTTTCCCTCTGGGCGGGCGGCCGCCGGTGCGCCGGCAATTCCGCCAATCTGGGATGGGGTGGCTTGCACCCGGGCTCTCTCGCGTCGGATGGCATCGGCCAGGGAGTTTTTCGTCTCTAGGTTTGCCGGCCCGGTCGCCCCTTTCGCTCGTTGCGGAGGCTGCGTTTCGCTGTCTGCATCCATGCGCGACGTCGGAGCGTGCTTTTCCTTAGGGCGCGACGCCGGGGGCGCCGGCAGCGCGCCATTTTCGGCGGGCGCGTTCAGTGGTGGCACAGGAGCCTCTCTGTCCATCTCTTCTGACGGCACCGGGTTTACTTTGGCCACTCGGAGAGGCAGTTCGGGTGCGGGCCGGAGGATCAGCCAGAAGGCCGCGGCCACCGCGGCCGCCGCCAGTGGAGCGAGCCAATTCCAGCTGAGGTAGCGCCCCAGTGCCCACTCCTTTTTCCCAAGCGTTCTCCGAGCGGTCTCGGCTGCGGGTTCCGCCTTGCGCGATGGCGTTGCTGGGAGCGCCGCCTTTGCTGCCAGGGTCACGACTGGTTCAGGTTCTGCCTCGGACGTGGGTTTGGGTTCGCTGGTGAGGAGCGCGGCGAGCACCTGCTGGCAATGCGCGCAGCGAGAGAGATGCACTTCCCACTGGGACGCTTCCGTGGGGCTCAGGGCATGATCGAAATAGGCGGCAAGGATTTCCGGAGCGGGGCACTCCGCGCCTCTCTCGCCCAGCGTCTGTCGCAGGCTGGGCGCGAGCAATCGCTCGAGCATTTCTTCTCGAGCTTTCTCCGTGTCCCGTGGGTCCATCGCCAACCTTCTCTAGTCTAGAACGAAGCGGCCTTCGATTCTTGCACCCCTTCGGGCTGTGCGTGCTCGAACGCTCCCATTGGCCTCATTCCTCGGCGAGTTTCGGCCGCGGCGTCTCCCGAGAGAGCGCGCCCGTCAGATCGAAAGGCCACTGTTCGAGCGCATATTCGAAGCACAAATGGATCTGTGCCTCGCTCAGTCTTGCGGCGGGCGGCGCCCCCCCGACGGAAACTCGGCCGTCACGCAACGCAGCCTCGACGGACTGGCGAAGCTCGCGCCGGATGCGGTCGAGGTGCCGCGACGTCGTGGCCTCGTGCTCCCCCAGAATTCTGCCGATCTGCGCCAGGGTCAGTTCCTGAACGTAATAACAGGCTAACCGCAGGCGGTCGCGCGCGTGGAGTCGAGTCAGCACCTCGGTCAATGCCACGTGTAGCAGCGCGACATACCGCGCGCGGTCGGGGTCCGGCGGCGCGTCTCGCTTGGGGCCGCCGAGTGTCTCCGGCTCTTCGTTCTCGTCGAGCGATTCGGTGCGTTGACTGGCTCGCAGCGCATCCACGTGGCGCCGCGCCAGCACTGCGCGCAACCACGTGGAGAGCTTGCTGCGGCCGTCGAAATAGTCGAAGAGCGACCGCCGCTTGGCCTCCGCACCCTCGCCGCGGGGCGCGAGCCCATAGAGTTCCGCGTAGATCGAATCGGCCAGGTCGCGCGCCCGGGCTTCGTCGCCCTGACCGATAATGGCGCGGGCTGCGGCGTAGAGGTCCTGCCGGTAACGCTCGATGAAATGCTCCCAGGCTTGCTCGTTGCCGTCGCTGCACGCGCAGGCCAAGGCCAGGTCTTCCAGGTGCAGCGACTCGAGGTACCCAGTCAGTTCCGCAGCCGCCGGGCAAGCCTCGGGAAAGCGATGCGCGGCGCTGCGCAGCAGCGCTTTCGCGAACCGCGCGTGCGTGAGCCCCCACCGCGCCGCATCCGTCTTCCGGAACAGCTCCTCGACCAGGCGCGCGTGCGAGGATAGAAACTCCTCCAGGCGGCTGGTGGGGCTCTCGGCTGGGCCCTCTCGAGGCATAGGGGGCTTGTGGTCCTCTTCTCCATGATAGCCCACTGGAGCGAGGGGTTGCTTGCGCGTTTCGAGTCGCTTGCCGTGTGAAACATTCGGCCACCCCCGCACGTCTAGTGGGCAGCCGGGCCGAAAGGGTAGTTTTGGAGGCAGCACTGGAGTATGATTCGTTTCGCTGGGGGGCGAGCGGTATCCCCCGGCACTCCTCAGAAGTGGCTGTTGACCCGGCACCTAGGCCATGAGTCTCCGACTCCTCTCCGCTTGGTCTCCCTGGTTGTCCCGGAGGTCTTTCCATGTCTAAGAAGGATGAGCGCAAGGGCTCACGCAAATCCGGTTCGTCGAAGCAGGGCCTGAACCGGCGCGAGTTCGTCAAGCTGGTCGGCGGGACAGGAGTCGCAGTTTCCGCGGGCGTATTGGATGGCGGCGCGCTGCTTGAGGCCCAGGCGCCGGCGGGAGGCGTCGTCGTTGGCCCCGGCGCCGCGCCGTTGACGCTGCGCATCAACGGGCAACCCAAGAGAGTGACGGTTGAACCCCGCGTAACGCTGCTCGATGCCCTGCGTAATCACCTCGATCTGACAGGGGCCAAAAAAGTCTGCGACCGCGGTACCTGCGGGGCCTGCACGGTAATCATGAATGGCCAGGCCGTCTATTCCTGTTCGGTCCTGGCGATAGACGTTGCCGAGCGGCCGGGGCATCCCGCCGCTGACATTCAGACGATCGAGGGCTTGGCGCCCGAGGACCAACTCCACGCGGTTTCTGCGGCCTTCGTCGAGAACGACGCGCAGCAGTGCGGTTTCTGCACGCCGGGCTTCGTGATGGCGTCGAAGGCCTATCTCGATCGCCATCCCCATCCCACCTATGAGCAGGTGCAACACGCCTTAGGGGGCAACCTGTGCCGCTGCGGCACTTACATGGGTGTCCGCAAAGCCGTTCTGGACGCGGCCATGCAAATGAAAGGGGGGCGCGCCTGATGGCCGACTATCACTGGCCCCCTGCGGGCACACGCAGTCTGATCGGCAAGCGCATCTCGCGGCTCGATGGCCCCAGCAAGGCCTCGGGGCGCGCCAAGTATACCTACGACGTCAATCGGCCCGGCATGCTCTACGGCAAGATGGTGCTGGCTCCCTACGCCCACGCGAAGGTGGTGAGCATCGATTCGAGTGCCGCGGAAAAGATGCCGGGTGTGAAAGCCATCGAAGTGATGGTGGACCCAAGCGGCTCTGCCAAGGAAATCCTGTGGGCAGGCACGCCGGTGGTCGCCGTGGCGGCAGAGACCGAAGAGCAGGCCCGCGACGCCGCGCGGCGGATCAAGGTTCAGTACGAGAAGATGCCTCATCTGGTCAACGACTTTGATCTCACGCGGGCGGGCGACCGCACGAAGCAAACAGCCGAGCAAACCGACGGCAATCCCGAACAGGGTTTCCAGGCCGCAGAAGTGGTTCACGAAGGGCAGTATGGCTCTCGGGGCATCACCCATTGTTGCCTGGAGTCGCACGGACAGGTGGCCGAATGGGAGGGCGAGAACCTGACTGTCTGGGCTTCAACGCAGAACGTCACCGGGGTGGCCGGCGAGTTCGCCAAGAGCTTGAACGTGGGTGCGGACAAGGTGCGGGTGCTTACCCCGGTGATGGGCGGGGGCTTCGGTAGCAAGTTTGGCGCCGACGTCTGGGGTCCGTCGTGCGCGCGGCTCGCGCAGAAGGCGGGCTACCCAGTGAAGATGATGCTCGAGCGCGACCAAGAGTTGATGGTTGCCGGCGCCCGGCCATCGATCTACGCCAAGGTGCGCGTGGGAGCCAAGAAAGATGGCACGCTGACGGCCTGGGATTCGGAATCCTGGGGCACCACCGGGCCCGCCAGCCAGGGCGGCCCGCCGAATCTGCCGTACGTGGTCCGCGTTCCGGACCGGCGCACGCGCCACACGGCGGTGCTCACCAATATCGGCCCCAGCCGTGCCTGGCGCGCGCCGAACCACCCGCAGATGTGTCTGATCACGATGGCAGCGCTCGACGATCTGGCGGCCAAGCTCGGCATGGATCCGCTCGAATTCTTCCTGAAGAACATCCAGATGACCGGGCAACTCGCCAACACCTACCAGGCCGAGTTGGGGAAGGCAGCCGAGCTGATCGGCTGGCAGAAGAAGTGGCACCCGCGAGGCGACCAAGCGCCGGGCCCGATCAAACGAGGCTTGGGGCTGTCCATCCACACCTGGGGTGGCGCGGGCCATCCAAGCAACTGCTCTTGCACGATTCATCCGGATGGGGCAGTGGAAGTTTCCTTGGCTTCGCAGGACCTTGGCACCGGCACGCGCACGGTAATCGGCATTGTTGCCGCGGAAACGTTCGGGCTACCCCTCGAAGCGGTGCGGGTGAATATCGGCGACTCACGCTACCCGCCCTCCGGGGCTTCCGGCGGTTCGACCACGGTCGGAGGCGTCAGCTCCTCTACTCGGCGCGCGACGACCAACGCGCTGAACGAGCTGCTCGCCAAGGTGGCTCCGTCGCTGGGCGCGGAGGCGGATCAATTGGAAGCCATCGGCGGGCGAATCCAGGTAAAGGGCGATCCGTCGAAAGGAATCAGTTGGAAGCAAGCGTGCGCCAAGCTTGGCACCACGTCCGTGACCGCCGCTGGCCAAACCTCGCGCGACTTGATCTCGAGCGGCGTGGGCGGTGCGCAGATGGCTGAGGTGGCCGTAGACGTCGAAACCGGCGTGGTGAAGCTCGAGAAGCTGGTTGCCGTCCAGGATTGCGGCTTGATCATCGATCTGAAGACGGCCGAGAGCCAGATCTATGGCGCCTGCATCATGGGCGTGTGCTACGCGCTCTATGAAGAAAAGATCATGGATGAGCAGACCGGGTGCTGCCTCAACGCGGACATGGAGTTCTATAAGCTGGCGGGAATCGCCGACATCGGTGAGCTCGTCGTGCACATGATGGCTGGCGCGGGCTACGACGAGCGCGGCGTGATCGGGCTCGGCGAGCCGCCGGTGGTCTCGCCCGGCGCGGCCATTTCTAACGCGTTAGCCAACGCGATTGGCGTCCGCGTTCCCCGGCTCCCGCTAACGCCCGACCAGGTGCTTCACGCGCTCGAGAAAGGAGGCGCGGCCTGATGGAAGCCTTCGAATATGCCCATCCGAACAATTTGAAGGAAGCGGTAGCCCTGCTCGGCACGGGTTGGGGCGATGCCGAAATCCTGGCGGGAGGCACCGACCTGCTCAGCTTGATGAAGAATTACGTGGCCACGCCAAAGCGCGTGGTGAACATCAAAGGCATTCCGGAGCTCGGGGGCATCCGTCCGACAAAGGAAGGTTTGGTGATCGGAGCGCTGGTCACGCTCGAAGAGTTGCGCGCGAGCAAGAGCGTCGAAACTAACTATCCGGCATTGATACAGGCTGCCGCCGGCGTGACCAGTCCGCAGATCCGCAACATGGGCACCGTGGGCGGCGACGTCTGCCAGCGCCCCCGCTGCTGGTATTTCCGCAATGGCTTTGGACTGCTGGCGCGCGACGAAAGCGGTCGGTCGCTCGTGCCCAACGGCGAGAACAGGTATCACGCCATCCTGGGCAACGAGGGCCCGGCATATTTCGTCAATCCCTCGAGCCTGGCGCCCGCGCTGATCGCGCTCGGAGCCAAGGTTCGCTTGTTCGGTGCCAAGGGAGCGCGGGAAGTGGCGCTGGCGGACTTTTTCGTCCTCCCCAAGAAGGACACTGAACGCGAGAACATCTTGCAGCCGAACGAGATCCTCACCCACGTGGTGGTCCCGGCGGCGTCTGCCGGCCTGCTCAGCTCGACCTACGAGGTGCGCCAGAAGGAGGCGCTCGATTGGCCGCTCGCGACCGCTGCTGTCGCACTTAAAATGCAAGCGGGCAAGGTGACGCGCGCCAGCATCGTGCTCGGGCATGTCGCGCCGGTTCCGTGGCCGGCGCCGGAAGCTGAAAAAGCACTCCTTGGGCAGGCGATGACAGAGCAGGCCGCAGCTCATGCGGGAGAGGAAGCCGTCCGCGGCGCGCGGCCGCTCAGTGGCAATGCCTACAAGATCCAACTGGCGCGCGTCTCGGTCAAACGGGCGTTGCTCCAGGCGGCCAAAGGGGGCGCATAGCCATGCCAACCCTGAATGCTTTGATCCTGCGCGGCGAAGTCTGCTCATGCCTGCGGGAGAAGAAGATGTTTTATCAGTCAGAGGAGGACGCCGGAGCCTCCCGGCCTGAGGGCCCCTTCTGGTGCGCGCTGACGCAGTCCTTGCTCGGGCCGGATGGCAAGGTGGCGGACGCGGTGAGCTGCCGCCCGGGTCGCACGTGCTGCGAAGTTGCCTAGCCGTGGCAATTGAATGCTGCGCCGGACGGTGAGAAAATACGAGAGATAGGCGGGGAGGAATGTCATGAAGGGGAAGGAACTGTTCTTGGCTATCGTGCTGGCGCTCCTGGCGGCGGCCTTTGTCTCGCCGGCGTTTGCGCAGGTTTCGGGTCAATACCTCGAGGCGCGCACGGCGGACGTCTATACCGGCCCGTGCTTTGCCAATTCTGAAGTGAACCTCACCGGGCAGGAGGCGGTGCTGGCCTGGCGCATTGACCAGGGAAGCTGGAACCGTGTGGCGCTCGACGGCCTTGCCGTCGTAGCGGTGGTGCGGGCCAGCAGTACCCTGGGTGATCCTTACTCGAATCCGCTGCCCGCCAGAGCCGTGCTGATCGTAGATGAGCGCGCGAACGAGGCGCAGCAGGCCGCGCTCGTCAACTTCGCGCAGGCACAAGCGGGCGCTTTGCTGAACGAGGTGGTTGCCGTGGAAGCTTCACCAATTCGGTTTCAGGTGAACGAGGGCGGGCGCCACGGCTATGCCACTCTCGAAGCAGGTCGCTTGGCGCGCATCTCCACGCGGGCCATTAAGGACGGCGACCTTCTCTGCCATAACGAGGAAGTGTACTACCCGCCGCTCACAGCGAACCTGAATCATTCCATGCCCGCCGTCTCGACCGAGAGCTCCTATCGCGGCAACCACCTGGGCATCAACTGGTCGGATTCGGGCCGCCGCGGCTCGTTTGTCGGCACCTTCTCTTTCTAGCGGAAACGGGCAACCTCCCCGGAAGGCCCGTCGGCTCAGGGGGGCTTTCTTTCTGTTGCGGCCCAAGGCAAGGCCGGATCAAAACAATCCCGAACCTCCGCTCGCAGGGCCTGCTAGGTTTGGCGGGACGCTGCCTGCCGCGGAATCATCTAATAGAATGGCGAACTCCTCCTTTTTCGGATGGAAAGAGGCGCGATGAACCTGAATCGCTCTGGACTTGTTTGCTCTACTTTGCTGCTCCTCGTTCTCTGTGCGTTCGAAACCGCAGCAGCTCAATCCTACCACGTGGAAACCGCCGGCACGCCCCCACCCGAGGAACTGTCCTCGGCCGTACGCGATGCACTTGCGGCCCAAGCGCTCCGAGTTGTCAGTCCTAAGGGAGCACTGTTAGAGATTTGGCTCCGCAAAGCCATTCCCGCCAAGGCGGGGACGACTCAAGAGCTGGGCATCAGCTACGGACAGCTTGCCGAAGGGGCGCTCGTTGGCGTTGTGCGCTTTCCGGGGGAGGTGAACGACTACCGCCAGCAACGGGTGAAGGCCGGAGTCTATACGCTACGCTATGCGTTGATTCCTGTGGATGGCAATCACCAGGGAGTCGCCCCCAACCGGGATTTTCTGCTGATCTCACCGGCTGCGGCCGACGCCAATCCCGCCACCATTTCACGGGAGGCGCTGCTCAACCTCAGCCGCAAATCCATCGGAACGGGTCACCCCTCGGTCTGGAGCCTTCCGGCAACCGACAGTGCGCCAGCCACGCTGCCTGCCCTGAAGCACCAGGAAGACGGCGACCTTTGGGTACTCCAGTTCGCCGTGCCGATCGAGCCCGCAGGAGGCGCCCCTTCGAAGGCGGTCCTGTCACTCGTTATCCTGGGCCACGCGCCCGAGGCTTGAGCGACGCCGCCCGCATGTACACCTGCCGCGAATGCGAGCGCGCGATCAATCAAGCCACTGAAATCTGCCCGTACTGCGGCGCTGACCTGACGATCGCAGCCGGCCCTGAGGCGGAGGAGCCGGCCAAGAAGCGCAGCCTTACCTCCCTTCTTCTCATCTGGGGCGCGCTGGCAAGCTCGATCGCGCTTAGCCTGTGGACCTTCGTACATTACGTCTTGCCGGGGCCCAAGGGCAGTGCCGCGCTGCGCGCCGAGAATCAGGCAGTGGAGTCGCTGCTCGAGCTCCGCTCTGCGCTCAACGCCTATGCAGGCACGCAGCGCGGTGCCTACCCGGCGTCGCTCGAAGTTCTGGGAGACCGCGCCCGCGCGTCCGCGCAGAAGGCTCTGAGCGAAGGCTACCAACTGCAGTACATTCCGGGGCCCGTGGGACCGGACGGCGCCGCACACAGCTACGTCCTGCTCGCGCGGCCTGGGAACTACGGCTACCGAGCTTTCTATACCGATGAGACTGGCCTACTCCGCGCCACGCGAGAAAACCGCGCGGCGACCTCGCAGGACCCGCCGATCTAGGGCAAGACTGCCCTCAAACAGTCCGAGGGAGGAGCTCCCATCTCGAAGGCCGTCTACTTGGAAGTCCAAAACGGAAAAAGTCGGAAAGAGCAGTTAAAATTGGTCTCTATACGCTGGGAGCGAAGCCGCCATGTTCGCCATTAATCACGCGGCCACCGCCTTGGTCATTCACCGAAAATATCCGAGCGTGCACATGCTCTGGCTCCTGCTGGCGGTGCAGCTCATGGAGTTCCTCTGGGTGATTCTCAATTACGCCGGGGTGGAGCGGACTGCTACGGAACGAACAGTCAAAACGTTGGCAGACATTCATCTGGCTTACATGCCCTATTCTCATTCGATCCTGTCCGGGCTTGGATTGGCTCTGTTGGCCTGGGCGCTGTTGGCAAAGGGCTTTCGGAAACCGATTGTGGGCGTGGCGGTTGGACTCGGAGTGTTGTCACACTTGATTTTAGACCTGCTCACGCATGCCCCGGATATTTGCCTGGCGCCTTTGGTCCCCGAACCGAAGATGGGCCTTGGTCTCTATAGTTCACTGCCCATGCATGCTTTTTTTCTGGAGACCGGATACGGCGTCCTGTGCTGGGCCCTTTTTCAGGGGGGCAAGGCGTTGCTGGCGACTATTCTGCTGTTCAATCTAGCCAATCTCCCGCTCTTTTCCAGCGCAATAGACTCGAAAGAAATACTCGCTGGGCATCCGGGGATTATCGTCACGGTTGTGGCGGTTCAAATTGTAGTGACGCTGGCATTGGTTGGAATTTTCAGCCGCAGAAAGCCGGCAACGATAACCTCGACACCAAACTGACCCACCACCCATTTTGGACTCACGCCGCGCGTACCATGGCTGAGGCGGAATTGCCCGGAGCACTTGGGACAGGTTGCGACACAGAAGGCCATATCGCCAATGTTATCGGAGATTCGGCAGGCTTGGCGCGCTCCTGAGCTATGGTGCTTCACGTAGGCGGAAGCAGTTGTACAAGTATCAGATAGAAGTGACGGGAGCTGCGGGCCAGGCACGCACCAGCGGACTAGTTATAAGCTGATGCATCAGGCATGACTGGGACAGCGAATATGCAACTGGACCAAATTCACCCACCCCGAGCAGCACGATGCTTGACAGCCTGCCAGTGGCCAGACTAAGTTGCGTCCCACCCATCCCACCATCTGAGGCGAGAGGAGACCGAGATGCGCCGAGTATTGTTTCTGGTGCCTCTAGCGTGTCTTGCCCTCCTAGCCGCCAAGGCTCAAGACCCTGTGAAAGTAGCGGGTGACTTGTACAAAGTGATTATCGAGAACGACAGCGTTCGCGTCTTGGACTTGAATATTCCCGCAGCGGCAAAGACGGCGGTGCACTCGCATCCTGACTTGGTCGCTATCGTACTTGAGCCAACCACGATCAGGTGGACTCGGCCCGATGGCAAATCCGAACAATCAGGGCCTGGTTTCACCCGAGGCAGCGTGCTGTACATGCCCAGCGAGACTCATATCTCGGAGAATATTGGCACGACTTCTGTGCACGTTATCTTGGTAGAGTTCAAAAAGCCTGCTCCGATTCTCTGGCGCAATCCGTCGTTCCCTGCACCCTACAAACACGTGGCCGAGAATCCACATGCCACGGTATTTGAAGCCATAGTAGCGCCAGGCGGGGCGGTACCGAAGCATACGCACGGCGACGACATAATTGTTTCATTAACCGATGCAACGGCGGAGGTTACCGACGAGAAAGGCAAGAAGCAGGCGGTGACCTTCAAAAAAGACACCGCGACGTATGCAGGCCTGGTGACGCATTCATGGGTGAACACAGGGCAGACACCAGTCCACTTGATTGTGGTTGAATTGAAGGACCTTTCAGGCTTCGATGCACGGAGCGGTGCGCTCCTTCGTTGAGTACCTGCACGAACGGCCTTCTCCGAATCGATTGGCTTTGTCTCGATGCAAGCAATAACATCTGTATCTGGAACCCTTGAGATGCCGAGAGCAGTGCCAAGTCAAGTTGTGTCTTTTATTGATCAGGTCTTCCCATGGGCTGCAATCCAAGCGGAGGGCCACGTCGTGAATCTCACGCTAGGAAACTCAAGCGAGTTGGCCGGCCTAGTCGATCTGATAGAACAGATCCCAGGAGAGTTGCTAGCGCTAGACGGTCCTCACTACAGCTTCTTTGTATGCAGTGTCGCAGCGGAGATCAGCCGATAGAGTAGAGGGAAAAGGCGCTGTGCAAATGCTCCTTTTCCTGTCTGTTCAAGCGCCACATGTGGTCGCCACGAGTCTCAGGTGTGTGCATTACCTGAATATCGCCGTTGCTGTCCAACGCGAGCTGAAGCTCACTTCCACCCAAGAGCGTAAATGCCCTCACGGTCTTTTCGCAGTAGGGGCAGTAGGCTTGAAATGTCATGCCACGCGTACCTCCGAACTCTGGGAACTGTACCTTGCAGTGTTGCGGGTCTGTCTACTTGTGTTGAGTGGCCCTGCGGATTGGCATGAACTTACTCTGGTTGGCGGAATGAGTCAAGCGGGAAATGCACATAGCCCTTTACGGAGATTACCCTCGTTCCGTAATCAACTGCCTTGTGGACGCCTAGGCTGACTCGCCAACCGGGTGGTGCTTGACAATCACAGGTCGCAAGACTAAGTTGCGCCCCGACCCTCACACAGCGAAAGGAGACTGAGATGCGTCGATATTGTTCCCGGTGGCTATGATGTGCCTTGCATTCTCAACCCTGATCTTGGCTCAAGGGTCGGGGGAAAAAGCAGTGGTAAACAAGGCAGAAACCGCCAAGTTTGAGAAAAGGGCGAACGGGCCTGATTGCGCCACCAGTGCTGTCGAGCGCGGCGACCCCAGCAAGGGACTTGCGCTCCTGTTGAACAAATTCACTCCAGGCTGCATCATTCGCTGGCAAATCGTGACGGTAACCAGCGGGACTCTGCGACTCGAGATGAGGGGTGAGAAGCCTG
>DATFXF010000318.1:0-6169 GCA_035258565.1 Candidatus Acidiferrales bacterium
TGGACGACAAAACGATCCAGGCAATCCTGCGGCACAGTAACGTGGGTCTGACGATAAACGTATACGTCAAGAGCGTGGCCGAATCTCAAATCAGCGCGATGGACGCCGTAGGAACCGCGTTGCAAGATGGAACTTGCAACGACCTTGCAACACGGCGGAAGAGTCTGGTGAACTGAAAGTGGGCAACCCGCTACGCAGCAGAGAGTTAGATGGAGCCGAGGGCCGGGATCGAACCGGCGACCTGACGATTACGAATCGTCTGCTCTACCAGCTGAGCTACCTCGGCTCGGCTTGATTCTATAAGACTTAAGTTAGTTAACCAAGTCTGGCGTTGCATTCTCGTTGCATATTCCATCCTGCAACGCGCTACCAACGGCATCCATTGCGTTGATTTGAGATTCGGCCATGCTCTTGACGTACACGTTCATCGTCAAGCCAATGTTGCTGTGCCGCAGAATCGCCTGGATCGTTTTGTCTTCCACTCCAAGCCGGTGCAAGTTCGTTCCCAAGCCGCGGCGGAATGCGTGCCATCCGTGCCAGGCGACGCCAGCCTTTTTGAGCGCTGGAGTAATCGCCTGCCGCGCAACGTTGTCGAGATTGAGCGGTTTCCCGTTTCCGGCTTGGAAGATCGGGCCCACTGCCAGCTTGCCCATGCGCTGCCTCAGCGCCTCAAGAGCATCGGCCAGCATCTTCACCACGGGAACGGGCGCACGGCTACGAGCCGTCTTGGGCTCGGTTGCCTGTCCGTTCCAAACGGAACGATTCACGCTCAACTCGCGCCCGTTGAAGTCCTGCCACTCGAGGCCCCAGAGCTCGCTCTTGCGCAGGCCGCTGAGCGCCATCGTCAGCACCACTGTCTTGACCGGCTCGTTGAGCCGGAGCAGCCTCTTCCTGACTTCCTCGAGGCTGTACGCATAGGTCTCGCTCGGCTCCGGCACCAGCGGAATGCTCACGTCCATCATCGGATTGGTTCCATCGAGAATCCCGAACCGCTTCGCCTGCTTGAATACGCCCGACAGGAACACCTTAACGTGCTTCAGCGAACTCCGGCCCAGGTTCGACTGCCTGGCGATCTCTGCAAGAAGTTGCTCGCCGTGAACGTGCGAAACCCGCGCAAAGTCTGCTTGTCCAGCCGATCCTTCAGGTGATTCTTCCATTCTGACTGGTTTGTGCTGGGAGTGGTAGTTGTTCCCGCTCCAGTCGTCCCACTCCGGTGTGCAAACTTTTTCATCTTGACAAGCTAATCTGTGTAACGGCAGAATGCGCCGGGCTCCCCGCACCTAGAAGGGTCAAGCGATAGTTCCCAAATCGACGAGGAGGTTTGTGATGTCTAGGCGGCACTTTGTGTTTCAGGTTGGTCTTCTGATAGTTCTCGGGTTGCTCTATTGTGCGCAGGGCCAGGCACAGACTGCAAGCTGTGACCCTAACGCTCCTGTCAAAGTACAGGGCCCAACCACAACGATCGGACCGGTAAGCTTCCTGGATGGCTGCAAATTCAGATTTCTGGGTCACGCCCTCCAGTTGGCGAACCTGAGTTGTACTAGTCCCAACAATACGCTTACTGTTACCGCCACTGCTGTCTCCGCGAGCACCGTGCAAGGCATACTCAACGCCAACAACGTCGCCGGGACCCCTATCATTTACGACGGATTCAAGAGACCTATCATCTACACCCTAACGCAGAGTGGCACATGCAGCTTTTTGAATCCGACGAGCCCCCCAACGTACACCATGACGATCTTCGCGAACTTTCCCGTGACCAACGTCCGCCTGGCCCGCAAGAGCGCGACAGGCTTTACGTTTGGTATCGCCCAATACGCGCCGTTCGGCACCGATCCCGTTGACGATGTTCCCCCAGGGACCTCGGACTTCTTCCTGTTTAATTTGGCGGTCGGGGCTCCCTTCCCAATGGCGAACACTGCGCCGGCCACCTTCTGCGGTTTTTCTAATCCACTACAGCCGACGCTAGATCTCAGCAATGTTGCCACGTTCAATGTGGGCCAGCAGGGGCGGTCACTGAATTGGCGGTTCCAATTGGTGCCCCAGGGGAATTCCTGTCCAGCGAGCTCAACCAACACCCTAGCCGAACCCGGAGCTGTAGCGTTGCTCTCTGTTGCGCAGTACGACATCAATTGCCCTGGTTGTAGTGTCGCGTCCCCGAAATTCGTCGGGTTCGTTACTATCCAGGGCGGAGGCGGAGGCATCTTCAATCCCGCAAATCCGGCGATTTTCTCATTCGACGGCACTACCTATAAGTTTGTTCAGGACGTAAGCAACTTGACCGCGGGATTTCTTTATATCGGCACCGTAGTCCTCCTGTCGAACAACGGCCCGCCGGAGTCGTCGGCCTTTATACTCCGGTAACAACGAGCGGACCGGCGCTTCGGACCCAGTTCTGGGGCGCGGGTCCGCCACCACATTATCTCAAAGGATTCTGGGAAAACCGGGAAGATTCCTGGTAAAGAGACGCTAGATCGGGACGCTTGAGCAGCGTGTCCGTGGCCGCCTCCGTGCGCATTTCCTCAAGGATCTTCAGCGTTTCGGCGTAATGCTGACCGGCTCCCCCTTTGCTGCCCGTCAAGGGGAGTATCTTCGCCAGCAGGTAATGGCTTTGGGCCTGCAGGAGCCGCGCACCCAAGTTCTCGCTCTTTTGCAGCGCGGCCTCGAGTTCCAAACGCGCCCGCGAATAATCCTTCGCGCCGAGCAGGGCCTCGCCCAGATAAACGCTGCATTCTGCGGCCAAGTACTTAAGGCCCGCCGAAGCGGCCTTGCTCCCCAACTCTTTCAAGCTGCTGACCGCCGCCTGCGCCCGGCCCTCGCGGATGGCGACCTTTGCTAGGTTCAGCCGGGAAACGAGGATGGACTGGGGATCCTTAACCTTCGAGGCCGCCTGGAGAGCCTGCTCATAAAGAGCCCGGGCACCTTTGGGATCCTCGCGGTAGAGGAGTCGGTCACCCTGGAAATTCAGCACACGCGCAAGGAGCACGTTGTTCTGTAGCTCGTGGGCCAGGCGCAAGGCCTCCTCCAGAGGTTTCTGCGCTTCCTCGAGACGACCGACCAGGCTGAGGGCGTTGCCGTAGCCGGCGAGAATCTCCCCCAGCCAATAACTGCGATCCTGGAGTTGCCGAAAACTTTTGAGCGCGTCTTCGTTGGCCTTGAGCGCAGCGCCGTAGCGGCCCTGGGAGACGAATACCATGCCCAACCCGTAGGAGGCGTACGCCACCCCATGCGTGTCTCCGGTTTCACGCCACAAGTCCAGCGCGCGCAGATAGTTTTTGAGGGCCTGGTCGTAGCGGCCGGCATAGAGGGAGATCTCGCCGATGTTGTAAAGCGTTGTGGCGATTGGGCCGGGAACTTTCAGCCTCTCGCGAATCTCGAGCGCTCGCTGGTAATAAATCAGCGCGTCGTCGTACTGGCTCTTGAGGAAGTAGAGCGCGCCGATATTGTTCTGGCACATAGCCTGGAGGTTCTCGTCGCCCAACTCGAGCTCGATCTGGAGCGCCTCTTTCACCAGCCCCAGCGCCTGGTCGTATTGCCCGGCCTCCCGCAAGAGGTGGCCCAAGTGAATCACGGTGAACCCTGTTCCCCGCTTGTCGCCCATTTCCCGCTGAATTTTCAGAGCTTCCTGGTAACGGGCCCGGGCGACATCGAACTTGCCGAGGAATTCGTGTGCGCTGCCGATTGCGGACAGGGTCACGGCCATCCCGCGCTTGTCGCCGAGCTGCTTGCGAATGGCTAATGCCTCCTGGAAATTTCGGAGGGCATCCTCGGGCTTGCTAAGGCCTCGATAGGAGAGGCCAATAGAGTGGAGGATCGCGGCCTTGGATTCGCGGTTGTCAAACTGAATGGCCAGGCTTAACGCACGGTTCAGGAAATCGAGCGCTCCCTTGTAGTTACGTCGCCCATTCTCCACGATGCCTGCCCGGTAGATAGCCTCCAAGTAATTGGGATCCCGCGCCAAAACCTTCGCGTACTGCTCGGCCGCCGGTTCAAGCAGTCCCTTGGCCTCGAAGATCCCCGCCAGTTCGAAATTCAGCTGTGGATCGTCCGGCCACATTTTGAGCAAGCTTCGGTACGACTCGATCGCTTTATCCAAATCGTTCACAACACGCGCGTGGCTGGCCACAATGAGTTTTTTCTCCAACGGGGGAAGGCCTTCGCTTAGGTCCACGGCCTGACGCGCATATTTCTCGGCATCGCTGGCATAGCCCAGATTCGCGTAGCTCTGGGCCAGCTTCGCATAGGCGAGAGCAAAACTTGGGTCCTGCTTGACCGAGGATTCGAAGCTCTTCACCGCCTCCGAGTGCTTGCCCTGGCGCGCCAGTTGAAGCCCTTCGTTGTAGTCCCGAAGCGCCTCGGGAGATTTCGAGGAGGTCGTAAATGACTTAGCCTGCAGCTCCCGGACAGCTTCGCTGGGCAAGGCTAGGTTCTGCCGAATAGCTTGAGCCAGGCCATTGACTGCCCGCGAGATTTCTCCTTCGTTGGGCGCTTCGCTCTTCAATGGGATGGTGCGCTGGCCCTTCAAGTCCTGCAGCGTCGCGTCGATTCGGATGTGCCCGCCGACCTTCAGGTACCGGCCCCAGATCAACTGGTCGGCATTCGTGAACTCTGCCACGCGGCGTAGTGTGGTGGGTTCCCAGTCGGTATCGGGAGAGATCTTCAAATCCCGCAGGATCTGCTGCAACCGGCCAGTTGCAACAATACGCAGATGAGCCGACTGACCTACTTCCGTGGGAAGCATCTCGGCCAGGGCTGGGCCCAGCCAGTTGAGCGATGGGTCGCCGGACGCATTGCGAAAGGGAATAATTGCGAGCGAGACTTGTTCCGCAGGGGCGCCGTGCTCTGCCCCCGTTCCGGAAAATTTTCCCCGGAACAGGAACACGACCACTGCCAGCGCGAGCACCGAAAACACGGCGGCGATCCATTTCCAGTAGAGGCGTAACGGCGCGACTGTGGGTTGGGGAACGGCCACCGCGTGGGCCGTGCTTGTTCCACCCTGAAAGGCGCTTAGGTCTTGTAGGATTTCCCGCGCAGATTGGTAGCGTCGTTTTAGATCGATTTCCAGGCACCTCCCCACCACGTCGCTGAGGGACATCGGCACAGCGGCACTCACCTGGGCCGGCGGTAGGGCGCGCTCTTGAGTGCGCTTGAACATGGTGGCCAGGGCGCTGTCCGCCTGGTAGGGCATCTTGCCGGTGAGTAACTCGTAAAAGATGATGCCGAGGGTGAACAGGTCCGAGCGCGCGTCGACCTCCTCGCCCCGAACCTGCTCCGGCGACATGTACTCCGGTGTCCCTACCAGCGCCCCGCTCTGCGTCATACCGCCCAGTTCAATCGATCGGGCGATTCCGAAATCCATCACCGAAACTTTTCCTTGCTTGTCGATCATGATGTTCTGCGGCTTCAGTTCGCGGTGAACGACACCTTCTTCGTGCTCTGCCGACAGAGCCTGGCAGACTTGGCGGATTATGCCTACAGCTCCTGCGGGCGCTAAAGCACCCTTCTCGGTGAGGAAGGTCTTCAAGTCCTGGCCCTCAATGAACTCCATGGTGATGAACTTGATCCCTTCGGCCTCTCCGAGGTCGAAGATGCGGATCACATTCTTGTGAGTCACCTGCCGTGCCAGGATCAGTTCCTGCTTGAAACGCTGCAGCACTTGCCGGTTGCCGGCCAGTTCGGGGCGTATGACTTTCAGCGCGACGAACCGATCCAGTTCGCGGTCTCGCGCTTTATAGACCGCCCCCATTCCCCCTTCACCGAGCAATTGCATGATCTCGTATCGGCCACCTAGGACTTGCCCCGAGCTCATACTGGCAGGGGAGACGGGGATCGTCTTTACAGCGCTGGCAGTTGCGGGATCTGACCAGCCCGGGACCACGCTGTCCGCGGAAGTGGCCCCGGCGGAAGTAGCCCCATCGTACACAAGTGGTGTGTTGCAGCTTGAGCACTGATGCGTGCCAGGAGGATTCTCCAATTCGCACTGCGGGCACTTCATCGTGTGCACCGTTGGATTAGTCGTCCGACACTAAATCGGCTGGAGATTCCACCGACGTGCCGGGCCTGGCTCCAAAGGTTTCAGCTCTCTCGCGAGGAAGCTTCATCCTTGGAGCAAAGCTTGGCGCATATCTTCCTCTCACCAAGCCGGGGAAGTCAATTCAGCAGGCGGATT
>DATFXF010000319.1:0-3425 GCA_035258565.1 Candidatus Acidiferrales bacterium
TGCTTCAGCCGCCTGCGTCATGCGCACGCGCAGAGACTTGGAAAGATCGGTCTGCCGGCCTTCGAGCATTAACTGCACGTCGCGTACGGCCTCTTGATAGGCCTCGGGCGTCGTCAGGTCCTTGACGCACGGCCCCAGGCAACGCTTGATGTAGTACTGCAAACACGGCCGCGGGTGGTAGCGGGTGAGATCGACCCGGCAAGATGGCACCAGAAAATGGCGGTGGATCAGGTCGACGATCCGGTACGCCAAATTGGCAGGGAAATACGGTCCATAGTAAGCGCTGCCGTCTTTCCGCAACCGCCGAGTGACATACACCCGGGGGAAGCGTTCGCCCAGCGTGAGTTGGATATAGGGGTAGGTCTTGTCGTCGCGCAGCAGGATGTTGAAGCGGGGTTTCTTCTGCTTGATCAGGTTGTTCTCAAGCGCGAGCGCCTCTTTCTCATTGGCGACAACGATGTATTCAATATCGACCGCCTCGCGAAGCAGAGATCCGGTCTTGGCGTCGGCCTCGGCCACGCCTTCCTGGAAGTACGAGCGCACCCGCGAGCGCAGGCTCTTGGCCTTGCCCACATAGATGATCTCTCCCTCGGCGTTCTTGTAGAGATACACCCCGGGTTGGGTGGGCAGAGTGCGGATTTTCTCGATCAGATCCATGGCCGACGTTCTAATGGTAAACAATTTGGGACTACGACGTTGTTTGTGATCCCGCAGCCCGCGTCCGAAAATAGCCGTGCAAAATGGGTCCACGCCAAGCCGGGTATGCCTTACAAGGCGGCTAGTCCCGCCTGGCTGGACAGCTGAGGCTAGCCGTTTGAAGGGCGGCACGCGGAACGCAACGGGCAAGTCCCCGAAGGGGACGACTGAGCGGTTCTAGAGTTGCGGCCGTAAGGTTTCAGCCATCCCCCTCCTGGACTTGGCGGTCTTAGCCATCGTCTTCACCGCTGTTGAAACAGCGGGTTAGTGTGATTCGTCACGCGTTGCGGGACTGGGGTTTCGGTTCAGCCCTTCCTCGTGCCTCGGTCCGTTCAGATTGCGGCGGCTAGGTCGCACGGGCCTCCAGGTGGGTAAAAATTCTATGCTTTGCCGGATCTACCATTTCCCCTATCCTTCTCCTAAGTGCATTAAAATAAGATAGTTAGTTAATTAAGCATCTGTTCGGCGCAATGGCATTTCAGTTGCTTTGTTCTGGAGTGACTTATTATTAGGCGGTTGCCCTGCGCCCGATGAGTCCTGAAGGAGTTTCCCCCTATGAGCCTTAAATCGAGTTTAATGATTCTACTGGCCGGTTCGAGCCTGCTCCTGAGTGTTGGCTGCTCCACCAAGAACTATGTCCGGAAGCAGACCGAGCCAATCATCGACAAGACCAACACGCTGGATGACCTTACCGCCAAGAACAGCCGCGACATCCGTGACGTCGACACCCGAGCCCAGCAAGGGATCGCGGGTGTAAACCAGAAGGCAACTGAAGCCGACGCGAAGGCAGTGGATGCCGGAGGCCGCGCTGATCAAGCCCAGACCATGGCGACTCAGGCCAGCAACCGCATTGACGTGCTCTCCAACACGGTGGCAAATCTGGACAGCTACCATCCGGTCGCGGAGACAGCCGTCCATTTCGCCTTCGACCGGGCTGACCTCTCGAAAAAGTCCAAGGAAGCCCTGGACCAGTTGCTGGCGGAAGTTCCCAACACCAAAGGCTATCTGCTGGTGATCGAGGGCAACACGGACTGGGTGGGCTCGGCCGCATATAACTACAAGTTAAGCGAGCGCCGCGCTGAAGCCGTGGTTCAGTACCTTTCGGAAAACAACATTCCCGCGCACAAGATTTACGTGATCGGGCTGGGTAAAGATAAGTCCGCGGCCAACAACAAAACGGCACAAGGACGCGCCCAGAACCGTCGCGTGGAAGTCCGCCTGATGAGCAACAGTACCGATAAAAGCTCGACCTCTGCGCAAAGCACCGCTCCCAACCCGAGCCGGTAGTCTCCCTCCCCCGGGACACTTGCGCAGGCCAAGGCCGCCAGTACTGCTGGCGGCCTTTGATTTTGCCATAAAATACTGAATATGGGTTTTATGCGGCGACTCCTGTTTCTTGCTTTGCTCCTGTTGTGCGTGGGGCCGGCGCGGTTCGGCTACGCGCAGAATAATCAAGATCAGCCGCAGATTCTGCCGCAGCAAGGCGCACCCGCACCTAAACCAAAGCGCCAGCCCAAACCGCAACCGCAGGCACCAGCGGACCCCCCGCAGCAATCGGAAAAGCCGCCCCAACCCGGCCCCGACGCCGAGCAGAAAGGCGAGAGTTCGAGCATCGACTCGCAGATCAATCTTGATGCTCACGTACCCTTGCCGGAGCCTGCGCCACCGGCAACGGAAGCGGATGACAAGACGCTTTTGCCCTGGGATCCGCACCGCGCGGATAAAGACATTGAAGTCGGAAACTATAACCTGCGTCAGAAGAACTATCGCGCGGCTCTCGACCGCTTCAACGATGCCCTGCAGTACAAGCCGGGAGACGCCGAAGCCACATACGGCCTGGCTGTGACTCAAGAAAAGCTTGACCTCATGGCTCAGGCCTATAAGAACTACCAGGAGTATCTGAAAATCCTGCCCGGCGGCCCGCATGCCAAAGAAGCACAGGAAGCAATCAAGAGGCTCGGCCCGCACGTGGAGATGCGCAACGATTCCGGAACGCAAGTGGAGCACGACATCGAAGTGGGCGAGACCTATCTTTCGTTGAACAATTTCGACGCGGCTCGCGAACGCTTCGAAGATGCGGTGCGTCTGGCTCCGGCGAATGCCAAGGCCTGCTTTCGCCTGGCCCAGAGCCTGCAGGGACTGCGCCGGATCGAACCCGCGAAACTCTACTATCAGAAATACCTCGACATCGAGCCCCAGGGACCCTTTGCCGCAAACGCCAAGAGGGCGATCGCCGACATCAATGCCTTCCTGAAATAGTAGTCCCTTTACTCTTTGTGAATGAACTCTCCAGTCGAGGCATCAACCAGGACGGTGAGTCTCCCCATGGACGGATTCCCGCCGTAAGTCACATGCCAGCGGAGCTGGTTGGTCAGCGCGCTGTAGTCCAGTAGATAATTCACGCCCAGCTGCGGTTCCTTCTCGAGGAGTTGCTTGCCGCCATGCTGTTGGGCAACAGTGAAAGCCTTGTCGGTATCTACCTTGAGGAAGTTCAGGTCCCAGGTTTGCGTGGAGCGATTGGAAGGATTGTAACTATCTTCCACGCCATGATCGACCTTGCGTTCGGCATCGGCCATTCCCGACCATACGAACGGCTCTGATTTCTGGCGCGACGGGGAAGCAAAAACTGCGCGCCACACGCCGGATTTGCCGTCATGGCCATTGCTGGAGCCCGTGGCCGTGGACGAAAGTTGCACAGGCGCCGCATCGCCGGCCCAAAAGTGTGCCGC
>DATFXF010000320.1:0-7574 GCA_035258565.1 Candidatus Acidiferrales bacterium
GCCTTGCCGATCCAAAACCCAAAGTCCAAAGCAAGATCAAGACGAAGTACCATCCCCCTTCCGATCATCCCTGGAGGAGACCTTGGAAGCGGACATTTCTATCTTGCGAAAAACCGGACATTCCTACTTTGCGTTGACAGCGAATCTTTAAGCGGCAATTCGCGCAGGGACAACTCAGAGCGTGCCCAAGCCTTTCTTTCGAACCGACCTCACGGCTGAGCTATAAGGCAAGCAGTTCCAGCGATCTGGTCTATGCCGTTAATGTCTCAACCAGGATTACCACACCCACGAGAAAATTCAGCCGCGCCTCGCTGGCATCACAGTCCCGGCCATATCATCGGCTCTAGGCCTCTCGGAGCCTTACGCGGCGGAGATTCGCGCGGGCAGGCAATGCCCCCATCCGCGGCATTGGCTAACCCTCGCGCGGCTCGTTGGAGTCGAGCCGGCACCCTGATGACTCATTTAGTGGGAACACAAATACAAATTGATGTCAGGTCGAACTATGCTCGTATGGAATCGGGCAAGACTACCAGCATGCTGGACCGACTGTCCTCACTTGAGAGTACCGTCAACCAACCGTCTCCCTGGCATCTCCGAGTTGTTTGGTTGACAATGTTTCCCACCAGGAGTATGTCAATTCCGGTAAACCCAGAACCCAGCTACCAAGGACGCCTAACGCCTTGAATTCAATCCTGCGTGTAAGGAATTTGGCTCCCGTCCTGCTTTTCAGCTTGTTGCTTTCACCCCCCCTTTGCGCCCAAACCGGCACTCTCTTCCACGGTTGCCCGCCTGAAGGCGACGCCACTCAGACCACAAGGTCAGACCCTGCCCTCAATGTCTTGAAGAATCGCGAGACAATCCCGAGTGAAGGGTTCAGCATCATGCATTTCGATGATCTAGCACAGTTGGAGGTGCCCGAAGGAGTGAGCAAGAAGCACCGCACCAAGTGGCCAGCTGGAGCTTTGCAAGTCGTGGAATCCGAAGAATCGAAGGCAATTCAGGTTATCGGGTATCTCTTGAAGATAAAACTGGAGGGGCCCGAAAGCCCCAACTGTCATTCTAGCGACCGAGCGGACCGTGACTTTCACATCTGGCTTGCTAATTCGTCCGATGATGACCGGTCTGACGCGGTCGTTGTGGAAATAACGCCTCGAATACGCGCTAAACATCCCAGCTGGACCTCCACAAACCTGAACAAATTGGTAGCGAACAAGACAAAGGTCCGCATTAGTGGCTCGATCTTGCTCGACCCTGAGCACCCCGATCAGGTGGGGAAGACACGAGCAACGACTTGGGAAATCCACCCGATTCTCAAGATTGAGGTCTTTAGCGCAGGTACAGGTAAATGGCGGGAATTATGATTATCGCTTGCCGGGTCGCGATTCGGACAACGATTAATACCAGCTAAGGGGGCCGTGAATGTAAGCCAGCACGATGAGGTGAAGGTGCTGGACTTCCTGCTGCGCCGCATTGGCCTTTAATTGTTGCCCCCGAGACAATAGTTTGTTCTTCGCTCTGCTCCAAGACCGTCGAAGTGCCAGAAATACTTTCAGGTCTTCCCATTTGGTCTGTCGGGCCCTGATCCTTCACCCGCAGATGCTGGGACGAAACAGGATGAATATGCTTCTTTCAATTATCCCCTCGGCGCTACTTAACCGAGCCACAAGGCTATCGAAGCAGGCCGAGCCTGGACAGGCGGAAAGTCATCGCCTGTTCGCTCACTTGAAACTGTTCTGCAAACTTGGCGATCGCTTCTTCAGTTCCTATGTCCTCTGTGAGCCGACCCGCGCCTGCAACCTAGGCTAGTCAATCACGATATGCGTGTCGGTCGACTCGACCCCGTCGATGTCCTGAATCTTCTGGATGACCGTGTCGGCAAGGGCGCTCTGGCTGGGGGCGTCGACGATTACAAAGATGTCAGGACGTCCCCAGCAAGCGTTTGCGCTGACGACTCCCTCGATTTTTCGCACCTTGCCAACCACTGCGGGGCACTTGCCCGCGTGGACATTGAGCAGAACAAAGGCTCTCATGGGCCGCCCTCCGAGAAAGGATAGCCGTGATTCTACTGCGAAGGCGGCTCAAGGGATGCTCCTACAAAGAGAAAGGTGCGCTTCAGCCCGGCAACCGGCCTTCCAAACCCGGGCTTCAGTCCCTGAAGGCCTATTGCACCACCCCCGATTTCCTGATTCACTTGCACTTACTTTATCACGCCACAGCCTTCCCAGGAGCAATAAGGGTCCAACATATTCCGTAGCAAGTCACAGCTGCGAACTATCCTATGCATTTTACTATTGCATTGACGCGGAAGATTTCGTCCCTCGGGAAAGGGATCGATAGTCCTGCGCCCGCTGCCGAGGAGGCAAGTCCCTGAAGGGCTCGGTGCACTCCGTCAGCGGGGCTCAGGGGAATTGTGGTCTGGGCGCCAGGGGATCGCGATCTCGTTGATGCTAGACAGCAGGATCAGGCCGAAAGAAGGCGAGGGTTTCGGGCCTGCTCGGCACCTGTCGAACACCCGGGAAAAACCAACTCCCATGGTTCAGAATAAAAATTATTTATTTGACCGACCTCCCGCTCGCGTGATACGCAAGTTGCGTATTTAATATGGTGCATCCGAGACAATTGACCGATCCCGCCCGCTTCTCCAGGGCGACCAGTGGTCCTATGTTCGGGGGACCCTCGAGTTTTGCTTTGCCACGCCTTAGCAGCTTGCTGGCCGTCGTGGTCATTGTGCGCCTCATTCTGCTGCTCGACAGCGGATAGCGGCCAGCGACAAGAACCAAGCCAAAGGCCGTTATCCAAAGCAAGGATAACGGCCTTTTAGTTTATGGGCCCGGAGAGGAGGAGCATCCGTGAAGCAAGGATTGCAGGAAGAAACCACCTCGGTTCCGCAAGCACACGAAAGCGGCTTTTCGCGACCGGTCATGCGCGGAGCGCGCATTCTGTGCGAGGCGCTCCTTCGCGAAGGGGTAGACACCCTTTTCGGCTATCCCGGCGGCGCAGTGCTCCACATCTACGACGAGCTGGCAAAGATGCGGGGTCAGCTCCGACACATCCTCGCTCGCCACGAGCAGGGCGCGGTCCACATGGCCGAGGGCTACGCCAAGGCCACCGGCAGAGTCGGCGTTGCCCTGGTCACCTCGGGGCCAGGCGCAACCAACGCGGTCACCGGTATCGCCAATGCGTTCATGGATTCGACCCCGCTGGTGGTCATCACCGGACAGGTGCCGCGGAAGTTGATTGGGGCCGATGCCTTTCAGGAAATCGACACGGTTGGCATCACCATGCCCTGCACGAAGTACAGCTACATGGTGCGGAATGCGCGGGATCTCGCGGAGATTGTCAAGGAGGCATTCTATATTGCGAGCACCGGCCGCCCCGGCCCCGTTCTGATCGATATCCCCAAGGATGTATCGGCTGAAGAAGCGCCCTTCATCTATCCCGACCGCTTGCACCTCCCGGGCTATCGTCCATTTGTCGAGCCGAACACCCAGCAGGTGGCGAAGGCTGTGGGAGAGATCTGTCGGTCAAGGCGGCCGATTTTGTATGTGGGTGGAGGAGTGATCCACTCCGGTGCTGGCGACGAACTGCTGAAGCTGGCCGAACGATTACACCTTCCGGTCACTCCGACGCTGATGGGACTCGGCGGTTTCCCATCGGGGCATCCTCTGTGTCTTGGGATGCTCGGGATGCACGGCACCTATTGGGCGAACATGACCATTTCAGAGTCTGACCTGATCGTGGCCATCGGCGCTCGATTCGACGACCGGGTGACCGGTGCGATCGATAAGTTCGCCCCGCAGGCCAAGATCATCCATGTGGACGTTGATCCCTCTTCCATCGGCAAAAACGTCCGCACCCATATCCCGATCTTGGGAGACGCGAAGAGCGTTCTCGGGCAGATGCTCGAGGCGCTGCCGGAGAAGGTCTCGAGGGAGAGCGCGGCACGCTTGGCTCCCTGGTGGAAGCAGATCGAGGAGTGGAAAAAACACGTCCCTCTCGCCTACGAACATTCGGATGAGGTCATCAAGCCGCAGCTTCTGTGCGAGGAACTTTATCGCCTGACAAAGGGTGAGGCCATCATCGCGACCGATGTTGGCCAGCACCAGATGTGGCTGGCCCAGTACTACGGCTTCAAAGGGCCGCGCCAATCCATCACCTCTGGAGGCCTGGGCGCGATGGGGTTCGGCTTCCCAGCAGCGCTCGGTGCCCAACTGGGCCTGCCGGATAGGCAGGTCATTGCCTTTGTTGGCGATGGTGGGTTTCAGATGACCGCGCAGGAGCTCGCCACTGCCGTGCAGTACGGGACGAATACCAAGATCGTGGTCATGAACAACAACTATCTCGGCATGGTGCGGCAATGGCAGCAGCTTCTCTATGATCGCGTGTACTCGGCCGTGGACCTGGAGTGGACCCCCGACTTCGTGCGGTTGGCCGAAGCCTATGGGGCGGTAGGACTCCGCGCGTCCCGGCCGGACCATCTGCGGGCCATTCTGGAGCAGGGCCTCTCGACCCGCGGGGTAGTTGTGATGGACGTAGTGGTTGCACTCGAGGAGAACGTTTTTCCCATGATCCCGCCGGGCGCAGGGCTGAAGGAGATGCTGCTCGGATGAGGCGTACGCTCTCCATTTGGATGGAGAAGCGGTGCGGCGAATTGCCGCGCGTTCTCGGTCTTTTCGCAGCACGTGGCTACAACATCGAAAGCTTGACGGTGGCGGAGACGGCTGATCCGAGCGTTTCCCAGATGACTCTGGTGACCAGGGGTGATGATCGGGCGATCGAGCAGATCGTCAAGCGGATCGACAAACAGGTAAGGGTGCTGAAGGTACTGGATTTGACGGCATGCGAGCACGTCGAGCGAAGGCTGGCACTGGTCCGGGTGAAGGCGGGTCTTAGCCCGACTTTGGCGGAAGTTTTGAATCTCGTTTGCCTGAATCGCCTGAGGCTGGTCGCGGTGTCCGGGGATAGCCTTACCTTCGAAGCTACCGGAGATGGGGAACAGGTGAGCGAAGTCTTCCAGCTGCTCAGCGGATTGGGCATTGGTGACATTGCGTGTACCGGCGCGGTGGCCATGCCGGAACAAGCAACTGCCGGCGATGAGAATCAGTGTGCCGCTTCAAAGATGAGCGTCGATGAAGTGGGGCGAATCTCGGAGCCCTTAGGGCGTTCGGAACAATAGGGGGAGAAATGCAGATCTACTACGACAAGGATGCTGATCTCAGCTATCTCCAAGGGAAAAAGATCGCTGTCATCGGCTACGGATCTCAAGGGCACGCACAGGCGCTGAACCTGTTCGATTCGGGCTTAGAGGTTGTTGTTGGGCTCAGGCCTCAGAGTTGCTCACGTGCCAAAGCGGAGCGCGCTGGCCTACGTGTACTGCCAGTCGCCCAAGCGGCAGCGGAAGCCGACATCGTCATGATGTTGGTTCCGGACGAACTCGCGCCCGGAGTGTACGGAAGGGAAATTGCGGAATCCATGCGACCCGGCAAATATCTAGCTTTCTCGCATGGCTTTGGAATCCACTACAAATTCATAAAGCCTCCAGCGGAGGTGGGCGTTTTCATGGTCGCGCCCAAAGGCCCCGGGCACCTGGTGCGACATGAATATAAACGCGGCGCTGGGGTTCCCTGTCTGCTCGCGGTGCATCAGGATCCCACCGGGGATGCGGGGAAGATTGGACTCGCCTACGCCTGTGCCATTGGCGGGGGACGCGCGGGCGTGATCGAAACGACTTTCCGAGAAGAGACGGAGACCGATCTGTTCGGCGAGCAGGCTGTGTTGTGTGGGGGTCTCACCGCCCTGATTAAAACCGGATTCGAAACACTGGTGGAAGCAGGGTACGCACCCGAGATGGCCTACTTTGAGTGCCTGCACGAAATGAAGCTGATTGTCGATCTTCTGTACGAGGGCGGTCTCTCGCTGATGCGCTATTCGGTCTCCAACACGGCCCAGTACGGCGACATGACCAGGGGCTCGGTGGTCATCGACAAGGAAACGAAGTGTCGCATGCGCAACCTTCTGGTGGATATTCAATCTGGCGCTTTCGCCCGGGAGTGGATGGAGGAAAACTCGAGCGGCCTTCCTCGCTTCCGGGAGCTCGAGGCCCAGAACAAGGAGCATCCGATTGAGCTGGTTGGAGCGCGCTTGAGGGCCATGATGCCGTGGCTAGCAGAGAACTGCTTGGTCGACAAATCGAGGAACTAACGGAGGCCAGAATGGTCTTTTACGATTGGGAGAGAATCAAACCCGAAGAGATCACGCGTCATTATCGGAGGAGAGTTGCGGCGGGTGAGAACATGACCGTGGCCATGGTCGAAGTGACGGCGGGCGCTAGGACACGCCCGCACCGTCACGAGAGTGAGGAAGTCATCATCGTGCTCAAGGGTAGCTGGCGCTTCCGCCTACCGGAGGGTGAGGTGACACTCCGACCCCAGCAGATGCTGTTTATTCCGCCGGGAGTCGAGCACTCTTCTGAGGCGCTGGAAGACACGCTGGCGTTCGACCTCTGCCCTTCTGCCCGGCCGAACTGGCTTGGCGGAGAAGAGCAAGCCCTGGGCTACGATCCGGATGAGTGTCTTTGGGCCGTGTGAAGCGGAAGGGAACGAGCTTCGATGTTCAGGGCTTCAGGAATGCCTTGCCATCTCTAACGAACAGGTGAAGCTGTGCCATTTGAGCGAACCAAGTGGGTTTGGATGAACGGCAATCTGGTGCGATGGGCCGATGCCACGGTGCACGTGTCGGCGCACGGACTGCATTACGGAAGCGGTGTCTTCGAGGGCCTGCGCTGCTACGAGACCGGTGCCGGGCCGGCCGTGTTCCGGCTGGACGCGCACCTGGACCGGCTCTATTCATCGGCTGCCATGTATGGGTTGGAGATACCGTACACCCAAGAGGAGCTCGTGCGAGCGGTTTCGGATGTCATTCGAAGCAACGGCTTCACGAGTTGCTATCTTCGGCCGATCTGCTTTCCCGGCAGCTCAACACTCGGCTTGCACCCGCGGAGTTGTCCGGTCGAAGTGGTGCTCCTTGCCTGGCCGTGGGAAACCATGCATGGCGTTGAGGCCTTGGATGCCGGTGTGCGGGTCACTGTTTCTCCTTGGTTCAAGTTTCATTCGCAGATGATGCCAGCAACCGCCAAAGCTTGCGGCCAATATCTCAACTCGATCCTGGCGGTGCGCGATGCGGTCAGCCGGGGCTACCACGAGGCGCTGCTGCTTGCGAGCGATGGTTCGATAGCCGAAGGCGCCGGCGAAAACCTGTTCATCGTTCGTGAAGGAAAGCTGGTCACGAATGACGAAAGGTATTCCATTCTGCTCGGAGTCACGCGCGATGCGGTGCTGGAGATCGCACGCGATCTCGGATATCCGTTCGAGATCGGAGCCCTCGAGCTCGAGGATTTGCTTCGGGCGGACGAGGCCTTCTTCACCGGGACCGCTGCCGAAGTGACCCCCATCCGCGAAGTGGACGGCAAGTTGGTTGGGCATGGCACGAGAGGACCGATCACGAGAAGGATTCAGGAGACATTCTTTGCGGCCTGTTCGGGTCGGCATGCTAGATACAAAAAGTGGCTCCATTTC
>DATFXF010000321.1:0-3475 GCA_035258565.1 Candidatus Acidiferrales bacterium
GGGCGTCGAGCAAAGCGGCTATGCCTGGGTGCAAAACAAGGCGCGGCTGCTCAAGGTGCTCAAGACAGCCGTTTGCGCCGAAGAGATTCCGCCAGCACTGGCCGACATTTTTTCGCCGCTGTTCGGCTTCGAGTTTTTCGAGCTGGATTCAGAAACCGGCCGGGTGCGCGAGTTCGATGAGACCTTCGGACCCTTGCTCAAACAGCGCTTCTTCGAGCGCGTTTACGATCTGGCTTACGACACATGCCAGCTCTTGAGGACGTTCCAACAGGTCCGGGCCCAAAACGCCCGCGGCTCGGCTGCGACGATCGAGCCAGACGCCAACCGGCAATGGGTCTACCTGGCGACAACCACGTCCGATGTTCAGGATGAGCGCGACCGCATCCGCCGCGAACTGCTCGAACGAGGGCATCGAGTGCTGCCCGATGGGCCGCTGCCGATGCTGGCCGGCGAGGTCGAAGCCACCGTAGGGAAGTGTCTGGAAAAGTGCACCATCGCCATTCATCTCCTGGGCCGGCGCTACGGCGTGACCCCCGAAGATTCCTCCGAGTCGATCCAAGCCCTGCAGCTCCGGTTGACTGCCGAGCGTTCCGATCCAGAGCGCTCCGATGCGGAGTGTTCCGACGCGGAACGCTCTGGCGCGGAGCGCGGCACCGAAGAGCGTCCCGCCTTGCAACGGCTGATCTGGCTTGCCGGCGCCGGCGAAATCGCCGACGAGCGCCAGCGTGCTTTCGTCCGGCGCGTGCAGGAAGATCCCGCCCTGCACCGGCGCGCCGAGCTCATCGAAGGAAACTTGAATCTTCTGAAGAAGGACCTCATTCGCCGCCTGTCGCCTCCAGAGGAGAAGCCGAAACCAGCGGCGCCCACCAAGAGAGCGGGCGGACCACCCAAGCTGTACCTGATCTGCGACCCGAAGGACGAGCCCCAAGTGGAAGCACTGGAAGATTACCTGTTCGATCAGGGGTTGGACGTGAGCCTGCCGGCGTTCGATGGCGCCGATGCGGATGCCGCTGCCTTGCATCAGGAGAATCTGCGAACCTGCGACGCGGTGCTGGTCTATTACGGCGCGGCACCGAAGGCCTGGGTGGACATCAAGCTGCGCGAGCAGCTCAAGGCGGCCGGCTATGGACGGGAGCGGCCGATTACAGTCCTGGCGGTCTACGTCGCGCCTCCGCACGACCATCGCAAGGACCGCTATCGTTCGCATCAGGCGGGCGTAATCCGCCAGCCGGACGAGTTCGCTCCCAGCCCCGAGCTGGAGGCCTTCGTCCGCCAGATCAAGGAGGCATGCGCATGACTCGCCCACTTCAGCAAATGAACCCGTTCCCCGGGCTGCGGCCTTTCACCCAGGAAGAGGATTACTTGTTCTTTGGCCGCGAAGAACAAACCCTCGAGCTGCTCGGGCGTCTAGGAAGTCACCGCTTTGTCGCCGTCGTCGGCACTTCGGGGAGCGGGAAAAGTTCACTCGTCCGCTGCGGACTGCTCTCGGAGTTGCTCGGCGGTAAGATGCGGGACGCCGGTGCGTCCTGGGAAGTCTGCGTCACACATCCCGGCGGCAACCCGCTGGGGCTTCTCACCGAAGCGCTCCTGGATGGCAACATCTACGATCGGGCGGAAGAGAACACCCGCGAGAATCTGCTGGCCACGCTCTCGCGCAGTCACTTCGGCCTGGTCGAGGCGGTCAAACAAGCGGGACTCGGCGAAGGCACGAACTTCCTCCTGGTCGTGGATCAATTCGAGGAGATCTTCCGTTTTCACGAAGCCGGCCAGACACAGCAGGAAATGGCCAACGAGTTTGTCAGCCTCTTGCTGGAAGCAGCCACGCAGAAGCAGGTGCCGATCTATGTGGTGCTGACCATGCGCTCGGACTTCATCGGCGAGTGCGGTCAGTTCGAGGGATTGGCGGAGGCGGTCAACCGGGGCGAGTTCCTGATTCCACGGCTCACCCGCGAACAATACAAGCGCGTGATCGAAGGGCCGATCCGCGTCGGCGGAGGGAAGATCACGCCGCGGCTCTTGCAGCGGCTGCTCAACGACCTCGGTCAGCAGGCCGATCAATTGCCCTGTTTGCAGCACGCCCTGATGCGGACCTGGAACGTCTGGTCGGAGAAGGGCGACCAGGAGGCCCTCGATCTGGACGATTACCAGCGCGTCGGCAAGATGACGCACGCGCTGTCGCTGCACGCCGACGAGATCTACGATGCGCTGGCGACCGACCGTGAGCGGCAATTGTGTCGCGGCCTGTTTCAGGCGCTCACGGTCCAGGAATCGGAAGGCCGCGGCATCCGCCGGCCGCAGCGCCTGGGACGACTGTGCCAAATCCTGGACGTGTCGGCCGATGAGCTGCTGCCGATCATCGACGCCTACCGCCGGCACGGCGTGACGTTCCTCATGCCCGGACCGGAGGTTGAACTAACCGAGCGGACGATTATCGACATCTCCCACGAAAGCTTGATGCGCGTCTGGACGCGGCTGCGGAACTGGGTTGAGGAAGAAGCGCAGGCCGCGGGGATCTACCTGCGCTTGTCGGAAAGCGCGGCCCTGTATGGGCAGGGAAAGGCGGGGCTCTATCGGGATCCCGAACTGGGCATTGCGTTGGCCTGGCAAGAGTCCCAGCGCCCCAACGCCGCCTGGGCCGAGCGTTATAAGCCGGGTTTTGAAAGCGCGATGGCGTTTCTGACGGCGAGCAAGGAGGCCAGCGTCGCCGAGGAGCAGGCCCGCGAAGCGGCCCGGCAGCGCGAGCTCGAGCAAGCGCGGCAATTGGCGGAAGCCCAGCGCTTGCGACTGGAGCACCAGCAGCGCTCGGCCCGCAAACTCCGCAAGATGATCGCGGGCCTCGCGGTCGTGGCGCTGATCGCGGGCGTGGCCTGCCTGGTCGCGCTCATCGCCAACCAGCGGGCCAATACCCTGGCGGACATTGCCCGACACAACGAGGAACGTGCACTGCGAAACGAAGAGCAGGCGATACAGAATGCGCGGCGCGCGGAGGAATCGGAACAGAAGACAGCGATCGCCCTCGCGAGGATTGCCGCTCAGAAGGCCGAGGTGGAGGACAACCTCGCCGGTTCCGTGGAGTACTTTAGCGCAGCGCTCAAGCAGGCGGACGGTTACGAGGCCCGCAAGCCCATTGTTACACTACTGGCCCGGTTTGACATGGTCCTCGGCGCCTTCGTGGAACGACAGCCGGGGGATCAGCAACTGCAACTGGCATTGGCGCGAAGATTGACTGAGCGGGGCCAGAAGTATCTCGCCAACACGCAGCCCACGAAGGCGCAAGACGAGCTGGAGAAATCCCGCACGATCTTCACGCGGCTACTCACCCCAACCGACCACTGGAAGGTTCTGACTCCCATCGACATGAAAACCGAAACCGGCGCGAAAATGGAGTTGCAGAAAGATGGATCGGTCTTCGTTCACCAAGGCACCCCACAAAAAGAAGACACTTACACGCTCGTGTTCGATACCAAAGGGACGG
>DATFXF010000322.1:0-3249 GCA_035258565.1 Candidatus Acidiferrales bacterium
GACGTCGTCTTCAATTACCGCCGCAACCGCGCCGCAGCACAGCAAGTGGAGCAAGAGGCGCGCAAGCGCGGCACGCGGGTCGAATCCCTGAAGGCCGATCTGGCCCGCATAGCCGAGGCGAAGAGGCTGGTCGCCTACACGATCGAGCGGCTCGGCCGGCTCGACATCTTGGTGGCCAACGCCGGCATCTGGAACCCCAAGGACACCCCCATCGAGAAGCTCACCGAGCGCGAGTGGGACCAAACGATGCGCGTTAATATGAAAGGCGTCTATCGAGTGACGCACTTCGCTGTGAAGCACATGATCTCGCAGCGTTCCGGGCGGATCATCGCCATCAGCTCCACCGCCGGGCAGCGCGGCGAAGCATTCCACGCCGACTACGCCGCCAGTAAAGGCGCCATCATTAGCTTCGTCAAAGGACTCTCGACCGAGCTCGCGCCTCACAACATCCTGGTGAATTGCGTGGCGCCGGGTTGGGTGGATACGGAGATGGCCAAACCCGTGCTGCGCACCAAGGCCGGCCGGAAATTCGTCCTTGCGCAGATTCCGCTGGGCCGGGTAGCCAGCCCCGAAGAGATTGCCGGACCCCTCCTGTTCCTCGCCTCCGACCTGGCAACCTTTCTCACCGGCGAAATCCTCAATGTAAACGGGGGTGCGCTGCTATGCGGCTAGCTCAGGGCGGTGTGCTCACCGCAAGTCTGGTGCTGCTCCTCTGTGGCAGCTTTCGAAACCCGGCCCGGTCGCAGAATCCCGAGGTCATGCTTCCCGAGCAGAGCGCAGCGAAGGCCAAAGAGCTGCTCCAGCAGGCCGTTGCCGCGCTGGGCGGCAAAGCGTATTTGGGCGTGCGCGACGCGGATTGCACAGCGCGCCTCTCGCTGTTCGGCCATTCCGGCGATCTGACCGGCTACGAATACATCCACGATGTCTGGAAGTTTCCGGGCAAGGAGCGCACCGAGTACTCGAAGAAGGGCAACATCATCGAGGTGTTCAACGGCAACCAGGGCTGGGTCCTCGACAAGGCGGGCGTGACGGACGCCCCTGCGGCAGCGGTGGATGAGTTCCAGGAAGGATTAAAGAAGGACATTGACTACCTGCTGCGCTTCCGTCTGAACGAAGAAGGCATGATCTTCCGCTACGGCGGCAGCGACATCGTGGACTTAAGCCAGGTGAACTGGGTCGAAATCGTGGACCGCGACCGGCGGACCTTCCGCCTGGCGTTCGACCGTTCGACATACCTGCCCATCCGAACCGTGGTCATCACGCGCAACCCCACCACCCGCGAGCGCACGGAGGAGATCGATTACTACTCGAACTTTCACTCCGAGGGAGGCGTCCAGACCCCGTTTCAGATCACGCGCGAGCGCAACAACCTGAAGGTCTATCAAGTGTTCTTCTACGGATGCAAGTACAACTCGGGCGTCGCGGATGAGCTATTCACCAAGGCCTCGCTCGAACACCGCTACAGTGAAGTCGGCAAGAAGGGCAAGAAAAAGTAGCCTTCGCCCTTTGCGGTCATTCCCTCATCTTCGACGATTCGTCTTTGGCAAAAGCCAAGGGGACAGAAATTTCCACCGCAAGCATTACCGTTCACCCCGTATAATGGACGGATCTTCATGAGAGGACGCATCCAACCGACGCACGGCACAACCGTTCTTTGCGTGCGCCGCGACGCAAAGGTGGTGATGGCTGGCGATGGCCAGGTGACGCTCGGCGAGAGCGTTGTCAAGCACTCCGCCAAGAAGATCCGGCGCCTGTATGGGGATAAGATCTTGGCGGGCTTTGCTGGCTCGACTGCGGATGCGCTTTCGCTCTTCGGCCGCTTCGAGTCCAAGCTCGAGGAGCATCACGGCAATCTCGCGCGCGCGGTGGTGGAGCTGGCGAAGGAGTGGCGCACGGACCGCGCGCTGCGGCATCTGGACGCCCTGCTTGTGGTGGCCGACACGAAATCCACCTTTCTGCTCTCCGGGCACGGCGATATCATCGAACCCGACGACGGCATCTGTGCGATCGGCTCGGGGGGGCCTTTTGCGATGGCCGCGGCGCGGGCGCTGGCCAAGCACAGCAAACTCAGCGCCAAAGAGATCGCGCAGGAAGCCATGCGCATCGCCAGCGAGATCTGCATCTTCACGAACGGCAACTTCACGGTCGAAGAGCTATGAGCGGCAAGGCGGACAAGGACATGGTCATTTACCTGCCGGGCGAGCACAAACCAGCCGAGCCCGAGCCGTTGCCTTCGTTCGACGAACTCACCCCGCGCGAAATCGTCGCTGAGCTCGATAAGTACATTGTCGGCCAGACCGCCGCGAAGCGTGCCGTGGCCATCGCGGTGCGCAACCGCGTCCGGCGGCAGAAGCTGCAGCCCGAACTCGCGGAGGAAATCCTGCCGAAGAACATCCTCATGATCGGCCCCACCGGCGTGGGCAAGACGGAAATCGCGCGACGCTTGGCGCGCTTGGCCGGCTGCCCGTTTGTAAAGGTCGAAGCCTCGAAGTACACCGAGGTTGGCTACGTCGGCCGCGACGTGGAATCCATGGTGCGCGACCTGGTCGAGACGGCCATCGACATGGTGCGCGAGGAAAAACTGGACGAGGTCGCCGAGCGTGCCGAGCAAACCGCCGAGGAGCGCGTCCTCGACCTGCTCCTGCCGCCCTCGCCGCTGCCCTCCGACATCTCCACGCCCGGCGCCGAAGCCCAGCAGCGCGAGCAGGCCAGCCGCACGCGCGAAAAGCTGCGCACCCAGCTCCGCGAAGGCAAGCTCGACCAGCGCATCGTCGAGGTCGAGGTGCGCGAACGCTCGATGCCCGCGTTTGAAATCGTCACAAACCAGGGCGTCGAGGAGATGGACATCAACGTCAAGGACATGCTCTCGGGCCTGTTCGGCCAACAGAAGAAGAAGCGCAAGATGACCGTGGCGGAAGCGTTCGACTACCTGATCCAGGAGGAAGAGAACAAGCTGATCGATATGGACCAGGTGACGCGCATCGCCGTCGAGCGCGCCGAGCAGATGGGCATCATCTTCATCGACGAGATCGACAAGATCGCAGGGCGCGAATCCGGCCACGGCCCCGACGTCTCACGAGAGGGTGTCCAGCGAGACATCCTGCCCATCATCGAGGGCACCACCGTGAACACGCGCTACGGCATGATCCGCACCGACCACATCCTGTTCATCGCTGCCGGCGCCTTCCACATCACCAAGCCCTCCGACCTGATCCCCGAATTGCAAGGCCGCCTGCCCATTCGCGTCGA
>DATFXF010000323.1:0-7531 GCA_035258565.1 Candidatus Acidiferrales bacterium
GACGCTTTCCCCGCCAGCGGGCTGATCAGTGCGATGTCAAGCGATCTAATCAGGGCTCCGCGGGCACGGCTCGACTCCGTGATGAGCGTGTCGATGATGTACCCGAGGCCCCATGTTCAGCCTTACCTTAACGAAAGGTCGATGCAGTGTCAAGCGCGCGAAGCGACCGAGCTGAAGCAGAGCCGGCGCCGCCCGACCCATCACTCGCGCTTGCCCCCCTCGAGGACTTGGCGAACCGTGCGCGCCAGGTTGCTCCGCGTGAAAGGCTTGGTGAGCATTTGAACGTTTGGCTCGATCTCCCCACGGTGCGCTCTGGCATATTCAGTGTAGCCCGACATGTAGATCACTTTCATGTCCGTACGCAGGCACGCCAGGCGCGCTGCCAGCTCGCGGCCGCCCATGCCGGGCATAACCATGTCGGTGAGGAGCAGGTGAATGGGACCGACATGCTGGGTGGCGATTTCGATCGCTTCCGCGCCGTCCTTGGCCTCGAGAACCGTGTAGCCGCAAAGAGTCAGGAATTCACGGGCCACTTCGCGGACGTCCCGTTCATCCTCCGCCAGCAGGATCGTCCCCGAGCCGAGCGGCGCCTCAGCCGACACCCTGCCCGGACGCGCTGCATCGGTAGCCTCATCTATGCGGGGGAGATAGATTTTGAACGTGGTACCTTGTCCCCGCTCACTGTAGAGCCAAATGTACCCTCCACTCTGCTTCACGACGCCATACACGGTGGCCAAGCCTAAGCCCGTTCCCCTGCCCTTTTCCTTGGTGGTGAAGAAGGGCTCGAAGACGTGCGCCTGGGTCTCCGCGTCCATGCCCACGCCGGTATCGCTCACCGCCAGCATGACGTAGGCGCCGGGGACCAGCGGCGGGTGGCGTCGCGCGTAGGCCTCATCGAGATCCGCGTTGAGCGTTTCGATCAGGAGCTTGCCGCCGCTCGGCATCGCATCGCGCGCGTTCACCGCCAGGTTCATGATCACTTGCTCGACCTGGCCCGGATCGGCCTTCACATGGCCCAACCTTGGATCCGTCAGGATGGCCAGCTCGATGTCTTCGCCGATCAGCGGGGGCAGCAGCTTACCCATCTCAATGACCACGGCGTTCAGATCCATCACCTTGGGCTGCAAAACCTGCATGCGACTGAAGGCCAGCAACTGGCGGGTCAGGCCCGCGGCCTTGTCCGCGGATTTCAGGATCTGCTCGACCTTGCGCTGCTGCCAATCATCCACGCAGCCCCGCTCCAGCAGCAGCTCAGTATGTCCCTTGATGACCATCAACAAATTGTTGAAGTCATGTGCCACCCCGCCCGCCAGGCGTCCCACGGCCTCCATCTTCTGGGCCTGGCGAAGCTGCCGCTCAAGTGCCCGCCGCTCGGTGACGTTTTCTGCGATTCTTTCGTAGCTCACTTCGCGACCACTCTCATCGCGCACCGGCCGCCCGCTCAGCCGCACGGTGATGGGCGTGCCGTCCTTGCGTACCCATTCGACCTCCAGGCCCTCGAGTTGCCCGGAGCCCTGCTCGAGGAGCCGAACACGCTCGGGGGAGTCGCGATAGACACTCGAGTACATGTTGACCGAGAGCAGCTCCTGCTCTGAAGAATAGCCCAACATCTCGACGAGCGCGGAGTTGACACCCAATAGCTTGCCGCCAGCGGTGATGCGGTAGATGCCATACGGCGCGCCTTGGACCAGGGACCGGTAGTTCGCCTCGGAACGCCGCAATGCTTCTTCGGCACGCCGCTCCTCCGTAATATCCGTGGCGAAAACGATCACCCCAATGATGTTGCCATCAAGATCGCGATAGGGGATCTTGTCGGTCCTCGCCCAACGCTTCTGACCGGAAGCCATCTGATAGGGCTCGACGATTCCCAGCTTCGGCTTTCCCGTGCGGATGACCTCGAGATCGTCCTGGTGATATTTCTCCGCCTCTTCGGGAAAAAGGTCATAAGCCGATTGGCCTTCGAGCTCAGATACCTTCAGATGCAAGGCATCGGCGGCGGCCTTATTGGCGCGCAGGATGCGATTCTCCGTGTCTTTATACCAGACCATGTAGGGTGCCAAGTTGAAGATGATCTGATGCTCTTCCTGCTGCTTGCGGAGGGTATCCTCCACCTGCTTGCGCTGGATCGCCAGAGCGATCTGGCCGCCGACCCAGGCCAGAAATTCCAGGTCGCGATCGGTGTAGGCGTTCTCGTCCCCGTAGTGCTGCACGACCAGCACGCCAATCGTCTCCGAGGGTGTCCGCAACGGCACGCCCAGCCAGCTGGGAGAAGGTGTCCCGACCAGCTCGACCTCCCCCTGCTCGGCCAGTTGATCGAACCGCTTCTGCTGGATCAGCGTCGGGCGACCCGTGCGGAAAACATGTGCCGTACAGCTCCGGCCCAGTTTCTGGGGCGGCGGGGCAGGGTCGAACTGGTCTGCGAAAAAGGGAAAATGGAACATCCCGGTAGCGCGGTCGTAGAGTGCCACAAAGCAGTTCTCCGCGTAGAGGACCTTCTTCAGCGCTTGCTGGATCAATCGCAGGAGCTCGTCGAGGTTCGCGGTGACGCTGATGCCATGAATGATCTCAAACATCACCTGCCGTTCGGTTTCGGCCCGCTTGCGATCGGTAATGTCCTCGACAGTTCCCTCGTAGAAACCGATAGCACCTTCGCCATCGCGCACGGCGCGCGCTCTCTCTGAGAGCCAGATCTTCTTGCGGTCCCGGCGATAAACCTGGTACTCGAATTCCCGCACGACACCATGCTCTTCCATCAGGCGCTTGAACTCAGCCCGGCGGCCCGGATCGACGTAGATCTCATGGCCGATGTCCGAGACGCTGGCCATGAGTTGCTCGGGGGAGTCGTACCCATACATCCGTGCGAGCGCGGGGTTCACGCTGACGTACCCCCCCTCGGGCGTGGTTTGGAAGAAGCCTTCCACGGCGTTCTCGACAATGCGGCGGTACTTTTCCTCAGTTTGCCGCAGGGCTTCCTCTGCGCGCTTACGCTCGCTGATGTCGCGGTAATTGACGACGATGGCTTGAACGCTCGGCTGGGCGAGAAGATTGGTCCCGGAACCCTCGATCCACCGCCAGGAGCCGTCGCTGGCACGCAGGCGGTATTCGGCGACGGTCGTGCCGCCGGGCATCCGAACCAGGTCCGCCAGTAGCTTCCGGATGCGCCCCAGGTCATCCGGGTGAATCAGCTCAAAGGCATTCCGGCCGACAAACTCGTCAAGGGAGTAGCCCAGGATGCGAGAGGTGGAAGGGCTGGCATAGAGAATCATTCCGTCGGCACTGACGAGAGCAATCATGTCGGAGCTATTCTCGATCAGTGCGCGAAACCGCCACTCGCCCGCATCCGCGGTAGATGACTCTCGCTCCCGCCCGGTAACCTCCAGAGCCGCACCAACGACGCCCAGGATTTTCCCCTTGGGACCCCGGTACGGCCCGACATGCACGTCGAAGGCTCGGTTGTTCCAAACGGTTCCGAACCTCGCCGCGTGGCCTTCCAGAGCGCGGCGATGGGCCTCGACAAATGGACGGTCCGCTTCCTGCCTCTGGAAGAGGTCCGTCAGGCTGGCGCCGATCAACTCTGCGGGCTCGAGGTGCAGCAGTCGGAGGCCCTCGCCCTGCGCCCAGGTGATCCGGAGCTGGGCGTCCGTGGACCAGAAAACGGCAGGCCGCTGGCCCCCAAAGACCTGGGCCTCCTGGGGGCCCAGTCGAGGGACAAATCTGCGCGGGCGAGCTTCAACGTCTTTTGGCACGAGCTCCCTTCTGTTGGCCGAGAGGCTTTTCTGATTCTACCTGCCACCCTGGTGGGGCATGGCCTCAGGCCCTGCCGGTGTATCGAAAGCGTAATCGAATTCGGGTGTTAGGCGCGGCTTCCACTGGAAATCAAGGGCTCCCCGGGCGAGCGGCACGAAGACTTCCTTCGTCTTTGGTGGCGTGTTAGCTTCGTGCGGGATTTTCAGGAGGGACGGCGTTCAGCCGGAATCGTTGCGATCGGCGCGCTAACCTCGGGCGAGAAGGAGAGTAGCCATGCATACAAACGTGTGGACAGATATGTTTGTCCTGACACTGCCGGTGACTGAGAAAATCCTGCGGTCGGTCATCGTGTACCTTTTCCTCGTCATTGGGCTCCGACTGGCGGGCAAGCGGGAGCTCGCGCAGCTCAACCCGTTCGATCTGGTCGTGCTGCTGACGCTCTCCAATACCGTGCAGAACGCCATCATCGGCGACGACAACTCAGTGACCGGCGGCCTCCTTGGCGCGGCAACGCTGCTGGCGGTGAACTACCTGGTGGTGCGCTTCCTCTTCGGACACCAGAAACTGGACCGCATCGTGGAGGGCCAGCCGGACGTGCTGATCGACAACGGCAAAATCCAAACCGGACGCCTGGGCGAAGAACTGATCACGCTCCCGGAGCTCGAGGCCGCCGCGCGCCGCCAGGGATTTGTATCCCTTGAAGAAGTCGAGCGCGCCGTGTTGGAGCCGGGCGGAACGCTTTCGTTCATTGGCAAAAAGCCGGCACCCGAGGAATTGCGTCACCGCGAGCTGCTCAGGCGCCTCGACCAGGTGATGGAAGGGCTCACCCACCTGAGGATGCTGCGCAACCCGCCTCGGGTCTGAGGGCGGCGAGATGGCCTGGGGCTCAATGGACCAGCCGACCGCTGGCAGCGACCGCCACGCCCACCAGGCCCAGCACGATCCCCAGGCGCCAGAAAACCATCCGTCGCGTCAGCAGGGTGATGGAAGTGACCACCAGCCCGATCTCAAGAAAGACCTCGCCCAGATCGAAGCGGTCGGCCTTGCGGCGTTCGAGATCGGTCTCTCGTTCGAGTTCTCGCGCCTTGGCTTCCAGTTCCTTTTGCTCGTCTCGATAGCGTTCGAGTTCCTTCTGGTATTTCTCCTTCAGCTCGGCGGCTCGGTCGGCATGTTTCGGCTCCTGGACGGAGAGAAGGTCCAGAAACAACTGGTAGCTATGGCGACGGATGTTCTTGGCTTGGTAGTAGGCCCACTGGTCGGTCGCTTTGTTTTGGGAGAGAAGCTCCTCGGTATGCGCGCGGTGGCCGAGTAAGGAGACAGCCGCCACGAGAACGGCCAAGACGGCCATCGTCAGTGAGACCGGAGCCAGGGTGGGATAGAGGTGGCCCTTCTCGGCATGCTCGTGCATTTCCTCCAGTTCTTCTGCCATTTTCTCCTCCCGTGGGGAAGTTGGGAAGGCTCGGGCGAATCGGTGCTCGTCCCCCTCGGGTGCCGCCTACCCGGCCACCGGGCCGGCTAGAATGGCGTTCAGACTCTCCCGGCTGGCTTCGAGCGTGCGGTCAATCTCCTTGTCGGTGTGGGCCGCAGAGAGGAACAGCGCCTCAAACTGCGAGGGCGGCAGGAGCACCCCCCGATCGAGCATTTCGGAAAAGAATGCGGCAAAGCGTCGGATATCAGAGCGCTTCGCGCCGTCGTAATCCTTCACTGGCCGGTCACTGAAGAAGAGCGTCACGAGGGAGCCGACCGCGTTGACCTGCCCCGCCAGGCCGCTCGAACGCAGGGCCTCGCGCAGACCCTCCGCCAGCCGCTGGGCCTTGCGGTTGAGTTCCGCATAAATGCTGCGTGCTGCCAATATTTTCAGCGTCTCGAGGCCAGCGCGCATCGCCAGCGGATTCCCTGACAGCGTGCCGGCTTGATAGACGTGACCCAGCGGCGCGACCAGGCGCATGACCTCTCGGCGCCCGCCATACGCGGCGGCTGGCAGCCCGCCGCCAATGATTTTTCCGAGCGTGGTCAGGTCGGGGGCGATGCGAAACACCGTCTGAGCTCCGCCATAGGCCATCCGGAAGCCCGTGATCACCTCATCGAAAATGAGCAGAGCTCCGTTCCTTCGCGTCAAGATCCGCAGGTCCTCGAGGAAGCCCGGCACCGGCGGCACGACGCCCATGTTGGCCCCCACGGGCTCAACGATCACGGCGGCGATCCGCTGGGGGTGCGCAGCAAAGAGTTTCTCGACCGCTGCCGCGTTGTTGTACGGAGCGTGCAGGATCAATTTGGCGAAGCTGGCCGGAACGCCGGGGCTCGCAGCAATGCTCAAGGTAGCCAGGCCCGACCCCGCCTGGGAGAGAAAACTGTCCGCATGGCCGTGGTAGCAGCCCTCAAACTTCAAGATCAGATCCCGCCCAGTGAACGCACGGGCCAGGCGGATGGCGCTCATGGTCGCTTCGGTGCCGGAGCTGACCAAGCGCACCATTTCGATGGAAGGCAGCGCGTGAATGATCGTCCGAGCGAGCTCGGCTTCGAGCTCCGTCGTCATGCCATAGCTCGTCCCGCGCTGGGCTTGTTCGATGATCGCGGCAGTGACAGCGGGGTGCGCGTGCCCGAGGATCATTGCGCCCCAGGAGCAGATGTAGTCGATGTACTCATTCTCATCGGCGTCGATCAGGTGCGCGCCGCGGCCGCGCTCGATGATCAGCGGCTCCCCACCGACGGCTCCGAAGGCGCGCACAGGACTGTTGACGCCCCCCACCAGGATCTCCTCCGCCCGGTGGAAGATGGCCCGCGATCGGCTCCAAGGACGCTGGGTCACGAGAGGCAGCCTAGCAGGCTCCGAGCCACCGGGCTGCATCTTTGGCGTGATAGGTCAACACGATGGATGCGCCGGCACGCTGGATGGCCGTCAGGATTTCGAGCACGACGCGTTGTTCATCGAGCCAGCCATGCTGGACTGCTGCTTTGACCATCGCATACTCGCCGCTTACGTTGTAGGCCGCCACCGGCACATGCACCTGGTCGCGGACCATGCGCACGACGTCCAGATACGGCAGCGCGGGTTTCACCATGACCATATCTGCGCCTTCCTCAATGTCGAGAGCCACCTCGCGCAAAGCCTCCCGGGCGTTGGCGGGGTCCATCTGGTAGCTGCGGCGGTCGCCAAACTCCGGCGCCGACTGTGCTGCTTCGCGGAAGGGTCCGTAAAAGCCCGAGCAGTATTTTGCCGCGTAAGAAAGGATCGCCACATCTGTGAACTCATGTTCGTCGAGCTTGCGGCGGATGGCGGCGACGCGGCCGTCCATCATGTCCGAAGGTGCGACGATGTCCGCACCGGCGCGCGCATGTGCGAGCGCCTCTTCGGCCAGGATCTCGACGGTCGGGTCGTTGAGTACGACTCCATCCTTCACCACGCCGCAATGCCCGTGGCTTGTGTACCCACACAGGCACACGTCAGTGATGACCAGCAGATGGAGCTTGGCTCTCGAGATGGCCTCAATCGCGCGCGGCACCACCCCTTCGACACGAACGGCTTCTGAACCGCGCTCATCCTTACGTTCCGGCAGGCCGAACAGAATCACCCCGGGAATTCCCAGCCCTTCCACCTCGCGGCACTCTTCCACCAGCTTGTCCACAGACTGCTGGTAGACGCCCGGCATCGAGCTTACCTCGGCGCGCACCTGACTCCCGGGGCAGACGAACATCGGGTATACCAGGCCCTGGACACCGAGGCGCGTCTCGCGGACCAGCTTGCGCAGGGCCTCCGAACGCCGCAGCCGACGAGGACGCAGGG
>DATFXF010000324.1:0-8161 GCA_035258565.1 Candidatus Acidiferrales bacterium
TCCGCCCGATTCGGGCGGCATCTACGGGCCTGGCGAAACGCTGACGTACGCGGCACAGCGGCTATTGACCCGCCACTCTCTGGCGCGCGAGTTTTCTCGAAGCCAGATTTCTGCAAAGCCGTTCGCCAACGAAGTCACCCCCTTGGGCGATGGGTTCCAGCGATTGCAACAAGGAGCGTTTGCCGACTGGCGCCTGGTCGTCGATGGGTTGGTCGCCCGCCCGGCGTCGTTCTCTTTGGCGGAAGTAAAAAGCTTTCCTCGCCGGAGCCACATCACCATGATTCAGTGTGAGGAAGGCTGGTCTTATATCGCCGAATGGACGGGTGTTCCGCTTTCTGACGTCCTGGAACGGGTAGGGGCGGCCCCTCAAGTGCGCTACGTTGTCTACCGTTCGTTCCAAACGGACTGGTGGGAGAGCATCGACATGGCGGATGCGTTACATCCGCAAACTCTGCTGACGTATGGAATGAACGGCGGGGAGCTTCCGGTCGGATTTGGCGGACCGCTTCGCATGCGCGTCACCCGCCAACTCGGCTACAAGAGCCTAAAGTACGTCACGCAACTCACGCTTACCGACAACATCAAACAATTCGGCAAGGGCCTCGGCTCCGCCGAGCCCGAAGGCGGCTATGCCTGGTATGCCGGCGCCTGATGATTCATTTTCGCCGTTTTGCCAGGCGCTTTGCGTTCCGAAGATAGTTTAGTTTCACTGCTCTCTTTGCCCAGCTCTCGAGAATGCAGTACGGCAATGAAACCAGTAAAAGAACTCCTAAGAATTGCCAGCGCGACAGATGATGCACAATTGTCCACCAAATGAGATACGCTCCTCCAAGCAAAGCCACAACCCAATTCACCGTGTGGATGGCGATGGAAGACCAGGGCCAAGTGCCGGTTTGCTGCTCGTATAACGCCCACCAGTGAAGGGTGCTCCGACCTTCGCTGTACATCGTTCTCACCGGTGGAAGCATTGACATCCAGTTGCGTTTCCCACTCCGGGCCCGGGCGGCCAGCTCAGAAAGTTCGTCCACCAAGTCCACATCGCAGTCCGAGCAGCGGGCAGACCCAGGACGGTATAGGGCCCTGCATTCGGGGCAGAACATCACAAGTCACCATGTACTTGGAATCTCTCGAGATCCTGTGGTTCTTACAATGTGACGAACCTGTTCCTCAGTCAACTCCGGATTAGGGGCCAGCCGGGAGCGGTTCTCGTATGTGTCAATCCCTCTACTAAGCTCCTTATAATCAACAACATATCGATATCCTTACCGTGCAGCCTTGTACCCGTCGGCCCCTCGGCCGCGTCCTATATAAGCGTAGCCCCGCCGAGTTAAGAAAGGCGACCCTGTGCGGAAGGGCAACTTCTTTCCCGGTCTGGGGTTTAAAGTGTCGGAAGCCAAAGGTGTTAGGCTTCCGTCGGAAGGACCTTTTCCAGCAGGTCCCGTGCGAGTCGGACGTCCCTTCCGAGAACAGGGGATTCGTCATGAAGACCACCATATTTTGGAGATCTAGCACCCTAAACAAGTTGGCGGCTTTGGCCTGCCTTGCGGGTGTTTTGCTTTTTGCCGCGCCACAAATGCGCGCGGATGATGGGGACACCACCAAGGATCCGCCCAAGCGCGTCGCGCGCATCAGCATCGTCGAAGGTTCTGTTTCGTTGCAGCCCGGCGGGGAAGGCGACTGGGGCAGCGCCGCCAAGAACCGCCCGATGACCATCGGCGACAAGATCTGGGTAGACAAGGACTCCCGCGCCGAACTGCAAGCGGGCGAAGCGGCTTTTCATATCGGCAGCATGACCGCCCTTTCTTTCCTCAACCTCGATGAAGGCATCACCCAGGTGCGCATTCCCGAAGGCGCCGTCAATTTCCGCGTTCGCGAATTGCGTCAGGGCGACGTCTACGAAGTTGATACGCCAAACGTGGTTTTCAACGTGCGGCAAGCGGGCGACTTCCGCGTTGATGTCGACGAAGCCGGTGACTCCTCTCGCATCACCGTGATTCGCGGCGAAGGCGAGATCAGCGCCGGTGGAAAAACCTATGAAGTTCACGCGGGCGAACAGGCCGAATTCAACGGCGCAGAAGACAACCCCACATACAGCATCCTGCGCGCGCCGGGCCCCGACGGACTGGACAAGTGGGCCGAAGAGCGTGACCTGAAAGAAGACCGCTCCGGCTCCGGCCGCTATGTTTCGCGCGACATTCCCGGCTACGACGACCTCGACGATTATGGCACCTGGCGGGACGAGCCGGAGTACGGCCACGTTTGGTATCCGGCCGATATGCCGGCCGACTGGGCTCCTTATAGTTACGGTTACTGGAACTGGGTCGGCCCGTGGGGCTGGACCTGGGTGGACTATTCCCCTTGGGGTTTTGCTCCTTATCACTATGGCCGCTGGGCGTTCATTGGCGGCTCATGGGGTTGGTGCCCTGGACCGTTCTATGGTCCTCCGGTTTATGGCCCTGCGTTCGTAGGCTGGCTCGGCGGAGGCTGGGGCTTTGGATTCGGCCTCGGTGTGGGCTGGTTCCCGCTCGGTTGGGGCGAACCTTTCTTCCCCTGGTTTGGCTGCAGCCGCAGTTTCGTCACGGTAATCAACGTCCACAACACGTTCATCCGCAACGTGAACGTGTTTAACAACAGAAACTTTAATTTCGTGAACGCGCACAACCTCCGCGCGGTGACCACGACTTCGCGCAACAACTTTGTCACTGGTGGGCGCATCAATCGCGGCGGGCAACGGCTCACGCAGGCCAGCCTAAATGGCGCGCGCGTCACGAACTCCGTCGGCATTCATCCGACCCAGCACAGTACGCTCGGCGCTGCAAACTTCAATTCGCACGTGGCTCGTCCGTCGAACGCCGTGCAGAATCGCTCGGTCATGGCGCGCACGGCTCCGGCACGCGCTGCCTCTCACGAACAAGTGCGCACGATGAACGGCGCAACGACTGCCGGACGCTTTGGCAACGCGCGAGTCGAAGGCGCCGCAAGACCGAACAGTCAGGTTGGCAACTCTGGGGCGCACAACAATATGCGAGTCACCGGCCAGTTTGAGAATAGGCCCGAGAATCGACCCGGCCACGTTCCGGCAAATTCCGCGGCCAATTCCGGAATGACCGCACGCCAAAGGGAGCTATCGCAGAACCGGCCGCCCTCGGCCATGCCGAATGGCAACCGCTCCACCAATAGCCCTGCGGCGAACAGCAATCTCGCACGCGCCGGCAACGGTCGCACCTGGGAGGCACAGGGCAATGCCACCGATCGCGGGCGCGCGCCGCAAGGCTTCGGCAACTCTAATCGTCCGACGAACGCGCCGGCGCCAAACTCACCGCGCGGCATGGGTGATCGTCCATCGCAAGGGTTCGCCGGATCGAGTTCGACTTCGCCGCATGCCCGCGTGATGAGCGATCGTCCGCCTTGGGCAGGCAATGGCGGCCCGCGCGGCAACAGTGGCTCTTCCGCGCCGAGCTACAACGGCAATCGCCCGAACTATTCGAACGGCGGGCGCTCCTATGAGCCTCCGCGGCAGAGCGATCGGGCACCTTCGTACAGCGGTCGCGGCTATGCGCAGCAGCCGTCGTACTCGCCGCGCACCTATTCTTCGCCAGGCCGGAGTTATCCGGCGCCGTCGCGGTCCTACTCCTCTCCGCCAAGCCGCAGCTATGGAGGCGGCGGCGACAGCGCTCCTCGCAGTTACAGCGGTGGGGGCTACAATGCCCCGCGCAGTTACAGCAGAGGTGGCGGCTATAGCGCTCCACGTAGTTATGGTGGCGGAGGCGGCAGCTATCACGGTGGAGGCGGCTACAGCGGTGGTGGATCACGCGGCGGTGGAGGTTTCAGCGGCGGCAGCGGAGGCCACGTGAGCGGTGGTGGCGGTGGCCACAGCGGCGGCGGAGGTGGAGGTGGCTCGCATGGCGGTGGCGGCGGCCACGGCCCTCATTAGTCAGGGTTTGTTGCTTGACTTCTGACACCAAGCCCGCCCAATCTCCGGGCGGGCTTCCTTTTTCAATTGAACTCCTCGACTCCTGAACGTTGCCCTCTTGGGCTCCTCGACTCCCCGTCGAATTTCGTTTTATCTGCTGCCTCGGGGTTCTCCGTGCCTGTATTTTGCAATTCTAATTTCCTTCCTTCGTCTCACTGCGATCCCTTCCGCCTCAGCTTCCGAAAACAAGATACCGGAGATGCCAATGGCACCTCCGGTATTGAGCCGATAAAGAGTCGCTTGCTCAAAACGAGAGGACGCAGCCTCCCGAACCGTTGTTAAAAGCGTTGCTCCACAACGACTGCACTGGGAAAGTTCCCGTGGACAAGCTGGTGTCTGCCGCCGCTCCTTGCCCCGAGGAGATCCAGGCGCACTTGTCGCCATTCTCCCCGCCGCTCGAGTCCAGCCAGCCGCCGTTCGGGAACTGGTCGGTAATCGTTTCGGCCATTTCATGGCCGGCGACGATGGTAATACCCGCGTTAGGGCCCAGACCATTGAAGTTTGCGCCGCAACTCGCGCCCGCGTCGGTCATGTACGGGAGGTTCGTATAGGCGACGTTGCCGACCGACGAACTGGTCGCGCTGTGGTATGCGCAGAATTGTCTTTTAAATCCTCTCGAGTTATTCCCCGTCGCGGTAGCGATTACGTATTGTACGCTGGCGTTGCTCGCAGCGGTGGTATTGCCGAAGTGTTGCGCGGCGCTCACGGCCTCGGCAGCGAACTGCGACTGGCGAGGGCTTCGAGGGGCCGCTGTCGCGTTGTCCGCCCAGACACCGGCAAAAATGCCGCTCGGATTGCCAGCGGCGGTACCAGCACCATTGCAAAACACTGTGCCGCGGCCCACCCCCTGACAATATTGCGTCACGCTGTTCAGCCAGGCGCTGCCCCCGGCGCCGCTGTAGAAGTTTTGCAAAATGGCTGCCTCGCCGCTCGGGTCGTTGCTATTCCACTGCGAGCCCCAAAGCACCAGAAAGACTTTGGGTGCCGTCTCGACACCGACGCCTCCGACTCCGCCGTGGTACGTGAGTTCACTCTGCGCGCTGAAGTCATGCCCGCCGTGCCGTGCTTGGCCGCTGGCCTCGTGAAACCGCTTCATGTCTTCAACGGTGGCATGAATCATCGCCGGCGGTTGACCCTCCTCCAGGATTCTCCACCCGCCGGGTGCTCCCTCGTAGACCATGGGCCTCTGGGGCTCCTTCTCCGGTTCCTGCGCGCGAGATAACGGGCTCATCAGCAGGAACCCCACCAGGGCCAGAGTGCCTCCTAAAGCGTATTTATGTCGAATCATGTGCCACCTCCGAGGTCGCATCGGTTTCTCAGATCAACGCATGTCCCTTAATCATCTGCGTTCCGCTATACCACGATCGGCAGATGCTAGCAATCTTGGATTTGTGAATTTTATATGCAGAAACGCGCGAGTTGGGGATCTGCTCTATGCGGCCCGTCATCGGCGCAATGCGTATCACCGGCATCTCTGCCGGCGTTTTTCCTCGCAAGGCACAATAGATCGGGCCCGCCCGCAGCCTCGCGTTAGTCTTTCTTCGATTCTGGCTTTCCTCACTTCTAGCCACCTGCTTTCTTCCCCTTGCAAGGCCCAGTCGCGGCGTGGAGGGAGGGGCATAGCCCCGCTCTTCCTCTCTTTCGGGTGTCCCCTCGTCCGTGCCACAGCGCGTCATTCGTCTGTCCCACGACGTCATCGATGCGATCATCGACGTTGACAACTCCCAGGTTTCGCAGATAAGGTGTTGACACTGAAGCTATTCGGCTCTTCCACCCAGCCTGCGGGCATCACCTACGATTCCGGTTCGCGAGTCCGCGCAAAGACCATGCCCATGCCCTCAAAGAGAGGCATCAATGAAGCGTCTGATGGTCAGGACTGGGTTTGCACTACTTCTGTTGTCCCCAGAGTCTCGCGCGCAATCGGGAGCCGTAACTCCTCATGTGGATGCGAGTCACGCGTCTCAAGCGAGTTGCATAATCTTAAAGCGTATGGGACGCATGGATCGCACTAAAAGTCGGCTGTACTCCTTGGGCTTAAGCGGAAAGCAGTTTCGATATGTCGAAGGCAAACTGCCTGAGGGATTCTCTTTCCACGGTAAAATGACCGAGCACGACGTGCGCAATTTGCAGGCGCGCGGCGTCCAAGTCCTTGTCCTGGAATCACATTACACATCCGAGGATTTGCAAGAAGCCCGAGGGGACTGCCGCAGCGAAATCGGCAAAAAGCCGAATCCAGCGGAAGCGAAAGCGAAAGTGCCGCCTGCACCAGCACCCGCGTCCGTTGCCAGCTCTCCAGCACCGACCCCGAGCGCGCCCGCACCGAACCCGCCCGCACCAAAGCCATCTGCACCGAAGCCACCCACAGTCAAGACCCCCACGCTTGATAAGCTGCCCGCGGCCAAGGCGCCCACACCTGATGCAGCTGACCCTCCGTCTTCGACCGGTACCACCGATGCAGCGCTAGTCGACGTTTCCTCTACTCCAGCTGGAGCGGACATCTACATCGACGAGCACTTCTTCGGTCGTACTCCTGCAACCACGATCATCCTAATGCCGGGAGATCACAGGATCGCAGTTAAGAAGAGGGGATTTGTTGCATGGCAGAAAAAGTTGAACCTGCCAAGCGGCCCCACGAATGTCAATGCGCAGCTTCTCCCCAAGGGAAAATAGGGCGCGGCGAGCTTGACCGCTAGGCACGGACAGCCCGGGAGGTGCGTCTGAGCGCCGGGAAATGAAGCATACCCTACGAAACGCGCACAACCGTAATCGACTTGAGCATCCTCACCGAGCGTGCGGGACGCTTTCGTGAGGCGCTACAATTTTAAAAGGTCCTTCTTTCGCGGCCAGCGCTGCGCCATCCAGGGTGTCCGCCACGATTGCTTCCGAGTCGAGGAGTGTCCAGTTCAGCCAGAGAGAAAACCACTTTATAACCATCCTCGGCTTCGGCGACAACCTACGTAGCCATTGCCTGCCCCTTAAGCTGCTCGTGCTGCGGGACCCCTGCTCTGCGAACAGTTCTTCCAACGGCACACCTTCATAGACCTCCGTCTTCTTGTTGTACGGGTTCAGGACCGACAGGGTCTTCCGCGGCATCTTCTTCAAGTCTGTCACGGTGAGTGTAAGAGGTGAGGAAACGGCGCCATTGATTTTCAGCTCTGCGTTGTTTGTGGTGCTTTGCGCATGCGTCAAGCGACAAAGCTCGGTGAAAAAGACGAGCAGTATCGGAATGAGCCCGACGGGGCGACGCACGACGAGCTGTCAGTCTTTTTCCAGCATGACTTCGGTGGATTTGATGATCGCCGAAACCGTGTCGCCTACTTTCAGTTTCATCTCCTCGGCACTCCGCCTGGTAATGACGCTTTCAATCCGATTGTCGCCAACTTTCACCGCCACATGGGCCATGACGCCGCTGAGTTGCAGTTCAACGATCTTTCCTGGAAGACGGTTCCGCGCCGATAGGTCATAGGCAGCTATCCTTCCCAGGTCCGCTTCTGGTCCACTTTGAACCAGGGCTGTAGTCGAGGGACGCGCAGGTTCTACGCAACGTCGTCTCGCCGGAGCAACAGAATACAGCGTTACGAATCGTTACGTAAATACGATTCTAATTGACTCGTTCCGGCGCGATTACCTTGGGATGGTTCGGGCATCAAGCCCTTCAATGTCTGAACCAATTTTGACAACCCGTCTTGTTTGGTGATGACCGCATCGAACCCAGTTGCTGGACCCACCGGGTTTTCCAGGTCCAGTGAGGTGAAACCGACGACCTTGATTTGGGGCAGCTTGCTGCGCAGGAGCGAGGCCACCTCGACGCTGTCGGAAATAGGCGCGGGCAGGTGGAGGAGTATCAGGTCACAACGGGACGCCGTCGCTTTCCTGATGGCGGACAGGGCATCTTCCACCTCGTCGCAAACCTGGTAAGGAGTTGTCGCTTCGATGAAATCCCGAATTGCACCGCGCACGGCGGTACTGTGGTCAACAACAAGGAGTCAGGGTCTGCGCGCACGAGTCATAGGAAACCAGAAACTACTACGGCACGTCGCGAAATATAATACGGAAATGTGTCCTTTTCTGTTTTGAAGTGTGTCTAATCGAACGAAAACCCCCGTGTAGATTATGCATTGCAGCAAGGATTTCTGGCTGTTTAGATCTCCTAATTGCCGATTATGGCCAGGAGTGCAAAAAAAGAGT
>DATFXF010000325.1:0-2607 GCA_035258565.1 Candidatus Acidiferrales bacterium
CCTGGCCCACCCACTGGACTTGGAGCTCATCGGGATGGCCCAGGTGGAGTGTGACGCCTTCGATCTCTACGGTCATCACTCGTATTATGAGGTATCTGGGCCATCAGATGAAGATGGCGTCGACTTTCTGCCGCGCCGATCACGTCGAGTGGATTTTCCTGGCCCGCGCTATAGGGCTCGACACGGCACGCTGCAGCGTAATGCCACATAGATTAAAGTTGTGGGGCGGACGCCCTCGTCCGCGGCCGGCCCCTGGCCGGCCCAGTTCGGTTCTGCAGACGCTTGATCCTTCGAAAGAACAGCGGGACGTGGGCGTCCCGCGCAGACCAGGGGGTCTGCCCCACTAGACATCCGCAGAGTCCCAGGACATGGGAAAATTTTGTGGCATTGAGCGCCGTCTCGGGCGCGAACGCGGAGCGGGCGCGTCGGCGCGCCGCGCGCACGTGATATCCTCTCCTCCAATGAGGGCCGGGGTCCTTTTCCTTCTCGTTGTCACGCCCGTTTTCGCCACCGGCACGTACGCCGGCGCTGCGGCATGCGCCAAGTGCCACGCCGCCGCGCATCAAGCCTGGACCCACTCCCGCCACAGCAAAATGGTCCAGCCCGCGACCAAGACCGCAGTCCAGGGCGATTTCACTCGCGGCGCGCTCCAACTCCACGGCAACGCCTACAAGGTCCGCCAGGCCGGCGGCGCGTTCTACATTACCGAGTCCACTCTCGCCGGCAAGCCGCAAGAGCACCGCGTCGATTACACCCTCGGCAATCGCCGCATCCAGCACTACCTCACCACGCTGCCCAGCGGACGCATCATCGTGCTCGCGCCGAGCTGGGACATCCAGCGCAAGCAGTGGTTCCACAACGTCGATATTGCCGACCCCGACGAGACAGACGAAGCCCTAATCCAGATCTGGAATAAGAACTGCTATTCGTGCCACGTCTCGCAACAGCAGAAGAATTTCGACCTGGCCACCAATCGGTATAAATCCTCGTGGCTCGATTTCGGAACCAATTGCGAGCGCTGCCATGGGCCGGCAAGCGATCACGTCGCGCACTACTCCGCGCCGAACCCTCCGAAAGGGCCCGCCACTGACATCGTCATGCAGACTCGCCTCGATGCAGCCCGCAACACCATGGTCTGCGCGCAATGCCACTCCTTCCGCGACATCTACGTCAACGGCTTCGCCGCCGGCGGCAACTACTACGACCACTTCCTCCCCATTCTCGAATCCACACAACCCGAAGATCATGACCCCGCCTACTGGCCCGATGGGCGCACTCGCCGATTCTCCAACGACGCTTTTGGGCTCTGGCAGAGCGAATGCTACCTGAAGGGCAAGGCCGCCTGCACCGATTGTCACGTTACGCCGCACACCGTCGAAATCGAGAAGAACCCGCAGCTTCGTCCCGATTCCAACGCCCTCTGCGCGCGCTGCCATGAAGCGCTGACGCGCAATGTCGTTGCGCACAGTCACCACGCCGAGACAAGCAAAGGCAGCTCCTGCATCGAATGCCACATGCCGCGCACGGTCTACAGCATCAAGGCCGAAATCCGCGACCACTCGCTCAGCATTCCTGTCCCCGAAAACACGCTCAGCCACGCCATCCCCAACGCGTGCAATCTCTGCCACAAAGACCGCGACCCCAACTGGGCAATTGCGAGCATGAACCGATGGTGGAAGCCCGAGTCTCGCCAGAAGCTGATCCGCCGCGCTGATGCCTTCGCGCTCGCACGCGCCAACAACGCCGCTGCGGTGCCCAAGCTCCTCGACCTGCTTGATCGGCCCGCGGAGGGCGGTCTGGTGCGCGCCAACGCGCTCGGATACCTGGTGCGTTTCAGCGCGATGCCGGATGTCTTGGCGGCGTTCGAGCGCTCGCTCGCCGACGGCGATCCTCTCGTGCGCGCCAACGCTGCGCTGCGCATCGCCGCCCCGCCCGCCGATAGGCCGGCCGCCATCGCCGCGCTCACGCGAGCACTCGGCGATATCACCGCGACCGTCCGCCTCGGCGCCGCCGTCTCGCTTGTCGGAATGGGCGTGCGCGATCTACCCGGCGAAGATGGCGCGCGCTTCGCAAATGCCCGCGCGCTCTTTCAGGCCCGCGCCGAGCTCAACAACGACGACGCCGAACAGCAGCTGGGCGCCGGCCGGTTCTATCTCCTCCGCGGCGAGCCCGCCCAAGCGCTCGCCGCGTTCCAGAACAGTCTGAAGCTGGATCCGGCGATCCCCGCGCAGTATTTCGTCGCCGCCGCCTATGCCGAGCAGGGACAGTTCCCACAAGCACGCGAAGTCCTGCAGGCGATTCGGCCGGCCGATCCGCAATATGCGCGTGCGCAGCGGTTACTCAAGGCTATTGAGGCGCGATAGCTTCTAGCCATTCGCTATCAGCTGATGCCATGAAGTTCGAGACCACCACGAATCCTATGGGACGCGAGGCGGCCTCAACCTGCGTGAAAGAAGCTATTCGCTGAGAGCTAGTGTAGTGTCCAGCAAATAACTGGACATTTGGTCCGACTGCGCCTATACTCAGACGTGTCACGCTCCGGCGTTCCCATTCACCTCACGGCAGAGCAGAGGGCTCAACTCGAAAGCTGGGTGGCCGCATTTGGCA
>DATFXF010000326.1:0-4183 GCA_035258565.1 Candidatus Acidiferrales bacterium
CGGCTCAGTGGATTTGGCAGGCCCGCGCGGCGAGGAGATGTCGCTCGGCGCGGCTGCGCCGGTGTACAGGTACGTTCGGCGTCTGCCTTACATGCCTGCAAACTACGTGCTCCAGGCGCCCTGCTGCGATCCTGTCCGGGCTTACGTGGCTCTGTTCCCCCAAATTGCCACGACATTGACACAACGCCTTGGGAAGCCCACGCAGTTTCTCGACCGGATCGTAGAGTACCAACCCACTGCTTGGCCTGGCGGCCAGGCGGTGTACATCCTGAGCGCATCCAGGATGGGGGGCGCCCCGCCTGAACTATCTCCTGGTCGCCGCCATCCCCGCTTACTCGGATCCGTGGACGGTCTACATTTCGGGCCTCTCCGGGCCAGCAGAGGTCTTTCGCGAAGAGCTGCCCGCGATGCTGAAAGTTTGGGGGTCGTATAGCGTCAATCCCGTCATCTTTGCCGAACGCCTCCAACACGCTGCAGAAACCATGAAGACGACGGCCGAAATGATGCGCGCCACGATGGCGGATACTTCCCGTTCCTTTCGCAGTTGCCACGAAGGCTGGGACCAAGTCATTCGAGGCCTGCAAACGATCGAAGACACGCGAACCCACGAGCGCATAAAGGTCGAAAACACGGCGTCGCAAAGACTCCGTTAGGTCTCGCGCTGGTGTCCGGAACCAGAGATCATTGGCCCCCGAGCGTGTTCCGGGGCGGATCCATCCGGTCCGACAGAAAAACACCAAAGTGATTTTGCAGTTCTATAACCGCCGACCTCTCTGTCGTTTGGCTAATGGGGGAGGAACCCGTCGAACGGCGCGTTATAGCCGCAACAGCGCTGTGCGCAACTAGCCTTTGATGACGCCGAGGGGTCTGAGACGAGCCACCTTGCGCGCCAAGCCGGCGCCGTGGACCACGTCCACAACGGCGTCAATATCTTTGTACGCCTCCGGGATCTCTTCGAGCACACCGTCGCGAGTCTCTGCACGGAGGATGATGCCTTGCTCTTCCAGCTTCTTGGCTTCTACGCGCGCGTCGCGGCCCTTCTTCGCCGCAGTGCGGGACATCGCACGCCCTGCGCCGTGGCAGACAGTGCCGAAGGTTTCCTGCATGGCGCGCTCAGTGCCCACAAGCACATAGCTCGCCGTGCCCATCGAGCCGGGGATTAGCACGGGCTGGCCGACTTCGCGATAGGCGGCAGGAACAAACTGCGAACCCGCCGGGAACGACCGCGTTGCGCCCTTGCGATGGACCAGAACCTCTTTTTCGTCTTTGCCGAAGCGATGGCGCTCGCGCTTGGCGATGTTGTGGGCCACGTCGTACACGGCACACAGGCTGGTGTCGCGGCCGAAAACTTTCTCGAACGCGCGCCGCGCGAAATGGGTGATGGCCTGCCGATTGCCCCAGGCAAAATTGGCCGCCGCAGCCATGGCGGCGAGATAGGCCTTCCCCTCCGGCGATTGGCTGGGCGCGCAAGCGAGTTGCCGGTCGGGCAGCTCAATGCCGTAGCGCCGCATGGATTCGTTCATCAATTTCAAGTAGTCGGTGCAGACCTGATGACCGAGCCCGCGCGAGCCGCAATGGATCATCACCACTGCCTGGCCTTCCGCCAGCCCGAAACGTTTAGCCACCTCTGGCTCGAAAATCCTCTGCACATACTGCACTTCGAGAAAATGGTTGCCGCTGCCGAGTGTGCCGAGCTGCATGCGCCCCCGCTCCTTCGCGCGATCAGAGACTTGCTTGGCTTCGGCGCCGTCCATCTGGCCGGAATCCTCACAGAACTCGAGGTCGGTGGCCTGGCCGTAGCCTCGCTCGACCACCCAGGCGGCGCCGCGCGCGAGTGCTTGGTCCAACTCCTCGAAGCTGCACTTTAAGAAGCCCTGCGAGCCTGTTCCCGAAGGCACGTCACGAAAGAGCTGGTTGACCAGCTCGCGCAGCTTCGGTGTGACGGCGTCTCGGTTGAGGTTGCTGGCGAGCAGCCGCACCCCGCAGTTGATATCGAACCCCACGCCGCCGGGCGAAACGACTCCCTTCTGAAGGTCAGTGGCTGCCACGCCGCCGATGGGAAAGCCGTAGCCCTGGTGGATGTCCGGCATGGCCAGCGACCGCCCCACAATCCCGGGCAGAAAAGCCACGTTCATGGCCTGCTCGACCGAGAGATCGCACACAATCTGGTCGAGCAGCCGGTCGTCGGCATAGATCAGCGCGTCGGTCTGCATGCCTGGCTTTGTTGTACGCGGCACCAGCCAACGGTAGTCATCCACCCGCCGAAATTGACTCTTCTCAATCGCCACGAAACAGCCCCTTCCCTGCCAGTATACCGCCTTTGGTGTGCGCTCTAGAGGTAGACGCGGATTATCTTGTTAGCGGGAACCTGCGGCACTTCCTTTCTCCCCGACGGTTCCGCACCATCTGGCTTCCCAGCTCAAGTGACAAGCGTGCGGGGGCCAGCACGCCGGTTCCCTACTGGACGGCGTTTCATTTTGGCCCGTGGCTTCGGGTTTAGCGTCGAAGTCGAACGCGTGGCCGGAAGACAGCTGGCGGCGATTATCCGGCAATCGCCCGCGCGAGGTATGCTAATCTTGCATGGTTCGCTCGGGCCGCTGGTTGGCTCCGAGCACACCCTGTCGGGGCGTGGCTCAGCCTGGTAGAGCACCTGATTCGGGAATGATTGATCTCCTGCCGTCCTGCTTAGAATCAGTAGGTTAGCACCAACGATAGTCAGCGATATTCGGCAGTATCTGGCACGATTGTGCAACCGATTGTGCAACCAGAGACTTTATTTCCGAGTTTGCCTAACCAGAGGGCGCCGGGAATTCCAGGCTGCTCCCGGACGGCAAGGCGCAGCAGAGCTGTCCACGTCAAGAAAAGGCGTGGCTTGTCTGGCCCGCTTTGCGGCAGCTCAGACCGAGGCCACAGAATCGAAATCTACGCTCAAACCGGGGCGTCCTCGGATCGTTGCCAGCTGGTTTCCAGCGGTTTCGGAAACCATGGCCGATGGTACAAGTCTCCGCACAGCTCTCGCCATCAATGGGCTGAACCTGAGCGAAACCGAGATGCGCGCGCTCTACCGGAACAGGACGTTTAGGGGCCCCTACCAGGAAGGTCGGCGCAGATATCTGATCGAGAATTGGGGCCGCTCGAAGATACCCTCGCTGCGATCTCTGATTGGCCGGTACGTGTGAATTCTTGTGACGCCCCACAGAGTTAGTGTCTTTTTCTGCCATTTACACCAGAAACTCTCTCAGCAAGCCGAAGTGAATCAACGAGCTTTGACTACTCGAAATTCCTACAAGGAGAAACTAACACATGCCCAGAAAGCCTATTCAACCTGAAGAATGGTGGCTGCCCGCTGCCGAATCGATGGTCAAGTACGATCTAAGCCTGCGCCAAGCGGCCCAAGAGCTTGGGATAGAGCTGACCATCGAAGAAGCGGAGGCCGTCAAGGACCGCAAACTTTTCAAGGAATGCCTAGAAGAGCCCCGGATGGCCTATTTCGCTGAAATCGGGAGTTCGCCGAAGCTTTCCAAAGACCTCGTCGTGGGCCAGGTCTAGAAGCTGGCCTCGAAGCTTGCCGACGAAGGCGAGACGTACAAAGGCCAGCGATGCCCTCTTGAAGCTCGCCAAAATCCGTGGATGGGTTGCTTATGAGCCAGATTCTCTCTACAAAACTTTCAATGTCCTCTCCGCAAAGGAGATCGACGAGGTAAAGCAGCGGCTACTAGAGCTGAAGCAGCAAGAGCAGGCACGGCCACAGATGCGCCTGGCGATAAGCCTCAAGAGCCGGGGAGCGGGTCTGGCAAGCTGGTGAACTGAGAACTGCTGGATACCTGCGCAGCCTATGTTCACGCACCGTAAGCGTCTTCACCAGCCACCGATCGTGTCTGCATTGGCCGGTGCCCTCTGTCCCGGAGCGGACACCGCTGCCCCAAGCATGAGGAGTACAGCAGAGAGTTTTCTGTGTGACCATAGTCTAATTTCCAGGCTGGATGAGCCGCACCGGGATCGGGGAAGAACTCCCACTCGATACAGGAGTCCCGCTGCCGGGAACTCCACCTCCGCAGCCCCCGACACTCATGATCATAGCCGTTACGTCGCCCCCGCTGTTCACGCTCTGAATGAAGACCTTCAAGAACCCAACGATGGTAACGGTGGAACCGCAGGACGCACCGGGACAGGGAGTTGTGCC
>DATFXF010000327.1:0-3915 GCA_035258565.1 Candidatus Acidiferrales bacterium
AGACCGGAACACATGACCTCGCCCCCTGCCGGGACGAAGACCAGATTATCCCCGAGGCCGTCACCTGGTCGCCGAGTAGCAAGAGGCTGGCCTACGTACGCATCCGCGAGGCGACTACGGCCTTCCGTCCCGTGATCGAGACCGCGGATCTCCTGGGCAGTGCTCCGCGTCCGGTCGTCGACGACCAACACCTGGTCCAGGAGAGCGGCGACCCCGCGATGGGATGGGCACCCGATGGAAGGTTTGTCTACGGTCTCGCCGATTGGCCTCCTCGAGAGCCAGGCACCACCCTCTGGGCGGTGGCGGTGGATCCCGATACCGGCGAGGTGAAGGGGACACCCAGCAAGGTGAGCGAGCCGATTACCCCCGTCCAGGGCAGAATGACGGTTAGCGCGCGCGGAGGGCTCGCGTTCCAAAGATACGTCGGGCAGCTCGACGTCTACGTCGCAGAGCTCCTCGAACAGGGCAAGCGAATGGGAAAGCTTCGCAAGATCAGCACCACGGAATTGGACGAGCGCCCGACGGGGTGGAGCCCAGATGGCCGCACCATCGTCTTCATGTCCAACCAGAATGGGACCCAGGACGTATTCCTGCAGGAGCTCGCTTCAGCAACGCCACGGATTATCACCGGTGCTCCCGGCTGGAGCACCTGGGCGCGATTCGCCGGCCCGGCGCTTCTCGTTTTCTGGCAGATACCGTTCATCGAGAACGACGACCAGCCGGTGCAGCCCCGCTTAATGCGGCTTTCACTTCCCAACGGGACTCCTGAGCCGGTGCCGAGCGTTGGTGCCGCCGTTGCCGTGCGAAATGTTGGCAGGCCACCTCCCAAGAATGTGCAGTTCCGCTGTCCGATTCGGTCTGACACCTGCTTCCTCGGCGAGGTGGAAAAAAACGATTTGCGCCTCTCGACCTTGGATCCGAGGTCCGGGCTGAGCCGCGCTCTGGCGCGAGTCAACGTGCAAAGAGCTCCTCGGTTGGTGGAATGGGACGTCTCGCCGGACGGAACGAAGATCGCTTTGCCACGGACCGACAGTCGGCTGCGGATCATCGATTTTGCGACACAGAGCATCCACGATCAGGAGATTCCAGGCGACTGCTACCTGCAGTCCGCCTCGTGGGCAGCAGACGGAAGTGGAGCGTTTGTCGCCGGCAGATGCTCGGGCGCCGAGATCTTCACGCTGATCTTCGTCGAGCAGGGGGGCGCCACGCATGTGCTCTACGAGAGTCCCAATCAGTGGATCGGAAACCCGGTGGCTTCACCCGACGGCAGGCACATTGCTTTCGCGCTCAAACCGCAAAAGCTGGACGTCTGGTTATTGGACCACTTCTAGCCGCCGCGCAGGCCGGGCGGCGTGATTGCCAGCATCGTGCTACTGGCAGTCTTGCGTACCGTGGGCGGCGTCTGGTGATTCGGATTCACCACTGCCCGTTCCGCCGGCAACCTCCGTCAGCTCGGCTGGCGTGAGCGTTCGAAGCAAGTCCTTCTTCACCGTTAGCTTCTTGAGAACGGGCTTTTTCATTGGCCATCGCTCCCCCACGGCGTGCTCGTACTCGCTTTGTAGGCGAAATGCAATCGATCCGGAAGCGCATACGAGGACAGGCTTCTCAAAAAGGAACTCGCCGTCGCTCGATGGCTTACAGAAGCCAGGATCTAATCAGAGAAGTGGTGCGATGAAGAGGCAGTCCCGCGTGTCGTTCACGCACTGATCGCCTTGAGTTTCGCAGTCGATGCACGTTCGGCACGTTCGGAATGTCTCGGATACCCCACACATCTCGATGAGGTCCGGGTTGCCGCCCACGATGCCCGAGAGCTCGGAGGGCACTAGGTTGCGCAGGGTTTCTTTGCTCAGATGGATTCTCTTGGAAATTCGCTTCGTCACATCCCACTCCCGCGCTGCGACGCAGCAGTCGTAGCCGCTTCACACTGGAAAGGCAACTTGATAAGAGCCGAGGTTTCGTTTCGTTCGACCGGGCAGCCTTAAATTTGAGAAACAAGTAATCCAAGGTTGTCCCGCAAATGAGCTTGGCGTTTTGCTCACAGCCGCGGTGCCTGATGCTTGACGGCGATTTGAGTGCGGTGGAAGACTCCGCAACGGGGGTGGCTCATTGAGCGAGGACGTCAAGCGCGAATCGACCCTTCACCCATCGGCCGAGGGGTTAGATCGCGTCGAGCGCTACGTGTCTTCGACCAGCGGGCTTTCCACTCAGACCGGCGAGGCCTGGGAGGCGTTGCTTAAGGAAGTGGCGCAAGCCCCTTACCTCGATCCGAGCCCTTTCATCCGCGCGCCGCCCGACGCACACGTCATGCTGGGTCGTCGCTTGGGCCATTTCCGTATACTCGACAGGTTGGGCGAAGGTGGAATGGGGATCATCTACAAGGCCGAGGACGAGAATCTCCGAAGGCCGGTGGCGCTCAAGGTTCTGAGGCCGCGCTACCTCGAGGATGAGGCGCAACACCAGCGTCTAGTGCGAGAGGCGCAGAGCGCGGCGGCTTTCAATCATCCGAACATCGCCGCCATCTATGAGGTTGGGCAAGCGGATGGCATGGCGTTCATCGCCATGGAGTATGTGGATGGCAAACCGCTGCGTAGCCTGATCCGCGAGCACCTGCCGCCAGAACCAGAGGTGCTCCACTATGCGATCGAAATCGCCCGTGGGCTTGCCCGAGCGCATACGGCAGGAATCGTCCACCGCGATCTCAAGCCGGAGAACCTCCTCGTCGATCACGATGGGCATGTGAAGATTCTTGACTTCGGTCTCGCCAAGCCTTTTGAGCGGATCGAAATTGAGCGCCGCGGCGACTTCCAGGGGGAAGCTCGCGAGTCGCCGTTCGCGACGCAGGACGGACAGATTCTTGGGACCCCGGTCTACATGTCGCCCGAGCAGGCAGATGGGAAGGCTGTGGACGCACGGTCCGACATTTACTCGTTCGGGATCGTCTTTCACGAGCTTCTCATCGGACACGTCCCGTCGCGGGGCAAGGAGGCCGCGCCTGAGCCTGCCGCGGTTTCGCCCCTTGAAGTAAACGATACAGTACCCACCACGCGGCTTCGGGCAGACCTCTATCGAGTGATGCAGCGGTGCTTGGAGCGCGATCCGGATCGGCGCTATGCCGATGGCGCCGATCTCCTGGCAGCACTGGAGCGCGTAGCGCACTACGGCGTTGATGCCCTCCACCCGCGACCTCTTCCCTCGGTTCATGCGCGGTGGCGCAACGCGGGACTCGCGGTGATGATGGGAATGGTTGCGTTTGGTTTTTTCTGGTTGGTGCTGCGTCCATTCTCCCGTGCGCCGGGCGCGCTCAAGTCCGTCGCCCTAGCCGACACCAAACCTCTGGAGCGTCGGCTGACCAGCAACCCTCCGGAGAACTTGGTTCGCGATGCTGCAATCTCGCCCGATGGAAGCGCCGTCGCCTACGTGGATCAGACCGGGCTTTTCTTGCGGAAGATCAACTCGTCGCGTGTGGAGCAGGTCCATTTCCCAGAGGAAGTACTGCCCTCAGCCATCTCATGGTTTCAAGACGGCGAATGGCTGATGGTGAGCGCATTGGGCAGGGGAACTGGTCGAGATTCGATCTGGAAGGTGAGCCGCCAGGGCAGCGCTGAAAAAATTGATGACGCCCCGTCCTTATCCACGCCGCTGCATTTCATGCCGAGGGTCTCCCCCGACGGAAAGGCATACGCGTGGGTGGACCGGGAAGGGATCCTGTGGAAGTCGCTGTCCGGCGGGCCGAGCCGTCTAGTCGTTCCCTCCAGCGAGGGAGACGTCTTCGCCTACGTCACCTGGTCTCCCAGCAGCAAGCGAATCGCATACGTCCGGATTCGCGACGCCAAGAAGGGTCCGCAGCCCTTCATCGAAACAGTGGACCTGCTCGGCAGCCCGCCGCATATCATCGTCCAGCGACAGGAGCTAATC
>DATFXF010000328.1:0-3765 GCA_035258565.1 Candidatus Acidiferrales bacterium
TAGGACGGCGTGCACAGACGCATGCTCGTCGGTTCTGCCCTCGCACCAAAGATGGCTCAGGGCAGCAGTCGACTGGCAACCGCACGGAATACGGAGGGCGAGAACAGCATCCCCAGATGGCCCAGGTTCGGCACGTAGACCAGATCGTCTCCGGCAGCGAATACCCGCGGGATGACGATGTTATCCGACCCAGCCACAACCGAGGTGAAGCGCACTCCCGATGCGTTCGCGCGCGTCGCCGCCAGCCGCTCCAACACGGGCGAATCGGGCCTCAGCTCACGCCCGATGCGTGACGCCAGCCAGTAGGCGTTGTACGTCCCGCGGTGCGGGGTGCCGAGCGTGATGCAGCGATCAACCCGGCGCGCCCCGCCGAGCTGCTCGAGGTACACGCGCGCTACCAGCCCTCCTAAACTATGGCACACCAGGTCGATCCGTCCGCCGCGTACACTCCGCTTGAGGAAGTCCCGCAGCTCGCGCGCTGCCCGCTCAATGCCATCGGACGACTGGTAGTCGAAGCCGAGGAGCTTCTGCACGCCTCGTGCGCGCAAATAAGCGGCAAGCGGGAGGAAAGCGCTGCGGTTGCCGCCGTAGCCGTGCACCAGCACCACCGTGCGTTGGGCGGCCCGGCGGGGGGTGCGCTTGCGCTCGGGCCGCCAGCCCAATGGATGTAGAAGCAAGAAGGCGGCGGAGGCGGCCACCTCGCGCGCCACCAGGACGGACGCGGGCTGCTCGGAGGCCCGGAAGTCTTCCGTCATCGGACGGCCCCGCTTGGCGTCGCCGCCAGACGCATCGGCTCCGTCCCAAGGTCGATGATCCTGAGCCAAGCGAGCACGCGCATCACCTGGTAACACGGGTCGATCTCGAACCAGCGAACCGCGAAGTTCGGGCTCATCGAGTACCGGTGGTGGTTGTTCTGGAACAGTTCGCCGAGGGTGAGGAAGTCGAAGCAGAGCGTGTTCCTACTCTGGTCCCCGTTGTCGAAGTTGGCGTAGCCATACCGGTGGCCGCACCAGTTGACGATCGCGCCGTGGATCGGCCCCATCAGCCAGTGCACCGGAAGCAGGAGGAACCACCCCGCCGATGGAGCGAAGTGGAGATAGAACCGAGCGTACAGCGTGCCGAGCAGGATTCGGGCGATCCACGACTGCGAGAGCCGGTCGATCAACGGCCACTCGGGCGAGCGGCCAAGGAAGCGCGCCTCGGGCTCCGCACGCCGGTAGGCATAGCGGTCGTAGCTCCGCTTGGTCTGCCACATCATGCTCGCCGCGTTCGAGAAGAACCGCGGCGAGTGCGGGTCGCGCTGGGTGTCCGAGAACGCGTGATGCTCGCGGTGCAGGATGGCATACGCGCGCGGGATCAAGAACGACGGTCCCTGCGCGATGAACGAGAACAGGTAGAAGAAGCGATCCCAGAACCGGTTCATCCTGAACATGCGATGTGCGCCGTAGCGGTGCAGGAAGAACGTCTGCGCGAAGATCGACAGCGTCCACTGGCTGACGAAGAGGACAAGTATCGGGGTCACATTCACTTCCCTTCTGGTTCAGCGTCGTGGCTTAGGCCGCGGAACGCGCCGGGTGAGCTTGCGGCGCAAAATCTCGCGTCCGTGCGCGAGCTGGGCCACTCCCCAACGCAGCTCGCGCTCGACGCGGTGCCCGGCCTGGTCGGCCACTGCCAGTGCGTCTTCGAGCATGGTGCGGATCAGGTTCGAGACCGGCACCCGAAGGTTGTCGGCGAACCGCTTCAGCTCCTCCTCGAGCACCGCGGGCACGCGGGTGTGGATCATCCGTTCGTGCTTCACTGATCGTTTTCCTGGGAATTTTCCTTTACGGGTCACGGTGTGACACAATGTACCACGCCGTGATACCTCGTCAATGCCCAGGGCGGGACTCGAACCCGATTCGAAGCGAAAAAAACCTTAAGCAGGACAGACGTTTCCCCACCATCGCTTTGAATTTGTTCGGTTCGTGATCCCGCCCTCTCCTTTCCTGTTCCATCCCATTCCGTCGAATTCCGCGCCGGAGGGGCACCCTGGGGGCACCCGATCTCAGCACGCCCCCGCACCGCTGCTTTCTTTTTGCTTGTTTCTAGCACCTTCAAAGCAGGCGGCCAGCGCCCAGTCGGCCATGGGCTCCTCCATGCACATGGCAGGGAAGACAACCGTGTACCTTGGCCGGCAGAAGAATGGGCCGCCTCAGACTCGGTTGAGCGCCTCGACGCTAATCACTTATCTACGGCGTCCTTCTCCTTGACCTCCACGGTCACCACCACCTTCGAGTTGTCGCTGCCCGGCTTGTGCTGGACCTCTACCGTCTCGAAGAGGCCGAGCGCGGTCACCCGCTCCTTGCTGCGGCGCTCACCAGTGCCGGAGAACAGCTCCCCTTCGTGGAGCCCCATCTCGCGGCGGATCTCCTTGTCGCGCGTTTTGATGTTGCCGCGGATGTCGATCCGCTCGACGTAGACCTGGTTGCCCTTCTGGATGTCGAAGGTGAGGTTAACCAGCCGCTGCTCGCGGTGCGGCTGGGCGAGCGGGGTGAGATTAACGTAGGCATAGCCCTGGTCCAGATAGATGCCGGTGATCGCCGAGATGTCCCGGGCGAGCTTTGACCGGTTGAACAGCTCGCCCTCGTGTGAGGTCATCAACTTTCCCAGCCCCTCCTTCGGGACCAGCAGATCGCCGGAGAAGTCGATCTTGCCGATGCTGTAGGCCTCCCCCTCTTCGATTTTGATGCTGATGGAGATGAACCGATTGTCGGCGGAGATCGATGTCAGAGGGTTGTCGATCTTCACGTCGACGAAGCCGCGGTCGTAGTAGGCAGCCTGGAGGATGGTGAGATCGTGCTGGAAGGTCTCCTCGCGGAAGGTCCCGCCCACCCGGGTGAACATCAGTCGCTTCAGGTCGTCGGCCGGCACTTTGATCGCGCCGATCAGCTTGATCTCCTTGACGCTACTGTCCTTCATCTGCTCGTAAGTCTTGACATTTGTGTCGCGAATCTCATCCACCTTGATGATGTGCCATCCATATTGGGTGCGAACCGGATCCGAGACCTCGCCCGGCTTGAGCTTGAAAGCCACCTTTTCAAACTCAGCTAGCATTACCCCGCGCTTGAAGTAGCCCAGGTCTCCCCCCTGCGATGCTGAGGCACCCTGGCTCTTTTCCTTCGCCAAGGCGGCGAAATCGACGCCGGGCTCTCGAGCCTCTTTTGCGATCGCCTGCGCCTTCTGACGAGCCGCTTCCACCTGCTCGGCGCTGGCGTTGGCGTCGACGCGCACCACGATGTGGCGAGCACGCACTTCGAGATCGTCTTGCTGCAACCTCACGTACTTTTCGAAACCTGGCGCGGCAACCACGATTGCAGCTCGGGGAAATCTGCCTTCTCGAGCAACAATCTGGATGGGAACCAACAGCAGCGCGCCCATCCCAGCAACGGCAAGTGTCGCTCTATCCCTCGCTTCGACGGAAAACCGTTGCAACGCGGTGAGCCTCCGTTTCAGATGATGAAAATGGGGTGACGCGCCGCAGGCAGCAATTGCAGTCAAACGCTGGCGGTGCGTGCCGAAGGCGAGAAGCAAACGCGCGTAGGCGTCTGGCTGGCCGCGTGTGACGCGGAGGGCGTCCGCATCACAGGCTTCTTCCCGCGCTTGCGAATACTCGCGCAAGGTCAGCCAGCTCACCGGGAAGAACCAAAAACAGGTATGCGCCAAGATGGGCACCCACGACCAGAGGAGGTCTCGGCGCTTCAGATGTGCCAGCTCGTGCGCCAGCGC
>DATFXF010000329.1:0-4169 GCA_035258565.1 Candidatus Acidiferrales bacterium
TCCATGCGAGTCGGTCAGCGGCTTTGCTAGGTTCGTTTGCGCCGGTTCGGTGAGCGCGGCGAAACTTCCCGTTGACGTGGGCACTCAGGAAGAGTATCTAGTTTGGGCGCGCACAATGCCCGCCTCTACTGTTCGACAGCGCGCCCAATCCATCCTGCGAGGAGGTTCCATGGCTTCTGTACGTCCCATACCCGAGGGCTATCATTCGATTACGCCGGCGCTCACTTGCCGCGATGCGCGCCGCGCCATCGAGTTCTACAAGAAGGCATTCGGCGCAACCGAGATCGCCCGCATGGCTGCGCCCGACGGGAAGATCGCGCACGCCGAGTTGCGCATTGGCAACTCGGTGATTTTCGTCAGCGACGAATTCCCGGGCATGTCTGCGGCGCCGGCGCCCACGACAACGCCGTCCGTGTATTTCTATCTCTACGTCACCGACGCGGATGCCGTCTTTAATGGCGCAGTGGCCGCGGGCTGCCGCGCGGACATGCCGCCGATGGACATGTTCTGGGGCGACCGCTACGGCAAGCTCACCGACCCCTTCGGGCACTCGTGGGGCATCGCCACGCACATCGAAGACGTCACGCCCGCGGAGATGGAGCGCCGCTCGGCCGAATTCATGGCCAAGATGGCGCAACCCGCCAAGGCCGCCGGCCAAGGCTGAAGCCCTGAGTGCGCACTCTCTTTTGACCGTTGAACAAATTGCCTGCACCTCTGACCTCATAGGCGGGGCAAAGAATTTTAGAAGCAGCCTCGCTCCGAAGACTTAGCGGCCGACCCCGAAAAACTCGACGTGGACGGAACGCCCGACTCAGGAGTCGAAAAGTAGATACCAGATCTAACGGCTTCCCCTTGAAGAGTCGGCGTACTGTAGATCTGTAGATGTGGTTTGGGATGATCTCAACTTGTCCGATTTGCGTCTTTTTCAGCCAAGTGGGTTATTTCTGAGTGGCCCGTCAATTGCCATGGAGTCAGGAATCGCTGCACCTCTTTCTTGCGAACTATGCAGCGGAAACCTGTGCTGAAGGAGATGATGCTGGCCAACGACTATGCCCATTTGGTCATGTCGAGATTTCCCACCCGTAGGGGGCACCTTCGCGAATCGGTGACAGCTCTTCACGCGCCTGTGAGCGCAGCCAGCTTGAGGACGGTGTTCCAGTTCCGCGCGGTGCCGCAAACGTCGATCTTCAGGCGTGAGACGCCGATACCATCCGGATAGTAGACATAGATCTCGCGTCCCCTCGGCCGGACGATCTCGCGCCGCGCGCCGGTGATCTTTACAGTTTTGGGCACCAGGTCCTTGCACACCATGACCACGAGATGCGCCGGGTCTTGTCTCGCCTCCATAGGAAGGGGATTGCCGGCGACGATCGCGTTCCATTGCCTAGCGGTCCGCACGATGAAGTGGGTGTCGAGCCCCAGCCGCTTGCGTGCTTCGGTCTCGAGCACCCGCTCGAGCTTCACGCCGGTGACGTCGCTTCGGAACACGAGGTTACCACTCTGCAGGAGGGTCCGTGCCTCGGTGAAGCCGAGATCGGTCGCGAGTGCGCGAAGTTCAGACATCGCGACCTTGTTGTGCGCAGGGAGGTTGACCGCCCGCAGCAGAGCGATGTGAACGGTCACCGTCGGACCGGTGCGGATCCTCTCATTCATGTGCGTCTCATCTCACTGATCGCTTCGGCTGGGCAGGCTCTCGATTCAGGCAACCCAGGTTGGGTGTTGGGGGACTTGCTTCGCACAATAGCCCCTGTGGCGTCGAAGGGTGAGAGAAGCGGCTCTTGGAGTATCTGACCTGCCCTGGTCGCCGCGTTAAGAGGCCTGAGCGGCTAAAAGCCCATCGCGGACCGAACCCCCGGGCTCACTTCTCACTGCTTCGGAAACTTGGGGTCAGCCATAGCTTCTAGGAGCTGTTTGGTGTGGCGCTCGGTGTGCGCCGAGATGAACAGCAGCATCTGATAGCCATCGGCCTTGCCCAGAGGCGAATCGGAGACGTGGGCGCGCAGATCCGGCGTGTTTTTCAGGAACTCAATGGTACGGCTGCGGCGTTCGATGAACGCGGCGAGGGCCGCCTGCGGCGAGGCGAATTTCCCGGCTGGTGTGACGGGTTCGGGCGCCTTGGCGGTGAAGGTGCGGTCGGCAACCACCCCCAGAATCTTGTCGTCCATGGCGCGCAGGTCGCGTGGCTCACGGCTTGCGGGGGCCTTCATCACGCCGTCTTTGATGCGACCCATGAGGAAATCCTCGGTGAGCGCCAAGTGCTCGACGATCTCTGCCGGCGACCAGCGGTCCGGCGCAGCCTTGTAGTTCCACTGCTTGCTGGAGAGTCCGGCGACAGCGCCTTCGAGGTACGACCGGCTCTGTTCGAGGTGCTTGCGCCCGCGCTCGAGGTCGGGCGGCGCCAGCGCCGCCGCGACGCGCGTGTGCACGATCTCGAACATCCGGAACTCTTTCCCGTCTGGACCCGGGCCGTACATCTCCAGCGTGTAGCGGTCGGCGCCGTCGAAGCGGTAGACCGAGCGGAACCACGAGGGCTTGCCGGTTATTAGGTCGTCCACCTCTCCGCGCATGGTGCGCGTGCCGCCCTGGCCGTCGCATTCCCCGGTGGCATAGAGAGTCATCGTGCCCATGTTGTCCGTCCAGGTCTCGACGTACTTCTTCTTGAAGTTGTCGTAGCCGATGGTGCCCTCGCCGCTAAACGCCTGACCGGCGAAGTCTCCCTCGTACGTGACCTTGATGAAGCGCCCGCCGAGCATGGCCTTGTGGCTCGCCTTGCCTGTGTTTTCCATCGGCGGCGCGCCGGGGGCCATCCAGAAGCGTCCCTTCGTGGTCCAGTTGCCCACCATCGGCTCCAGGTGCTTGTGGTGTGGGCCGGGCGTGGCGTACTTGGTCATGATTTCCATCGCCTGCTCGGCCGAGGGGGTTTGCTGTGCAGACAGGCCGGTGGCCAGCAGCGCGGCCAGAGTAAGAGCACACAATCCGCGACGCAGGGTCATAGTGGTTCCTCCAAGGGTATTCGCCCTCTAGCTGCAAGCCGACGGCGCCACGTGAATCTGACGTGTTCGCCCTCGTACTTCGTGCAGCAACGAGCCGTGCGCCTTCGTCATTTCGTGCAGCAACGATGCAAGAGGCGGCATCCTAGCAGCCGCCTCGCGATGCGTCAAGCCGGAATACCTGCCCGCCTTTTTCCCGTCCCGGACACGCCCAATGGAGGAGCGCCTCCTTTTCTTGCCCTGCACTGGCACCGCGGGTCGAAACGCATGCCTTTTGAGCTACTGAACTAGGTTTAGTGTTTTTCAGGGCTTCTGATGGCGGCGAATGTAGTCGAGGGCGAACTCGCGCAGGTTGGGGCTGCGCATTCCGATCTTCTTCGCCTCATTCTCGGCTTTTTCCACGGGCCAGCGGTCGCGTAGCACGCGCCGGATCATCCAGAACGCGCCCACGCGGTTGGCTGAGCCGCAGTGGATGAACGCGGGACGGTTAAGCTGGTCGTCGGTGCCTTTCAGGAACTCGTCCACCAGGGCGTCTTTGGGCTCGGAGCTATCCACCGGAATGTTGACGTAGCGCAGGCCCAGTTCGCGGGCCTTCGCCGCTTCCTCTTCGGCGTTGTACTCGCTCGGGCGCCGCAGGTTGATGATGGCGCGGACGCCCTCCTGCTTCAGCTTTTCGACTTCCGCCATGGTGGGCTGACCGCCGGTGCAAATCTGTTCGTCCACCCGCAGGAAGTTCTTGATGGAGGACGCATCCTTCGGCGGCTCCTGTGGCGCGGCTACGGCCGCGGCGGCAAGCAACAGGGGCAGCACGAGTCCAGACAGTTTCCGCATGCTGCCCTCCAAAAAACCCCGACTAACTGAAATAACGCCCGGTGCGCTCGGGCGGGAACTCTCGCCGGAAATTTGGACGCGTAACGCTAGTGCTTTATCGGACGCGCGTTTTCGGGAAGTGGTAGGGTGGGCATGGTGCTGTTCGCGCGTTCGATAAAGAAGAGCATTTTTAGCTTGGCGGCGCGGCGCCACTAGGAGTAAGCGGAGACGCCGCTGGGCCGTCGAGAGCGACGCACCATGCTGTCGACGATAGGCTTCGCCGTAGCGGCGGAAGATGTCCGCCACTTCCAGCTTCGGGCGATCCATCGGGCCCGGCGGTTAGAAGGGTTGGGGTGGTGTGGGCTTGAC
>DATFXF010000330.1:0-3560 GCA_035258565.1 Candidatus Acidiferrales bacterium
GCTCCGCCGAGTACCAGCCACACCGAGTTGACGCGATAGCGCCAGAGCAACAGCAAGCTCGCAGCAGCGAGGCCGGCCGTGGTCAAATCCACCAGCGCGGCCCGGCCGAGTTGCCAGGCGACCATCACCATCAGCGCGAGCGCGGCGACATTCACCCCGTCGAGAAAAGCACCGGCGACACGGGATTGGCGGAGGCGAGGCACCAGTCGGCCGCTCACACCCACCAGCACAAATCCGGGAAGGAAAATTCCCAGCGTCGCGACCAGCGCTCCCTTTACTCCGCCGAGCAAATAGCCAATGAACGTGGCCGCGGTTGAGAGCGGCCCAGGCGTCACCTGGCTGACAGCAATCGCGTCGAGCAGCTGGGACTCCGTCAACCAGTGCCAGCGCACGACGAGGTCGTCGTGCACGAAGGCCAGCAGAAGATAGCCGCTGCCGAAGAGCACCGCACCGATTCGCAGGAAGTACAGAAACAGAGCCCCGAGGCTCGCCGACGTCGCGCTCGCGGCTGCGACCGGCAATGTGGTGGCGCCGGAGAGCAGCCCAAGCATCGCAGATGGCATGTGCTTCTCGGCTGGGGTGCCGCGGAGGAACGCAACAGCTGCTCCAACCACGAGGCCACACACCAACAGGAGCAGCAACGAATGGACGCCCAGAAAGCCGGCGATGGTGGCGAGCACCCCGATGGCCGCAAGGAACCTTGTCTTCACTGCAGTGCGCGCCAGGCTCCCGAGCGCTTGGACCACAATGGCGATGATCACCGGCTTTGTGCCGTAGAGCACTCCGGCGGCCTCGGGCAGTGTCCCGAAGTGGGCGTAGGACCAGGCCATCACGAGAACCATCACCGCCGATGGCAGGACGAAACACGCGCCCACGGTGAAGAATCCCGCCCAACCGGCGCGGCGGAGGCCGATGTGCAGCCCCAATTCCGTGGAGTTCGGCCCGGGGATTAGGTTCACCGCGCCGATCAGGTCCACGAACTCTTCGCGCGTGAGCCAGCTGCGGCGGCGCACCACCTCATCTTCCATCATGGCGATGTGACCGGCCGGGCCGCCGAAGGCGGTGAAGCCCAGGCGAAGAAATACGAGCGCCATCTCGCTGAGCGAAGCTCGGGCGGGACCGGCGTGTTGCTCCGGCCGCTTCATCCCGCGTCCCGCAAGCGCCCCGTTCCCCGCAACGCCTGCCACACCAGCAGCGCGTAGAACGGTCCGTAGGTAAGCCATTCGAGAAACGGATCGAATTGCCAGCGCCCGGTCGCTTGGTAGTCGATCAGCACGTTGTAGGAGAGGAATTCGAGCACGGTGAGCAGCAGCCATGCGGTTCGCGAGCCGAGGGACGGCAGGAAGGACAAGAGCGGCACGATCCAGGTGAAATACCAGGAATAGCCGTTCGGCGCGAGCATTAGGATGGCGCCGATCAGCAGGTATGCCGCGCGCGCCACGTCCATCCGGCGCACTGCCGCCCAGACGGCCAGACCAGCGACAACGCCGACGCCGAGCCCTGCGGCCAGCTCTCTCGAGCCGCTGAACCATGCGATTAGGCTATAGAGGCTGGCATTGTTGTTCTGCCAGCGTGACTCGTAGTAGGTGAGGATGTGGGGTATGCGGGGCCAGGCGGTTCGAAACGGCCAGGCACACGCGCCAGCAAGCGCCGCAGCCCACACAGCGTTTCTCCAGCCGGTACGCCGCAACCAGAGGGGCAGGAGCACTGTGGGAAACGCCTTGGCCAGCGCTCCGGCCGTCAGCGCGAGGGTCGAAGCGGCTCCCCGAGCGAGTGGCGTTGACTCTTTCTCGTGCCTTCGTATAATCACGATGGCGGCAACGACTCCGGCCATGGCTAGGGCATCATTGTGGCCGCTCGCCGCAAACTCGACCACGACCAGTGGGTTCCACGCGTAGATGGCGAGCTGAAAGTTCCTCCCGCCGGTGGTGCGTATCCATACGGCTAGCAGACAGACCACCAGCAAGTCTGCCAGCAGGAACGGCAGCTTGAAGCCCACGGGGCCCGGGAGCACCCTCCACGCCAGCCGGTAGACCAGTTCGGCGAGCGGCGGGTAGATGGTGGGCAGTTCGAGGCCAGGCATTTCTCGCCAGTGAGCGTCGCGCAGCGCGGTTAGTCGTGGGTCGTTCGGTGCCAGGTCGTAGGGGTTCCAGCCCCCCTGCTGCACGTGGCCGTCCCAACGGTAGCGATGGATGTCAGTGGAGAGGGAAGGCTCGAGGGGCAGAAGCGTCAGGCGGAAAAGCAGCGCTCCGGCGAGGATGAGCCAGAAGGTTGCCGGGGTTTCGCGGGAGCGCTCGAATGCGTAGAGGATTCCGAGGTAGAGGACACCGGCGGCGAGCCCGAGTGCAATTGTCTCGACGACATGGAGCTTCAGGTCCCCGAGACGCCGCATGGCCACGAAGACGGCTTCCAGTGCCGCCAGACCGATGAGCGCCGCAGCCGCCTGAGGCCCCGCCCGCGAACGGCGACCGGACCCATTTTTCGCAGCGAATTTAGCGTCCAAGGGGGAGCCGGAGTTGTGGAGGGCGCATAGTCTCGGAGCGATCCTCTGGGCGGCTGAGAGCCCGCTCATGAAGTACTGGCAGAAGCTGACCGATCGTACCTTCCAGGGTGTCTACCAGCCGAACACATTCGATGTCGCGGTGATGATCCCCTACTTCCTGATGTTGATCGTGCTCGCTGCATACGGCCTACATCGCTATTGGCTCGTTTACACCTACTTCAAGTACCGGCAAAGAGTTCCCCCTCCGCTGCCCGAGCTCGAAAGCTGGCCCAAGGTTACCATACAGCTTCCCATCTATAACGAACGTTACGTCATCGAGCGACTCGTTGAAGCTGTCTCGCGACTTGAGTATCCCAGCGAAGGCCTGGAAATACAGGTACTCGATGATTCCACGGACGAGACCGGCGAGGTGGCGCGCGCCTGCGTCGAGCGCTACCAGGCGCTGGGCCTGCCGATCTCCTATCATCACCGCCCGAACCGCGAAGGCTTCAAGGCCGGCGCGCTCGCGGAAGGCCTGAAGACCGCCACCGGAGAGTTCATCGCCATCTTCGACGCGGACTTCCTTCCGGCTCCCGACTTCCTCCGCCGGACGCTGCCCTATCTCCGCGATGCGCAAATCGGGATGGTGCAAACACGCTGGGCGTATATCAATCGTGACTATTCTGCGCTCACCGAGGTGGAAAGCATTCTGCTCGATGGCCATTTCGTCATCGAGCATGGCGCGCGCTCCCGCCGTGGTTGCTTTTTCAACTTCAACGGTACCGCCGGCGTCTGGCGTCGGGCAGCCATCGAAGACGCCGGCGGATGGGAGCACGACACGCTAACCGAAGACACCGATCTCTCCTACCGCGCGCAGCTCCGCGGCTGGCGCTTCCTCTACCTCCCGGACCTGGAGTGCCCCTCGGAGCTGCCCGTGGAGATGAACGCGTTTAAGGCGCAGCAGGCGCGCTGGGCCAAGGGCCTGATGCAGACGGCGAAGAAGATCCTTCCGCGCGTGTTCCGCTCGACAGAGCCCTGGCACGTCAAGGCGGAAGCCTTCTTCCACCTCACCGCCAAC
>DATFXF010000331.1:0-5273 GCA_035258565.1 Candidatus Acidiferrales bacterium
GGACGTGTTCCCGGCGCACCAGCAGCCGCAGATCCGTGCGCAGCTCTCCATGGTGCTCGAGGGAATTCTCTGCCAGGCCTTGTTGCCACGCGCCGACGGCCGCGGGCGAGTGATGGTGATGGAGATTCTCTTTCCGAATGCAGCCATTCGAAACCTGATCCGAGAAGACAAGATCCATCAGATCTATTCCGCAATGCAGACGGGCACGGGCCAGACCGGCATGCAGACATTTAACCAGGCCCTGGCCAACACCTACTTCCAGAAGTTAATTACTTTGGAGACGGCGCTTTCGCGCACGTCCATCGTGGATGAACTGCAGGATATGATCAACCGGGGAGTCGCCTCGGCCCCCGCGCGGGGAAACGCGCCCGTCCGCCGTTAGCGCAGGAGCTTCGGGCCCCAGAACCAGAGCCGGTACCGGGAAACACGGCACGCCAGTGAGCATCTTGGTCGGTTGGAGAGGATAGGAGCGAAGGGAACCATGCCGGTCTATACCTATCGCGGGACGAACCGCTCCGGGGTCCGCGTGAGCGGGGAACAAGTCGCCGCGAGCAAGGCCGAACTGGCCGCGCTGTTGCGTCGCCAGCAGATCAATGTCAGCAAGATGTCGGAAAAAGGGAAGGAGTTCTCCCTGCCTTTTTTCCAGGGCGGCGTGGGCGCGAAGGAGCTGGCCATCTTCACCCGTCAGTTCTCCGTCATGATTGACGCGGGCCTGCCGCTGGTGCAGTGCCTGGAAATCCTCGCCAACCAGCAGGAGAACAAAGCGTTTCAGAACACTTTGACGGCCACCCGCAGCGGGGTCGAGGGGGGGTCGACGCTTTCGGCGGCCATGCGCCTGCACGAAAAGGTCTTCGACCAGCTGTACGTGAACATGATCGAGGCCGGAGAGACCGGCGGTATTCTCGACACGATCCTCCAGCGCCTTTCCGCCTACATCGAGAAAAACGTCAAGCTGAAACGCGCGGTGAAATCTGCGTTGGTTTACCCGGTGGCCGTTCTCCTGGTAGCGACAGGCGTCATCGTCCTGCTGTTGTGGAAGGTGGTACCTATTTTCGCCACCCTGTTCGTGGGTTTGGGAGTGGAGCTGCCCCTGCCAACGCGCGTCGTCATTCGGCTGAGTAATTTTGTCGGCAGCATCTTTGGCCTTCTGATCCTCGTGTTCTTCATTGGCCTGGCCGTGGCGCTGCGCTTCTGGTATGCCACGCCGAAAGGCCGCATGGTCATCGATGCCTCGCTGCTGAAGCTCCCGCTGGTGGGCATGCTGCTGCGCAAGATTGCCGTGGCGCGCTTTACCCGCACGCTGGGCACGCTGATCTCAAGCGGCGTCCCCATCTTGGAAGGCCTGGACATCACCGCGCGCACCGCGGGCAACGCCGTCATCGAGAAGGCCTTGCAGCAGGTCCGCAGAGCGCTGGAAGCCGGTCGGACCCTGGCGGATCCGCTCAAGGAAACCGAAGTGTTTCCCGGTATGGTCACGCAGATGATTGGCGTGGGTGAACAGACCGGGGCCATGGACGCCATGCTCCAAAAGATTGCCGACTTCTACGAAGACGAGGTGGATGCCGCGGTCAAGGACTTGCTCGCGGCCATGGAGCCGATGATGATCGTTTTCCTCGGCGTGGTCGTCGGCGGAATCGTGATCTCCATGTACTTGCCGCTGTTCTCTCTGATCGCCAAACTCGGGGGACACTAGCGAGACCGCTCGTCGACGGTGGCGGAACGCACCGGCCAGCTTTGAGCATGCTGCCCGGTGCCAATCAGTACATCCCACTCCCTTGACCCCCGGAATTCTCGAGTTGCAGAATGGCGCATAGGCTTGTCCAAGATGGAGCGAACGCAAAACGTCCGCGCGCGGCTGGATTGGCTGGCCCGGGTCCGGTTCCTCCTCATCGCCTTCCTGCTGGCCATCGTGCTGGTGCTCAGAGACTCGAGCCAGGTGTATTTCGTGCCCCTGGTCGTGCTCTGGTCCACGCTCGCAATCTTCTATGTGATCCTGCTGCGGTGGATTCCGGACGCGCACTGGCATGGGCCGCTCGAAATCGTGTGCGACGTGGTGATGGTGACGGCGCTGGTCTATGTTTCCGGGGGTCACGAGAGCTACTTTATTTCGCTCTATCTGCTGGCCATTATTGTGGCCAGCATTCTGTTTTCGCCCAAGGGCGCGTTTCTGATCGCTGGCCTCAGCTTTGTGCTGCTCGCGACGCTTGTCGAGCTGACCTACCTGGAGAAAATCCCGCGGACGGCACTGGCCATGCCGAACGGACGGAGCCTCCAGCTCTGGATTCTCAGCAACCTGTTTGGTTTCCTGGCGGTCGCCTATCTCTCCGGGCTGCTGGCGCAAAGCCTGCGCCGCAAGGGTGTTGAGCTTGCAGAGAAAAGTGAGGAGCTCCAGGATCTGCAGGCCTTCAACGAAGACATCATCCATTCGATGCGCGGGGGGCTGCTGACGACGGACCTCGATGGTCGCATCCTGCTGCTGAATCGCGCCGGCCAGGAAATCACCGGCTACCGCTTTGAAGCGGTGCGCGGCAAGTCACTCCCGCAACTGTTCCCGGAGTTTTGGCTGCCCGGCCAGTTCGACGAGCAGGGCCGCCCGGTTCCGCGCCGGGAAGTGGATTTCCACACGGGCGACGGGCAGGAGCGCTACGTGGGGATTTCCGTATCCAGGCTGCGCAGCACTGGCGAGCGGCGCATCAGCGGCTACGTATTCAACTTTCAGGATCTGACCGAGCTGCGGCGCTTGGAGCAGGAAGTGGCCACGAAAGAGCGCATGGCGGCCCTGGGGCGGCTTTCGGCGGCCATCGCCCACGAGATTCGCCAGCCGTTGACTGCCATGGCCGGCGCGGTGAAGGAACTGGCGCGGCTGGTGCCGCTCGAGGAAGACGAGAAGCACTTGGTGAATATTGTGAGCCGGGAATCGGAACGGCTGAACCAAATCATCAGCGACTTCCTCAGCTACTCGCACGTGAAGACCTACGAGTTCTCCGAGGAAGATGTGGCCAGCCTGCTCGACGAAACGTTGACGCTGCTCGAACGGCACCCCCAGCTCGACGGCAAATACCGCATCGAGCGCGTGTTTGCCGCGCGGCCGGTGCGCGTCCGCGTGGACTCCAACCGGATCAAGCAGGTCTTCTGGAACCTGTGCGAAAACGCGCTGCGCGCCATGCCCGCCGGCGGAACGCTCACCGTGCGCTTGGAGCCGGCGCCCTTCTGGGTCCGCATCCGGTTTCGCGATACGGGCGTTGGCCTCAACTCGAAGCAGCGCGCAAAGATCTTTGAGCCTTTGCAGTCGAATTTTGTCGGCGGTACGGGCCTGGGGCTGGCCATCGTCTATCAGATCGTGCAAGCACACAGCGGGCGCGTCAGCGTGACCTCCGCGAAGGATCGGGGCGCGGAGTTCACCGTCGAGCTGCCGCGAGTGGCCTAGGGCGGGAGGCCGGTCCACGGACGCGGCTCGTGTCACCGATGGAATGAGTGAGGAAGGCAGGCATGGCTCACATCCTGGTGGTGGACGACGAAAAGTCCATCTGCGAGCTGCTGGAGATCACCTTTCGAAAAGAAGGCCACCGCGTCGAGGTGGCCACCAGCGGCGAATTCGCGAGGCGTCGCCTGGAATCCCATATTTTTGATATGGTGATCTCCGATATCCGCATGCCGGATATGAGCGGCGTAGCCCTGCTCAAGTACGCCAAGGAAATCTCCCCTTCCACGGTGTTTTTCCTGATTACCGGTGTGCCCACGGTCGAAACCGCGATCGCGGCGGTGAACTCCGGTGCGGACCGCTACGTCATCAAGGACCATCAGCTCGTGGACCAGCTCCGCCTGGCGGTGCGGCAGGCGACAGAGAATTTGAAGTGGAAAAAGGAGGCTGGCTACCTGCGGCGCGAGTTGCGGCGCCTGACTGGGCTCGACAGCATCATCGGGCGCAGTGCGAAGATGCGCGCCATCTTCGACCTGATTCAGACGGTCGCGCCACAATCCAGCCGCGTACTGATTACCGGAGAAAGCGGCACGGGGAAGGAGCTCGTCGCCCGCGCCATCCATGAAAATGGCTCTCGAGCGCAGGCTCCCTTCATCACCATCAACTGCGGTGCATTTCCCGAAACCTTGCTGGAGTCTGAGCTGTTCGGCTACATGAAAGGCGCCTTCACCGGGGCTCAGGAGAACCGCCAGGGTTTGTTCCAGGCCGCGGACCAGGGAACGCTGTTTATGGACGAAATCGGCAATATGAACCTGACTATGCAGGTCAAATTGTACCGCGTGGTGCAGGAAGGGAAGGTGCGGCCCCTCGGTTCGACAGACGAGATAGACGTGGACGTGCGGGTGATTGCGGCCACGAACAAAAATCTCGAACAGGAGATTGCCGAGGGCAGATTTCGGGAAGACCTCTATTATCGCCTGAGTGTCATCCCCATTCATTTGCCTCCCCTGCGCGAGCGCCGCGAGGATATCCCGCTGCTCGCCCGAGCGTTTCTCGAACGCTTCCGCAAAACCATGAAGAAGCCGATCGAGGGCATCGAGCCCGAAGCCATGCGGCGGCTGGAGGCTTATGACTGGCCAGGCAATGTTCGCGAGCTGGAGAATACGATCGAACGGTCCGTGGCTCTCGAGACCGGAGGAGTCATCTCCGTGGGCGTGCTTCCTGGGAAGATCAGCAGCTACGAGGGCGGCCCCGGCACGGGGAGGGCCGGCACGGATGGCGCGGTGGTCATCCCGGAGGAGGGCGTCGACTTCGAGGAACACGTCGGCGAGACCGAGCGGCGCTACTTGGTCGCTGCGCTGGAAAAGGCAGGGGGGGTACAGAGGCGGGCCGCAGAGCTTCTCAAAATGAGTTATCATTCTTTCCGGCACTACGCAAAGAAGCACAAGATCCAGGTCCAGTAGGGAGCGAAAGTCGGGGAATTCGCAGATCACACGAGCGGAGTTAGCGGTTTTTCTCACTTTTGCGGGGCCTGCGGGGGCTCCGCGAAGGGACGGTGGAGCGACATATAACAAGGCGACACTTATAAGCCCGCAGCGGGGAAGGGGGTGTGCGGAATTTGTCCGAAGAGTTAACTCCGCGGGCTGCCCCGAGCAGATTGGAATCGACCATGCAACGAGAAAGGGTGTTCTCGAGCTAAGGAGCTCAAAAACAAGAGGAGAGTTTAATGCGCAACAAGCAAAAGGGTTTCTCGCTCATCGAACTTCTGATCGTCGTGGCGATCATTCTGATCATTGCGGCGATCGCCATTCCCAACCTGCTCCGTTCGAAGATGGCCGCGAACGAAGCGTCG
>DATFXF010000332.1:0-2819 GCA_035258565.1 Candidatus Acidiferrales bacterium
CGGCCGGGGATTGCGGCGCCTGGGGAAGAAGGAAATGCTGCGTCTGCTCCGCTGGGGCCCGATGGGGGTCGCCGACTTGGTTAGCGAATGGTTTGAGACGGAGCCGCTGCGCGCCGTTATCGCGGCGCGTGGAATCTTCGGCACCGCGACCGGGCCGCGCTCGGGCGGCTCGACGGCGGTCCTGCTGTTGCGCGCGGCCGCGGATGGTGACCCTGTCGGCGCGACGTCTTTTCCCCGGGGAGGGATGGGCGCGCTGACGCAGGCCATGAGCGCGGCGGCGCACCAGGCGGGGGCCGAAATCCGCACCGGCGTGGGGGTCGAGCGGATTCTGGTGAAGGGGGGCGCGGTGAGCGGTGTGGCGCTTGCGAGCGGTCAAGAGATTCCCGTGAAAGTCGTGATCTCGAACGCCGACCCACGGCGTACTTTTCTGCGCCTGATCGACCCGGTCCATTTGGAGCCGGATTTTATCGTCAAGATGCAGCACTACCGCTGCCCAGGCACCGTGGCCAAGGTCAATCTAGCCCTCTCCGGACTGCCTTCGTTCACCGCTTTACGGGGAGTGGCGGCGCACGGAGACGGAGTGCGAAGCCCCTTGGCAGGCAGGATCCACATTGGTCCGGAGATTGACTATCTCGAACGGGCCTTTGACGATGCCAAATATGGGGAGTTTTCGCGTCAGCCGTATTTGGACATCACCATTCCGTCGCTCACGGACACAACCCTGGCCCCGGCGGGCCGGCATGTAATGTCCATCAATGCGCAGTACGCCCCCTTTCGCCTAAAGAATGGCGACTGGAAGAGCCGGCGAGACACGCTTGCAGAAACTGTGGTGAACACCCTCGCCAGCTACGCCTCCGACCTGCCCGAACTGATTCTTCACCGGCAGATCATCACGCCGCACGACCTTGAGGAAACCTATGGGCTCACCGGTGGCCACATCTTTCACGGCGAGCTCGGTCTCGACCAGCTCTTCACGATGCGCCCGCTGCTGGGATGGGCGCGCTACCGCACTCCCATTCGCGGCCTCTATCTCTGTGGCTCCGGTACACACCCCGGCACCGGCCTGACCGGTGCCTCCGGCTCGAACGCTGCGCGCGAAATCCTGCGCGACCTCCGCCGCTAGCAGGGATGCCCTCCTGCACTCAAACCGCCGCGCCTTGTCTCGGGGCGGCGCGGCACAGTAGAATGGGTTGTTTTGCCATTCTGGAGGAGGCCCGACCGACATGGTGACTGCGGAAAGGAAATTACAACGCGGAGAGTTTTCCAACGAGTCGCTCGTGGACTTCTCGAAGGCCGAAAACCGCCAGGTCATGGAGGAAGCCCTGAAAAAGGTCGCCGGCGAGTTGGGACGTGAGTACCCGATGTACATCGCGGGCGAGAAGGTCGAGACACGAGAGAAGACGCGCTCGACGAATCCCTCACACCCCGAGCAGGTCGTGGGTGTTTTCTCGAAGGCCACCGTCGAGCAAGCGAATCGTGCCGTGGAAGAGGCGAACCGCGCTTTTGAGCGCTGGAAGCTAGTTCCCGCCGAGCATCGCGCCGAGGTCCTCTTCCGTGTCGCCGATATTCTCCGCCAGCGCAAGTTCGAGATGTCCGCGTGGGTCTGCTATGAAGTGGGCAAGACATGGCCTGAGGCCGATGCCGACATTGCCGAGACGATCGACTTCGCCGAATTCTATGGCCGCGAGACGCTGCGGCTTGCCGGCCCGCAGCCGCTGACGCCGGTCAAGGGTGAGAGAAACTACCTGGCCTATATTCCTTTGGGCGCGGGCGTGGTGATTCCTCCGTGGAATTTTCCGTGCGCCATTATGGGCGGGATGACGATGGCGGCGGTGGTGACGGGCAACAGCGTGGTGCTGAAGCCCTCGGGCGATTCGCCGACGGTGGCAGCGAAGTTTGTGGAAATTCTCTATGAGGCGGGCCTGCCGAAAGATGTGGTCAACTTGGTTAATGGACCCGGCGGGACGATCGGCGACGCGCTGGTGGCGCATCCGAAGACGCGCTTCGTGGCCTTTACCGGCTCAAAAGAAGTTGGCTTGCACATTAGTGAGCAGGCTGCCAGGAAGCAGTCCGGACAGGTCTGGATCAAGCGCACGGTGCTCGAGATGGGCGGCAAGGATGCCATCATCGTGGACGATGAGGCTGACGTGAACGCAGCAGTAGAAGGCGTGGCCGTTTCCGCGTTCGGCTATCAAGGACAGAAATGCTCGGCCTGCTCGCGCGCCATCGTCACCGAGAAGGTGTACGAAGCGTTTCTCGAAAAGCTCAAGCAGCGCGTCAGCAAGATTCGGGTTGGCCCGGCCGAAGCCCCCAGCAACTTCATGGGGCCCGTGGTCAACAAGTCTGCCATGAAGTCCATCCTTGAATACATTGAGGTGGGCAAGAAGGAGGGCAGACTTCTCACCGGCGGTGGGCCTGCCAAAGTGGCCAATGGCGACGGCTACTTCCTCGAGCCTACGGTGATCGCCGATGTCAATCCGAAAGCGCGCATCGCCCAGGAAGAGATCTTTGGCCCGGTGCTGGCGGTGATCCCGGCAAGGGACTTCGACCACGCGCTCAAGATTGCCAACGACACAGAGTTCGGCCTCACCGGGGGCGTCTATTCCCGCAATCCAAAGAAGCTCGAGAAGGCCGCCGAAGAGTTCCACGTTGGGAATCTCTATTTCAACCGCAAGTGCACGGGTGCGCTGGTTGGCGGTCATCCGTTCGGCGGGTTCAATATGTCGGGCACAGACTCGAAGGCCGGCGGGAAGGATTATCTGCTGCTTTTCCTCCAGGCGAAGACCATCGCGGAGAAGGTCACCAGATAGCCCCGCGCA
>DATFXF010000333.1:0-3848 GCA_035258565.1 Candidatus Acidiferrales bacterium
TGGGGGCGGCAACGCATGATCCAAGGCTTGCCTTCGCGATTGGTCAGGACACGCGCGATCATCTCGACCTGCGGGTGCCACGGCTGATTGGTATAGACGAGGTAACCGCTGTCGCGCAGTGCCTCACTCAACCCGGCCAGAGATCGCGCCACGAGCACGTTGTCAGGAAACAGCTCGTAAAGGCCAGAAACGATGGCCAAAGTCGGCGGTGGCTGGATCGAAGCCAGCGACTGGCGGTCGAACGCATCACCCTGGGCACAGACAACGGTCGGCAGATTCATCTGCTTTGCACGCTCTCTTACGGCTTCGACGTTGCGCGAGTCCCAGTCGCGCAGCAAGGCCGTAAACTCCACGCCGCGCAACTCGGCCAACGCCTCCAGCACGTAGCGGCCGTGGCCGGTGGCAATGTCCAACACCCGCACAGGCCGATCTTCGGCGCGCAGCTTTCCGGCAGCTTCGCGGATCGACTGCTCCAAGTGAACCTTTCTCTGCCGGATACCCTGCCAGCCGATGGCCTCCAGATACTGCCTATCCATCCACCGCCCGAGCGGGGTGATCCCGCGGGGCCGGTTCTCATACACATAGTCGAGCATGGCTCCTGAGTCGAACCCAACCTTCCAGCCGAGCCGGATGCCGTCGCTCAGCCGACCCAATGTCTTCATCATCACTCGCTGGAGCGCGAATTCGAAGCGGCGAAGGGAAAAAAGCGGCAGGGGCTGTAAGAGTTCTTTGTAGGAAGGCATCTCGACTCTAGCTGCTGGATTGGCCACCGCGCCCACCTCTCGAGCCGGCATTAGTTCGCCTGCACCTCGGCGATAATACGCCGCAGGCGGCGCACCAGAGTCGCCACGCAGCCGAGTGAGATCACCATCAGTGCCGCTGTGATCACATGCTCGGTCCGTCCGATCGCCGCTTCCAGCGCCGCAAGTAAACAGGCAGCGGTCAACACCGCCATGCGGTGCTGCTTGGCCATCGGGCCGATGAACCACTGCGTCGCACCCATCGCAGCACCCAACAGCCGCACATACGCCGTCATCAACGCCAGCAGGGCCGCCGCCCAGCCAAGTTCCGCGCCCCAGCGCACCCACTGGATGGCGTAACCGGCCGCAACCAGAATCAAGGCGTCAGCCAGGCGGTCCGGCAGGTCATTGAACAGTAGTCCCAACTTCGTCTGCATACCGCCCTCAATCGCTACCATGCCGTCCATCAGGTTCGCGACTAGACGCAACTGGATGGCCACCGCCGCGGCCACGAATAACGTGCTCCTAGTTGGTCCTTGACGCTTTGGGGTCAAGACCAGACAGGCTGCCGCGAGCCCCGCAAAGAAGATGCCGGTAAGGGAAATCCAGTTCGGCGGGATGCGCGCACGCGTCAGGGCTGTCGCTAGCGCATGTGCCCAGCGTGACTGGCGCGATTTCAGGGGCCGCCGCGATTCCGTTGTTTTCGGCATCGAACCTGGGAAGCAGAATGGATTCCCAAGAGAGTAGCAGGAACCGCCTTCCAGTCAATTCCGCCCGCGCTTCCAAACCTGTTACGCCGTATCCGCCTCACGCCGTAATCTCGTCCGAGTCGAAACCTTGAGACTTCGTGACATTGTCAGGTGCGATGCGCTAGTCCGAGCCGAACGTTGAAGCCGAAACTCTGTAGGGTTAGCTTGGCTCAACAGGAGGCCCTCGTGGATTTCGCCGCAGGGATGATGGTCGGCTGCCTGGTTGGCGTTATCAGCGCCGTGCTCCTGCTGTTCATATCCACACTGACGGACCAACATCGTGACAAGAAAAGCGAACTGTCGCTCGGGGGAGTTGTGGGTACAGTTGTCGCTCTTCTTGCCACGGGTGGGCTTTCCTACCTCCTAAAGATCAACAAGAACAGTGCTACACTGCTTCTGCTATTGTCGGTGCTTCTGATTGCCAGGCTGGGGGGATTCCGATACGGCATTGTGGCTTCGGTGATCGCTCCGTTGCTGCTTTTTGTTTGTTCCTACCCCCGATTGGCAGCCTGTGGGTCGTCGGCTCAGATGACCAGCTGGCTTTGGCACTGTTCCTTCTGAGTACAATTGCCGGCACCGGGGTGGTGGGGCGAAAAAAGAGCTTGCCGGGATAGTTTGCTTCCCGCCACCTCTTTCCATCACAACCTTACCTTCAAAGCCATCCGGGCGGATCGGGTGGGCAAGGACCTAAGGCCTCAAGGAATATCGCGCTACGATCCCCCTTGGATTTTGGTGATCCCCACGAACTCTTCCCACGCCAAGGGCGAGATGTGCTGGTACTCACGCCAATGGGTGATTCCCGTTTCCGACACCTTGATCAGCACCACCCCGTGATAGCGATGCGTGCCCTCAAAGGTGTACTCCGCAGCTCCAATTTGCTGCTCCGTGTCGAACAAAATTGTGTGCCAAATGGTCCGTTGATCGTAGCCTTCGTCGTTTTGGAAAAAGACGAGCAGCTCCGCCCGGCTGTTGAACTGGTAGCGTGTTGGATCACCGTACTTGACATCCACGGAGAAGAAACTCGCGGCGTGGCGATAGTTCTTTTGCATCCAGTCCGCTGCTAGTGTGTTCAACATCTCGCTGAATTCTTGTTTCGTCATGGGCCATCCCCGTTCGCCGGAAGAGTGTGGCACGGGTAGGCCTCAATGACAAAGGTCTTCTGGCCCGAACTCGAAGAGTTAGGTGCAGCTAGATCAGGCTCTGCGCGCAAGCGATTGGTGAAGCTGGCTAATAAACTGCAACTCGGATGGATCGTGTGGTCAGTTGGAGTGCGGGCGCACCGGAAGTCCCGCCCAGGCGTTCACAAGACCGAGCACTTCGCGCACGACCGCAAACGTGTCGCGCGTGTTCCGCCACCAGTGATCGGAATCAAAGGGATCTTCGCGAGCCGCGCGCACGATCGCCTGGGGATTCTCCCCGACGAGCTTCTTCCACAGCGTCCGGACACGCCGCGTATGTTCCGGCGAAGTGACGAGAATGACCCTGGTCCTTCCCGTCCGCCGCATCTCTCGCGCCGCTCTTTCCACTTCCTGCTCGGTGTCGACGATCGTACCCGGAAGGATATGAACGGCCGCTTCGGGGACACCTTGGTGGATCAGGATTTCTCGGCTGTATTCCTCTTCGCCGATAAAGTGGATGCCCAGTTTTTCCAATTTGTCCCGCGGACCTTCTGGCCGGCTGACCCATACTTCGGGTGCATAGCCCTTCTGAAAAACCCTCCCGGCCTCTTCGGCGCGGTACGGCATCCTTCCGCTCAAAATGACGATCACATCTGCCGACGAAAGGGGATCCTCACGCACCAGCCAGCGGCCCACCCCACGCAACCCAGCCACCGCCGCACCCAGCAAGACCAAGAGGATGAGGAACAATAGGAGGCGGCGTGTTAGCTTTGCGTCTTTCATATCCGGTGCTTGGGCCGAGCATCAGCCTCGCAGCCTAGAAGAAAAACCACCGCTTGCGTGGGCGAACGCTTGGCTGCTTGGCGCCTCGCCCGGGTTCAGGAACATAGGGCAGTGAGCGCCCTTCGAGGGCCGCCAGCGGATTGTCATGAAACAGCGCCTGGGCAACGTCTTTCCCCCGGCGCTTCTCTACGGCTTCATAAGCCTCGCGGAGACGCAAGGGCCGCGATGTCAGGTTATGTGCGTCGCTAGCAAAGAAGTGAATGCGGTCTTGGTCGAGCCAAGCCCCGACCAGGCGTTGCGCTTTCGGCCCGAAGCGGCCCAGCAGCGACTGCGCGGTCACCTGCACATAGCAACCCTGCTCGATCCATCGGTTGAGCCTCTTCGGCTGGGCTTGAATCAGCCCATTGCGCTCCGGGTGCGTGATGACGGGAGACAACCGCGCCAACTGCAGCTGGTAC
>DATFXF010000334.1:0-11472 GCA_035258565.1 Candidatus Acidiferrales bacterium
CGCACCGACGAACGCTTCGATATCCTGGAGGCTTCCTTCATCGATACATGGGCGGCCACCGCCGCCGGTGCCTATACCCTTACGGAGAATTCCCTGTACACGGTGGAGGCTTGGAGACTTTTCCTCAGCCGGCTCACACCCAGCGGGGTAATCTCTTTTTCCCGCTGGTATTACCAATCCCTGCCGGGCGAGGCCTATCGGCTGACGTCTTTGGCTGCTGAGGCCTTGCGGCAACAAGGAATAGCGGACCCGCGCGAGCATATCGTGCTCGTGCGAAACCTGCGAGAAGGTCTCCAGCAAGCCACCGCGGGAGCGGCGACCATGCTTGTCAGTCGAGCGCCGTTTTCTGCGAACGACCTCGATCGGATCGCAGAGGTCGCCCGCACGATGAAATTCGACATCGTCCTGAGTCCACGACTTGCCCTGGATCCCGTCTTTCGAACTCTGGCTTGGGAATCGGACTTGAGGCACGCGGCGAGACTCCTTCCCTTGAACCTTTCTCCGCCCACCGACGATTGTCCTTTCTTCTTCAATTTCGTCCCCTTGCGAAACGCATTTGATTCCAAGCTCTGGGAGGAGGGCGGAAGCCCCAGCTTCAACCTGCAGGCCGTGTTCGTACTGGCCGTTCTGCTCGTTGTCGTAGTCGTTCTGACGCTGCTCTGCATCCTATTGCCTTTGCTCCAGAAAACGCGGAAGGACTCCCGGCGTGGTGGGATGTGGCACCTCCTGTTTTTCGCGGCCATTGGTTTCGGATTCCTGCTGATTGAAATCTCTCAGATGCAAAGGCTGATCATCTTCTTAGGTCATCCCACCTATGCGCTGTCAGTGGTTCTTTTCGTCTTGCTCGTCTCGAGCGGCCTGGGAAGCTATTCGACGCAAGGCATCGACCTCGCTGCCGGCACGTCTGCGGCGTTCCTCCGACTGCTGCTCCTGCTCGGGGTCCTGGCGGCGTTTGGGATGCTCACCCCGCGAGCGATTGTCGCTTTCGCGGCCTCCACAACGCCCCATCGCGTTTTGGTCGCCGTGGGGCTCCTTTTTCCCATGGGTTTGGTCATGGGAATGGCTTTTCCCTTGGGGTTCAAATTGGCTGCTCGCGTTTCAAGCGGGCTGATGCCTTGGCTCTGGGGAATCAACGGGGCGACCTCCGTCTGCGCTTCCGTCCTGGCTCTTTTCATCGCCTTGAACGCGGGGATATCAGCATCGTTCTGGGCGGGCTTTGCGTGCTATGCCGCAGCATGCGGCTCATTCTTTGTGGCGGCTCGAAGGGAGAAAACGAGACTGGGGTGGTGGGCGGCCACGCATTATGAATATGAAAAGGATCAGATTAGCGGCGGTACAGCATGCGGCTCCTCATAGCCGCGGCGCAGAGGCTCAGCGCAAGTATCCTGTGGGCTTTGCCTTCCGCCTCTGTCCAAAACACGCCTACGAATGTCTCGCAGTGTACTCTACGCTAGGGGTGTCGAGTAGGTGGTATCGTGCCCTCGCAGAGCGTAGCAGGGGCAGCAGCAGTGAATCGGTGCGAGGGCTACTGCCCCCAAATCATAAGATCGCAGGTGAGCCACGTTTTTATTTTCGCTCCGTGGACTTCCTGAGCCGCCGCACCTCGACAAAAACCAACCCCACCAGAATACAGGCCACCATCACGAGCGCCAGAAGAAGCTGTTCATTGGACATCTGCGACGTTCCTCCAGTTTTCTCCCGTTGGCACGGGAAGTGATTTTTGAGTCTTGTACCCCTTAGAGGTAAATGGTCTCAGGTGCACTCTCGATATCCCCACGGTCAAGAAATACTTCGCCTTCTTTAGCTTTTAGTTCCACCTTGGTGGCTGCGGGATAGTTTTGCGCAAAGACAGAGTTGAAATCGAGAATTCTTGCTAGGATGGCGCGAAAAAGTACATCGTGGCTTGGAAGTGTTCTCGCTGGCCGACTCTCCCCGAACGGGAGGCGCTCCAGCGCAAGACAATCGGCATTCTTGTAGGACACCGGACTTTCCCCCCAATGCTTCTGCCCAGTTTTCTCACGTTATTTGCCGAGCTGGTGTTTATCCGCCGGATTACAAAGGAGATCCGCATGTTCTCGGACTTCAACAGTCTGGTTTTGCTGCTCTGTTTTCTCAGCCCAGATGCTCTGCTCCTCCCAATCCGCAAGTACGGGGCTGAGAGACCGTGCAACCAGCTTAGGGGCCTGTTTGCCATGCGTGCACACGACTAACCTGGCGTCTCAATCCCAGCGCAGAATCGTGAAGAGGTTGGAGAAGTCGTCGGTCCAGAGCCCAGCACGCGATCGCGCGTCAAGCCGCCGCCAGCGTGGGTCTCGTTCTAGGCCGCGAACGTCGCTGGGCGTGCGCGCCAGCACCACCCAGCGCGCAGGAAACTTGCCATTCCTATACTCCTCCGCGCTCACCGCGCTATCGTCACGCATCCAGGCGGCTAAGCCAGCGTCGCCTGCCAGGTTTGCAAGCACGGGCTCGAGATCGAGATAGCGATTCGAGATGTTCACAGCCAGCATGCCCTCATCATCCAGCTTGCTCAGATAAAGTGCCAGCGCTTCGCGTGTGAGCAGGTGCATTGGGATCGAGTCAGAACTGAATGCATCCAGCACCAACAGCCCATAGCCCCGCGCGGGCGCATCGCGCAACGACAGCCGGGCGTCACCCAGCACCACGCGGACGTTGCCCGGGCAATCCCGAAGAAATGTGAAATAACGCGAGTCGCGGGCGAGGCGTTCCACCAGCGGGTCAATCTCGTAGAAAGTAAAAAGTTGTGCCGGAGCAGCGTAACTCGCCAACGAGCCTGCACCTAACCCGACAATCCCCACTGTCGGCCGGACCCTGGCAGTCTCGAACTCCGCGAACACCTGTCCGATCGGCCCGCTAGGGTGATAATAGGTCAGCGGTTCGCGACGGTCTGTGGTGCCGATACTTTGCATGCCATGAATGGTGCTACCGTGAAAGAGAAGTACGTGCTTGGCGTCGCCGTCGAGCATGACGCGATAGACGCCGAAGAAGCTGCGCGCCCTGTGGAGTTCGCGCCCGTAGGGCCCCGTGTAACCCTGCAGGCCCACTAGAAGCATACCCACCCCCAGCGCGAAACGCAGCGGCCGACGGCCAAAGCTTAGGCAGAGAAACAGCGGTGGAACAAATGTAAGAAACTGCAAGACACGCTGATTGTGCAGGCCCAGCGCGGGAAGGCCGCGCACGAGTGCCACGCATAGCAGCCCGAGCAGAGCGGGTAGCCCGAAGTCGAGCCACTTCACCCACGGCTTGTGTGCTTTGCGCTCGAGGCGAGGGCGACAAAACGCGGCAAGCATCAGCCCCAGCGGGTACTCTTCAACGCTGCGAAACACGAGCGGCGCCACCAGTGCGTTGAACAACCCGCCTAACACGCCTCCGAAAGCCAAGCAGACATAGAACTGCGTCAGATACGGGGTCGGCGGGCGGCTGCGCGACAATTCTCCATGACACACCATCGCCGCTACGAAGAACGTCAGCCAATGCAAGAGCAAGAGCAGAGTCACGGGCAGCGACACGTGCGCGAGGACCGTAAATATTGAGGCCAGCACGAGAAACGGCAGTCGCTCAACCATCAGTTCGTGCGGCACCAATGGTCGCTCGGCAAAAACGAGGATGAACGTGCCTAGATAGATCGCCAGCGGCACCACCCAGAGAAAGGGAATGGGCGGAATGTCGGTGGTGAGCGTGCTGGTAACGCCCAGCAGGAGGCTCGCGGGCACGAACGCGAGTGCGATCCACCTCCCGCGCAGCTTGTTCGAGACGCGGCTCTCCGTGTCGAACCCTGTTCGAGAAGCCGCCGGCCCCGCACTTGCCACTGCCCGGAGGCTCCGCGAAAACAGCACTACGCAGCACAGGGCCAACGGCACGAGCAAAGCATAGCCCCAAGCCCATACGCGGCCTTGAGTGTTCAATCGCAGCAGCGGCTCGAGCAGAAAGGGATAAGACAGCAAGGCGAGCAGGCTGCCGAAGTTGCTAGCGCGGTAGAGAGGATACGGATCGCGCCCTTCGCCCCCGTCCATTTCAGCGTACCACCGCTGCAGAGTCGGGGCCATGGTTGCAAGGACAAAAAAGGGCAACCCGATCGTCACTACGGCAAGCGCGAAGATCCAAGGAATGGGGTTTAACGCCGCTGGTGGCGACCAGCCGACAGGCAAACGAATCGGCAGCACAGCCAGCGGTGCGATGAGCAGCGCACCTTGCACCACTGCCTGGCGCCGAGCGTTGATTCGCTCGGTTGTTAGATGGGCCCAGAGGTATCCCGCCAGCAGCGTCGCCTGAAAGAAAACCAGACAGGTGTTCCATACGGCCGGCGTGCCCCCCGCTAGGGGCAGCACCATCTTGCCAAACATCGGCTCGACCAGGAATAACAGCCCAGCACTGACAAAGAGGGTGAGGGCGAACAAGACTCGCAAAGGGACTCCCCTACGGCCGCATTCCTAACCGGTAAGTCCACCGAAAGTTTAGTGCAGTTGACCTTCCAGGCGCCATTAGAACCCAGCGGTTATGGCAGACGTGTGAGTTTCGGGCAGCCAAATCGAGCCCTTGCGTGGAAGAATGCAAGAGGTTCTCGTGGCAGGCCACGAAGGGCTCGCTCGGTTGTCCTCTGCGGTGCTGAGCGATTCTGCTTGACAGCTCCGATTCCGCCGAGCAGAATCATAGGTAATGAACTGGCGTAGATTTCTCGGTTGTCTCCTCGTTTTGGTTCTTGGACTCGCTTGCGCGCATTATGCTCGGGCTCAGGGGACGGCCGAATACGGGGCGGCAACCTCTAAGGCCGGAATTACAGCCTCAAGCGCTAAGCTTCCCAAGCCGGACGTCAATCCACCGGCTACCTCGGGGCCACCGCCGTCTGCGCACTTGCCGATCCAAAGTGGACAATCGGTGGCGGACAATTTCAAGAGCCTTCAGGAACGTGCGGGGCCGGACGCCGCGAACCTCACACTCGAGTCGGTACCGGATCACTCCCAAGTCTTAGTCAATGGGCTATATCTCGCTGCGACGCCGGTCAAGCTGACGCTCGCACCCGGACGCTACCGGGTGGAAATGCGCGGTGCGGGGGTGGAACCGGCTCGCCAGGAAGTCGAGCTCGCTCCCAAGCAAGTTCGCCGGGTTACCCTGACGCTGGCGCCCCGCTATCCTAGGAAGATCTCCTTGCGCTAGCGCACCTTGAAGGAAATTCAGCGTGGCTCGAACACTCGAAGCTGTCATGTGTCTGGTAAACAGAGGCGGGATGTTGTCCAATTCGCCGCTTCCGGAGTCTCCGGCCTAGGAAACGCCGAAGAATAGCGTAGTATCTAGACGAAGCCTGGGGACGCTGATCTGTGCTCGGAAACCGGGCGCCCCACACAGGTGGACTACATGGGTGTGGCTATTCCCGCGCCGCAGGGGTTAGAAGAGCTTAAAGTCCGTCGAAACCTGCTTGAGGACCTCGCGCTCAAGATCCTCTTTGTGCAAGGTGAATCAACCCTAAAGGATCTGGCGGAAAAGATGCGCTTGAGCTTGCCGATCCTGGAGGAGATCTTTCAACGGCTGCGGAAAGAAGCCCTCTGCGAAGTCAAAGGGCTGACCGGCAGCGTCTACCGCATCGACACCACCTCGCTCGGAAAGGGGCGCGCCCTAGAACTGCTCTCCCTGAGCCAATATGCGGGCCCGGCGCCAGTCTCCCTCAGCGATTACGTGAGCCGGGTCGTCTCGCAGACGGTCATGAAGGCGGACGTGCGTCCGGCGCAAATCGAACGGGCCTTTCAGCACCTTGTGCTGGCCGATCAGACGTTGACGCAGCTTGGCACCGCAGTGGTCTCGGGGACATCCATCTTCCTCTACGGCCCTACCGGCACGGGCAAGACCGCAATGGCAGAGAGTCTGCCGGCCATCTACGAGGATCAGGTCTGGATTCCCTACGCGATCGAGATCGATGGCCAAATCATTACCATCTATGACGCGGTGGTGCACGAGCGGATCGATCGGAAGGTTTCGCCCGAAGACGACCAGCGATGGGTGCTCTGCCGCAGGCCGCGGGTGATGGCCGGTGGCGAGTTAACCATTGAAATGTTGGAGCTGCAATTTAACCCGGTAACGAAGTTTTACGCCGCCCCCTTGCAGTTGAGAGCGAACAACGGTGTGTTGATCATTGACGACTTCGGCCGGCAGCGTATGCGCCCTGAAGAGATGCTCAACCGTTGGATTGTGCCGCTCGATCGCAGGGTCGACTACTTGACTCTGGTAGGAGGGAAAAAGTTTGAGGTGCCGTTTGACCTGCTGGTCGTTTTTGCCACCAATCTCGATCCCAGAGAATTGACGGACGAAGCCTTCCTGCGGCGCATCCACAACAAGATCAAGGTCGGCTATGTCGCTCCCGAGCAGTTTCACGAGATCTCCCGGGGGGTCTGCCAGCAGCTGGGGCTGGGTTACAATGCCGCGGCGATTGATCATCTCATCGAGGTGCTGAACAAGGAATTGAAACAGCCGCTGCGCGCTTGCTATCCCCGGGACGTGATTCACCAAATTTTCTGGGCAGCAACTTACCAGGGCAAGCGGCCGCAGTTGGAACCGGAGACGGTGGCACATGCTTGCCGGAACTACTTCTTGCCGCCAGAGTGAGATGGGATGGATTGACCGATTATGCCCCCGCCATCGAAGCCAAAATTCTTTCCGATCGTCATGGTCCTCGTTGTAGCCCTTCTCGTCTTCTCCCCTGCCTTGGTGAAGTGGGAACCCCTAGTCCGTTTGTTCAGCCTTCCGTCAAAGAAACCGCCTGCCCCCAGGATGGGTACAAGGGTCTGGGTCAATAAGCAGTCCGGCTTCTATCACTGCCCTGGCACCACCCTCTATGGCAAGGCACCGCCCGGCGTTTATATGAGCCAAGGAGAGGCTTTGCAGAGCGGATATCGCCCGATCGGCAACGAGCCTTGTCGGTGAGCGGTCATACCGGCTCAAGCGAATGGTTGATTCCGGGCCGGACTTTTTTGGTCTTTGCGGCGGCCTCGCCAGCGGCAAAGAGGTCAGTGACTGAGACAGAAAGAGAGGAAGGTAGCGAGAAGAGTGCGAATGTCAGCTTCTGTATAGGTTGAAGCAATACGCGAACTCCGCGCCAGCAACTGATCGCGCAGCAGGCCCTCGAGCGCACCCATCAGCCCGGACCGCAGCGCCTGCGGAGTCGGGTCGGGTCTAAGTTCACCCGAGGAAGCCAGCTCCTTAAGGATCTCGTCCAGCATTTTGACGAACTCTAGGAAGCCGGGGACCAGGACCACCATGTGCCCCTCTCCCCGGATCCGGTGCCCCTCGAACAACCATCGTGCAACTCGAAGCCGTAAAGAAGAACCTGAACACGGAGGCTGCACGCGACTTTGAAGGCCATCGCGCCAAGGCCATTGAGCATATCGAGCAGGCGCTCGCAGAGCTGCGGCTGGCGCTCAAGTCCGACGTGAAGTAGAGGGTCGAGGGGACTCCTCAGGGCAGGCGGACCCTCCTGCCGATCATGGGGAGAAGGGGCCTGTCGGCCCCCCCTTCTTTCCTAACGCCGCTGAAATTCAGGAGAACCCAGGACAAGACCGGTGAGAACCCCCAGATCCAGCTGCTGAACGGGATCGTCGAGTTTGGCGCGGAGCACCTGTGGGTCGCGGGACTCTTTCTCGAGCGTGGTGCGCGTCGCGCTGGAAATCTGACCGGCCAGGAATTCATCAATGGCGCGGTCGAGCGCGCGCTGGGGATCGGACGTCACGTCATCGCCGACCAGGGCGTTCAGCTCTACGCGGATGCCGCGGATGCGGTTTGTCGCCATAGCGATGGCAAAGTTCAACCGGTTGAGCAGTGCGCCGGAGTTAACCCACATCTCCGCCCGGTCGGGGTAGCCGGTGGGCGGCAGGCACTGGTAGAGTGGCTCGCCGATGCGCGCAATCCACTGCACCAGCGGCATTGGCAGGTCCACGTCGCTGTCCAGCGCGCGCGCGGTCGAGGCCACGAGCTCGAACGGGGTCTTGATCTTGGCGAGGTACGCCTTGCGGGACCAGAACTCCGGCGAGTAGATCATGTTCTCGAGCACGGCTCGGATGTCTCCCTCGGTCTTCAGGAAACTCTTCGCCATTCGGGTGACCAGCTCCGGCGGCGGATTGTCGGAAACGAAGCGTCGCGCGAGCTTCGTCGAAATAAACTTCGCCGTGCTCGGATGCCACGAAAGCATGTCGATCACTTTCTCTCCGTCCTTCATCCCGCCGGCGTCGATCTTCTTGCCCATCACCCGCTTCGGATCCGGATCGTGGATGCGCTCGTCAAAATAGAATTGCGGGTCCTCGCGCAGATTGCGAATCGTCCAGCCTGTGAACGAGCGAGCCACTTCGAAGACGTCGTGTTGGTTGTAGCCTCCATCGACGCCGACGGTGTGCAGTTCGAGTAATTCGCGGCCGTAGTTCTCATTCAAGCCGCGCTTGGGATCCACGCCCGGCACTCCAGCAGGCGGCTTAGGCCTGCTCGAGGGCGGCAGGCGCTTTAGCCGGTCCGCCGATTTCGGGTCTGCGCTCAGCCAGTTATCCAGGTAGAAGAGCATGGCCGGGCTCTTGGCGTCGGCCTCGACCAATTCTCTGAACTTGCCGAGCACATGGGGCCGGATGACTTCGCGTTCGTAGGCACCGACCAGCCAGAGGTCGGCGTCCTTGTACACGAAGACGTTGAAGTGGTTGAACCAGAAATCGACGAGTTGCTCATAGAGTTGGCGCTCGCTGTAGATCGCACGAGTCAGCTTGGCCATGGCCAACTCATCCACGACGCGCTGCGGGCGCTTGTCCTCGGCGCCGCGAATGCCCATGCCGCCGTTGGCGGATATCATCTTGGACATTTCATCGAGCTTCTTGCGGTAAGCGTCGACGCTGATGCCCAGCCGCTTGGCGGCCATCTCCGGCGTGGGGTACTCGGCGAGGATGACGGCTGGTGACATTTTGAGCGATGAGTACTGGTCGAGCCGTGCAGAGAGCCCGGAATCGTCTATCCTCTCAGGGTGCAATTGCAGTTCGATCCATTTTTCCAGGCCCATCTTGCGGACCCGATCCACGTCACCTGGCCTCGGCCCGTAGCCCAAGCGGTTTAGGGCATGCTGAATGGCTTCGTCTTCGTTGAGCTCGGCAATGGGCAGGCGACCCTTGAAGGCCTTGCTCAGCTGGCGCGATTCGCCCTTCTTCCCCCCAGGCCGGTCCGCAGCAGGCGTCGCCGCGCGCAAGACTCCGCCCCAGATGCCGGAGAGCAGCATCACGACTGCCAGCAAACCGGTTGCGATCCAAAGCCTGGGTGTATCGAGTCGCCAAACGAATGCAAGGGGGTGAAACTGTTTGCTTGGCATGGTCTCTCGGGCCTCCGACTGCGTCCCGCAGCCGAGCCATCCATTCATACATCTGACGACTATCTATTTCAACCCGGCGTGGCCCTAAAAGTTTTGTGCATAGCACTCCGAGCGGCATGCGCCCCCTACCAGTCGGTGGTCGCCCCTGGTCCGATTGCGCTCAGAAAAGGGGTTAGCTACATTGGGTGCTACACCAGAAACGGTGCAGATGGCTTCTCGCAGTCATGGGAGGGAGATCCTGGGAGGCGGCAAGAGAGACCTTACCTTTCCTTCTACGCTCGAATCCATCCGAGCGAACCGGAGGAGGTGACATGGAGCGGCAGAGGAAGGCTGAGGTGAAGGGGATCGCGCGGGTTGGATTTGGTGGATTCCCTCGACGTTCCTTGAGCAACTAAAATTCACGCGTCCGCGCAGGAGGGCCATGGCTACCGCCCCAGTTCTTACACTTCTCTTGTACGATCTCATTGTCTTCCTCGGCGCCGTCTCCCGATTCCGGAAGGCATCCGAACGCTGGGACACCCCGTTACTCGGGGTGCTGTTCTTTTGTTCGGGAATGCCGGCCCTCGTTTACCAGATTGTGTGGCAGCGGGCTCTATTCTCCATTTATGGCGTCAACGCGGAGTCCGTGGCTGTCGTCGTGAGCGCGTTCATGCTCGGGTTGGGTCTCGGGAGTCTGGCAGGAGGTTGGCTATCCTCTCGCTTTCCCGCGCAAGCAATTGTTCTGTTCGGTGTCGCCGAACTGGGGGTTGCGTTATTTGGCTTGGGTTCCCTGCGCATTTTCCATTGGGCCGCCACCTACACTGAGGGCGCAAATCTGTCATCCACAGTTGTCTTCAGCCTCTTGCTTCTCATTGTCCCGACGATGTTGATGGGCGCGACCTTGCCACTCCTGGTGGAACACCTCGTGCGTTTTTCCGGCCGGGTTGGGTATTCCGTGGCCACGCTCTACTTTGTGAACACCTTTGGCTCCGCGGTAGCCTGCTATCTCTCGGCGAGCTTCCTGCTTCGTGACTTCGGCCAGTCTGGTTCGGTGATGATCGCAGCAGGCCTCAATACGCTTGTAGGTTCGACCGCTTTTCTGTTCGGACGCAGCAAGCGGAAAGAGTCTGGGGAAGCAGCGGTGAGTCGCCGGCCTGCTCAGAGAGCGGCAGAGCTTCGACTCGCGGTCGCCATGTTGATCGCAGGGCTCTCCGGCTTTATCGCGCTCGGTTTTGAGATCACCTGGTTTAGGGTTTTCGTGCTGGCTTCGTCCGACCGCGCTCCTGCATTCGCCCTCTTGCTATCGACCTACCTCGCGGGCATCGCCGCCGGTTCCTACATCTCGGAAGAACTCACCGAGCAAAGGGATTCTGGGGCGGTGGTCGAAATCGTTGGCGTGTTGTTGCTCGTCGCTGGATCGGTCTCAGCTTACTTGCCGCCTCTCGTCGCGTTTCTCAAGTCGAAGGGCATACCGTTCCTGGTCGGCTCGCCGGCTTTCTTTCTGACCGCGGGGCTGCTGGGTTCGGTGCTGCCGCTGCTCTGTCAGCTTGCGGTTTCGGCCGTCGATAAGGCCGGAAGTCGCGTTAGTTTGATTTACCTGTCGAACATCCTGGGCTCGACTCTGGGGAGCCTCATCATTGGGTTCGTGCTGATGCACCACTTCGGGTTACGGCAGGTGTCCGTGTGGCTGGGAATGACTGCGGTGATAACGGGCGGCGCCGTTCTCCTCGTCCGTCAGCGCAAACTCCGCCAGGCACCAGCTTGGGCGCTAGCAATGATCCTGGCCGCTCTGGTGGCCGTGCCAGCGGCGTCATCGCTTTATCCCCGACTATTCGAGAGGCTGATCTTCGAGAGTGGCTCCGCGGGTGGGGTGCCTCTTGCCCATTTGGTAGAGAATCGAAACGGCGTTATCGCGGTCACGCAAAATGGCGCCGTTTTCGGAAATGGGGTCTATGATGGCTACTTTAATATCGATCCCATGAAGGACGTGAATCTTGTTGTGCGTGCTTACGCCTTGAGCGCCTTCCACGCTGCACCGAAGCGGATGTTGATGATTGGCCTCTCATCCGGTTCCTGGGGGCAGATTCTTGCCCATCATCCGCAGGTCGAATCCTTGGACATCATTGAGATCAATCCCGGGTACTTACACTTGG
>DATFXF010000335.1:0-6273 GCA_035258565.1 Candidatus Acidiferrales bacterium
TCCGCCCCAGGACCTCTTGCGCATCGCTTGTGCTTTTCACCTGCGGGTAGCGGGACCGGGCTCGCTGCCGCCGCTCCAGAGCGGGCTCACAAATCGTTGCCATCTCTGAGCCTGGCAACTCACTAAAGATGCGCGCATAGTTTGGCCCCCAGTACCCGTAGCCCAAAAGTGCCACACGCACAGGTCCCGCCATTCCTGCTCCCACGCCGCTCTGCTTTTCCGAACCGCCCGGCTGGTTCGTCCCCGAATCCATCCAGTTTAAATCATCCGCCGCCCTGGGGGCGCACAAACTACACCGGGCCGTGCATCGACACCCGGACAGAGGGAGGAGCGCCCCGGGTTGAGACCGACTGCGGATTTGACGGCCACTGCATGCCAATTCCAGCCTTTTTTCTGCTTCGAGGTTCGGGGAAACCTCCGGATGTCTGTCGTTCGGTTTCGGGGCTTAGTCGAATAGGCTAAAGCGGAGGATCCACCACAGCGCCCGCAAGCCATCCCGCCAGGTGATTTTCTTGCCTTCCTGGTAGGTGCGGCCGGAGTAGGAAATCGGCACCTCATAAACGCGCCACTTCCCTTTGGCAACTTTAGCGGTAATCTCCGGTTCAAAGCCGAACCCATCCGATCGCAAACGGATCCCTTCGAGAACCTCGCGCCGGAACACCTTGTAGCCGGTTTCCATGTCTGAAAGTTTCAGATTCGTGAGCATGTCGGATAGCAGGGTGAGGAATTTATTCCCAACATAGTGCCAAAAATAGTGGACACGTTGCGGACCACCGATGAACCGGGACCCATAGACTACGTCGGCTCGCCCGTCCAGAATCGGTTCCAGGAGCTTGCCGTAATCGCGAGGGTCATACTCCAGGTCTGCATCCTGAACCAGAATGACGTTGCCGGTCGCCCCCACAAGGCCGCGCCTTAATGCCGCACCTTTCCCCCGATTCTTCTCCTGGAAAAAGAAGCGGAGATTTTCCAGTTGGAGCCGGGCCAGCCCGCCCAGGATTTCCGCCTCTCGCGCTCCGGCGGCCTGCTGGCGAGCCATTTCTTGCAACCATTCGCGAGTTCCATCGGAAGACCCGTCGTCAACGACGATGACTTCCTTGGATACGTCGCTGGCCTGAACGCGGCGAAGAATCTCCTCAATGTACATTCTTTCGTTATAAACAGGCATCACGACGGAAAGTGTCGGGGATTGTGAGGCAGTCGGGTGCCGAGACGATGGGACCGTCACACTCCGCTCGCCTTCCTCAACACACCGCGCTGGACAGCCATATGGCAGATCTTCCAGCCGAGCTGCCAGAAAGGTAGGACGGTTTGCGGGCGCGAAAGGAAAATCGGGTAAACGACGACCCGCGACAGGGATGCACTGTGGAAGGAGGCTGACCTGATCGCTGACGAGACAGCCTGTCCAAATCAAATCGGCCAGGCAGCTTCCGGCACACGGGGCCACCCGGAAGACCCAACCCCGCAACTCTCAAGATACCAAAATGTCGAACCCTGCCCTGCCGGAGCGGAGGCGGTTTCCTTCGAGCTCGCCAAGCCCGGTCACTTGAGCGGCACAAACTCGAGCCGATCACCAATTTGAGTCCCGGTGCGGAATACGGTATGGGCAGGCAGCTCCAACACGCTGTCCGACTTGAGCGAAACGCTCGAGATGCGGAAAGGTCGCACGTGTTCTTCAATGGCGACCACCTCTTTTTGCCGGTCGAGGAAAATTAAGTCCAGCGGGAACAGCATCCCGAACGTGTGCACGCCGTGGGAGGGCGTAATCCATAGGCCGCGGCCGGGGCGCGCCCAGCGTTTGGTCTTGCCGAGCAAGCCCACCAGCCGACGCAAGTAGGTATCCGCTACTACCACCTCAGTGGCTACAAACGTCTCCCGGGTTTTGTTATAGACATACACGTGCGGGTGGCTATTCACCAAGCCGTCCTCGCGCGCAAATTTCAGGTGGCCTTGGCTCTCGGTCGCCCGCCTCTTACTCGGATGCCCGACGGCGCCGACGCCAAATAATGACGAGCAGGACCACCACAGCCAGAATCCCGGCCACAACGCGAATGAGCGTCGTAGTATCCATACTCTACTTTCCTCCCTCAGTTCGATTGATGTCTTCCTCAGACCCCTGGGAGCCGATCCAACTTGTACCCTATTGGGACATCGGGAACAACGTGCGCACCAGAGTGATGACCGCCGGACCCAAGATGACCACGAACAGAGCCGGGAAGATGAAAAACACCAGTGGCGGAACCATCTTCACGGTGACCTTGGCGGCCAGCTCTTCGGCCCGCTGCCGACGCTGTACCCGCATTTTTTCCGAATGGACGCGCAACGATTGGGTCAGGTCGGTTCCAAAGCGATCCGTCTGAATCAGCATCGCCACCAGTGTCTTGAGATCCTCCACTCCCGTGCGCACGCCCAGCTCGCGCAGGGCCTCGATCCGGCTCTTCCCCAAGCGCATCTCCAGATTGACAAGCTGCAGCTCATCGCTTAGCTCATGATGGACAAGCCTAATTTCCTGAGAAACCCGCAGCATGGCTTGGTCGAGACCCAAGCCCGCTTCCACACACACGACCAGAAGATCGAGAGCATCGGGCATGGCCAGGACAATGCGCCTCTGCCGGCGCCGGATGCGGCCGGTGAGCCAAATCTCAGGGAGTAGGAAGCCGAGAATGGGGGCCGCAGCAAGGATGAGCATCGGACTGAAGTGGTAAAAGCCCGTGAAGTAGACCAGACAAAACAGACCCACCGGCAACACGACCATCATGCCGCGCATGATTTGGACCGCCTCCGGGCGGCGGAATCCGGCGCGAATCATCATGCGATGCGTGCGGGAGAGCTGCGCCGTGGAGCCCGGGAGCAGCTTGCCCACGTCGGTCAGGACGCGCTCGATGCGCTCCTTTTGTTTTTCCCGGAAACGAGTCTCTGGAACCGCCCCAGACGGAAGGGCTTGCGCCAATCGGCTGAGCCGCCCAGTCACCGCACTCTCCCCTGTCGAAAAGGCGTAGAACAAGGCCATGACTACAACAAGTGAGGCCACGAAGGCAATGGCTGAAATCAAGATCATCTTATTCGCTCTCGCCGCCTGTTCATACCTCGATCTGGACGATCTTCCAGAGTAGGATGGACCCGATCACCTGTAACACAGCTGCGATCCCAAGAAAATAGGGTCCCCACGGGTCCGTAAAAAGCAAATTAATGTACGTAGGATTCAGGACCCTCAGAAGCAGAACCATTAACGGCGGCAACGAAATCAGGATAACCGCCGTCAGACGGCCTTGGGCGGTGCGGATGCGCACCTCCCCCTGAATCCGGAAGCGTTCGCGGACGACTTTAGCCAGGTTATCCAGGACCTCGGCCAAATTCCCGCCGGTCTCTTTCTGGACGAGAAGCGCCGTGACAAAAAATCTAACGTCGATGAGCGGCACGCGCTCGGCAAGGTTCAACATGGCATCGCGGAGGGGCAAACCGAAGTTCTGCTCCTCAAATACGGTGCGAAACTCTCCAGCCACCGGCTCCGGAAGCTCCTTGCCGACCATTTCCATCCCGGTTGTGAAGGCGTGTCCGGCACGGAGCGCCCGGCCCAATAGGTCAATGGCCTCGGGAAAGTGCGCCTCGAACAGCTTCAGACGCCGCGAGCGCAGAAAGGCTACCACGGCGGTCGGGACAAAGCCTCCAGCAAGGCCCAGCACCAACGCCAGCACAATGCCCATGCGGAACAGCAGGGCGAGCACAAAGGTCCCCAAGGCCAGCACGGCAGTCAGAAGGATCAGTTTGGCTGGCTTCATCTTCAAGCCTGCCTGGGACAGGAACACCCGCAAGCGGTGGGCCCCCGACCAGGTCATCAGCAGGCGGTGCATCCAGGGCACGTCGCTCAGCAGTTCGTCGCGCAGCAGCTCCATATCTGCCGAAACCGAACCGCGCTTCTGCACTTTTTCAATGGCCTCCAGACGCTTGCGGATCACCTCCTCCCGAGCTTGTCCTCCCCCCAGGAGCAGGGCCGCGGCAAAGACCACCACAATAACCAAGAATGTCAGGACTGCCAGAAACAGGGCCATCCCTAGCTCCTTAATGGACTCGGTGGGGCTCAAACATCTCCATCGGCAGCCGAATTCCGGAGGTCAGCAATTGTTCCGCAAACTTGGGGCGGATCCCCGTGGGTAGATAGTCACCCAGTACTTCATTCTTCTCCCCGATCCCCTGTTTCTTGAACAGGAAAATGTCTTGCATGGTGACGATGTCCCCTTCCATGCCGGTGATCTCGGCCAGGCTGGTCACCTTTCGCGTGCCATCACTCAAGCGGCTGACTTGAACCACCACATTGATCGCCGAGGCGATCTGGCGACGGATGGCCTTATCGGGAAGGTTCAAATTGGCCATGGCGACCATCGTTTCTAAGCGGCTGAGGGCATCGCGAGGCGAATTGGCGTGGATGGTGGTGATCGAACCGTCGTGGCCGGTGTTCATGGCCTGGAGCATGTCCAGAGCTTCCTCACCGCGCACCTCACCCACGATGATACGGTCGGGGCGCATGCGCAGGGTGTTGATCACCAATTGTCGCTGCCGGATGGCCCCTTTCCCTTCGATATTCGGGGGACGCGTCTCGAGGCGCACTATGTGCTCCTGGCGGAGTTGCAACTCCGCAGCGTCCTCGATGGTGACGATGCGCTCCTTGTTGGAAATGAAAGCAGAAAGAACGTTGAGCAGGGTCGTCTTTCCTGCACCCGTGCCGCCCGAGATCAAAACGTTCAAGCGGGCGCGCACGCAACCCGCCAACAGTTCCAACATTTGCGGCGTGACCGACCGATAGCGAATCAGCTCTTCGCCGCTCAGGCACTCTCGTCCGAAACGCCGGATGGAGAGACAAGGCCCGTCCACCGCGAGCGGCGGGACGATGGCGTTGACGCGCGAGCCATCGGGGAGCCGGGCGTCCACCATTGGGGAGGACTCGTCCACGCGCCGTCCGACCGCCGACACGATGCGGTCAATGATCACCATCAGGTGGGCGTCGTCACGGAACTTAATCCCGGTGCGCTCCAACAGGCCGTGCCGCTCGATGTACACGTTCCGGTGCGTATTCACCAGGATGTCGGAGATCTTGGGATCCTTCAGCAGGGGCTCGAGCGGGCCCAGGCCAAACACTTCGTCGAGCACTTCTTGGGTCAGCCGCTCCCGCTCGCGCAAGGACATCGGCGTGGATTCCCCCACGACGAGCCCGTCGATGATCTGCGCCAACTCACCTTTCACGGCATTGCGGTCCAACTGCGTCAGTTTCTCAAGGTTCAGCTTCTGAAGCAGCTTGCGATGGATGGCCGACTTCAGCGCGTTAAAATCGTTTTTCCCAACTGGCACGGTTGTTGACATGGTCGTCCTCACCTACCTGAACTAAATGGGAATAGATTGCTGAGCCCGCCTCGCTTCTCCTGTACGGCGGGAGCCACGCCATACAACTGAGAAGCGAGTTGGCGGAACTTGGCGACAAGCGCGTTGTCGTGATTGCCCGCAAGCGGGACGCCGATATTCGCCGCCTCGCTCGCCTGCCGGTAATCGTTGGGCAGGCGGAAGAGCAGGCGTTTCGTCCTTTTCTCCACGCTCTTCAACGCGTCTTCATCGCTGCGACGCCAGCGATTGATCACAATGCCGATCCGTTGGGCGTCGATGCCCATCGTCGTGGCCACCGCAAGATGCTGTTCGAGAGCCCACAGCGCCGGGACATTGGCCTCCGCCACCAGCAGCACAGCTCGCGCCGTGCGCAGCATCGGGCTCCAATCCGAGGAATAGTGCGCCCCGGAATCCATGACCACAAGATCGTAACTGCTGTAGGCCACGTTCACCACTCGAGCCAGCGCCGCCGGGGTGATGCGCTCCCATTCCTCGGGATGGGACGTCCCCGCCAACACCTCCAGCCCCGTCCGATGCCGGCACAGCAGCCCGCTGAAGAAGTGCCCATCCAGCCGATCCAGGTTTTCAACGGCGTCGCGCAGCGCGAAGCGGGGCTGCAAGTCCAGCATCAAGGCCACGTGACCCAACGTGCGCGCAAAATCCAGAAGCACCACGCGTTTCTTGCTCATCTGGGTCAACTGCACGCCCAAGTTGGCGGCAATCGTGGTGGCCCCCACTCCCCCTTTGGCCCCCATCACCACGATCAACTTCTCCGCCGTCCGCGTTCCGGCGGCTTCTTTCTCCTCCGTAAACCGCGTCAGGGCTTCCCGCAGGGTTTGGACGTCGACGGGTTTGGGAAGGAACTCCTGCACGCCGCTGCGCATGGCCTGCAGGAGCAGG
>DATFXF010000336.1:0-4673 GCA_035258565.1 Candidatus Acidiferrales bacterium
CGCTGACCTTGATCGCGGCAGTTCCCTTGCGGAGCTACAATATCGGTCGCAGTCCGGAAGGACATATTATGTTGAGCCGGCGAGTTTTTATTCATGGCCTCTGGGCACTGATCTTGGCGGCGGGCAGCGCCATCGCGCAGGAGCATCAGCATGGTACGCGGAACGAAAGGCTCGGCTCGGTGCATTTTGCCACGTCATGTAACCCAGCGGCGCAGAGGTTGTTTGATCGCGCCGTAGCGTTGCTCCATTCGTTCGAGTTCCGTAAGGCTATTGATGGATTCAATGCCGCGTTAAACGCTGACTCCTCGTGCGCCGTGGCATATTGGGGGATTGCTCTCAGCCAGTGGGGCAATCCGTTTGCCCCCGGGCTGAAAGCTACCTCGCAGCTCGAGGACGGTCGGCACGCCGCCGAACGGGGGTTGGCGATAGAGGCCAAGACGGAGCGGGAGTCGTCGTACGTCAAGGCAGTTTCCAAGCTGTATGTGGATTTCGAGAAGACGTCACAGCGAGCGCGGCTTCTGGACTATCGTGATGCAATTGCCGATGTGGCCGCCCGATATCCTCAGGACCCTGAGGCTTCAATCTTTTATGCCCTGGCGCTCGCGGCGTCAGAGGAGCCGACGGATAAGACCTATGCCAGCCGGCTGAAGGCGGGCGCGATCCTGGAAGCGCTGTTCGCGAAGGAGCCGGATCATCCGGGACTGGCTCATTACATCATCCACACCTATGACGTGCCGCCTCTCGCGGGGCGGGCTTTGCCGGCGGCACAGCGGTATTCCAAGATTGCGCCGGATGCGCCGCACGCGCTGCACATGCCCTCCCACACGTTCACCCGCGTTGGTTACTGGCAGGATTCCATTGACGGCAACCTGGCGGCTGCCGCGGCAGCGCGGAGCGAGGGCCAGACCGCCGAGGAACTGCACGCGCTCGATTACCAGACTTATGCCTATCTGCAGACGGCACAGGACGAAGCAGCCCGACGGCTGGTGGAATCGTTGCCGGAGATTGCCTCACGATTTAACCCCAAGATGGTCATCCGTGGTGCGGCGCCGCCCTCGGCCGGATACTTTGCCCTCGCAGCCATTCCGGCGCGCTACGCGCTCGAACGCCGCGATTGGAAGGCGGCCGTGAAGCTTGAAGTGCGCGAGACCTCCGTACCTTACACCGAAGCGATGACCTACTTCACTCACGGTTTGGCAGCGGCGCATCTGGGCGATAGCCAAATGGCGCGAGCTTCGCAGGAGGCGCTGGCCGGGATCCAAGAACGGCTTGCACAAACGAATGAACCCTATTGGGCACAACAGGTTGAGATCCAACGGCGCGCAGTCACGGCATGGCTGGCACTGGCGGAAGGACACGCAGACGATGCGCTCCGTGAGATGAGAGCAGCAGCGGATCTTGAAGATGGGACAGAAAAGAGCGCTGTGACTCCCGGGCCGCTAACCCCGGCCCGCGAACTCTTGGGAGAGATGCTGCTCCAGATGAATCAGCCGGGGCCGGCGCTGGAGCAGTTCGAGGCTACGCTCAAGCGAGAGCCGAACCGCTTTCGCGCTCTGTATGGTGCGGCGCGCGCCGCACACCTGAAGGGCGACCAGGCTGCCAGTCACAGGTATTTCCGCCAGCTCCTCGTGGTGTGCCAGCGCGCAGACAAGCCGGGTCGCAAAGAGATGGCGGAAGCAAGGATTGGCCAGTAAGTCAGCGCCCGGCTGCCGCTCTCTTCTTCATCTTGCATCGTGAGGCGACGGTGAAGTTCGGCGAGTCAGTTCGTCGTAAACATTCTCTCGGCATGACAGAGGACCGTGGTATTTCTTTCATCCGATCCTGAAAGGCCTGCTTCCGAATGGTCGGCAATCCGGAAGTTGGCCATAAACGGGCTTTTGGGAAAGGCGCCAGGCCGGTTTCGTCCGCGTTGTCGATGATACGAAATCAATCGCGGGGCCGGCCCCAATTGGCCTCCTTCAAAAAGGGAGTGACGGTTCGAATGACTCTCCCCCCGCCAGACAGTCTTGAGCGAGCCCGCCGTTTCTCCGGAAATGCGCGTATCGTCGCCTTTTCGCGATCCCCGGGCCACAGCTATGCTGCGTCGGGAGAACCGATTGGCCGCGTTCTGCCCGGTTTTTCTCCGGAGCCCCTGATGGCAGTCCGGTTTCGCAAATCACTCACCGGGCAAAACGTGTTTCACTATAACTTCCGGATTGCCCGATATCCAGGAGTTTCTGCGATCGATTCACACAAGCCGACTTCCCGTTACTAATCCCGGCCAACCCGCTCGAAGCCCGTTTATCGACCGCGGCACGAGCGCTGAAGGCGCGCCGAATTACTTCCGCATGGCGACAATACGCCCAGAGCCTCTATGTCGCTTCCCGTAAGCACGTTTCTGGCCAGCGAGGGCACTTGTCCGGCTGCCCGACCATTCGCGAAGCATCTTCCGACGCCGGCGAACAGCGATCAAAGGCGAGCCTTTCTCCTTGTTGTCTTCACGGTCTGTAACCGTGTCAGCGTTCCCTGGACGCGCAGACCCAATGCGCGTCCAGGATTACCTCTACTAATTACTAGTTCGACAAGATTCCATGAGTCCGTCCACCAGCCTGGCGGTGGGCGGACTTGGGATCCCACCCTTGCTGCGCAAGGGTAGGGCACCCGGCGACTTTCAGAAGGACAAGGATGACGGAACAAGGAGGGTGGGCCGCCCGTCGAAGCAGGAAGAGCCTCCCCTTCCTGCTTCAGACCTCGCCTTTTCTACTGGATATTCGCGCAGTTTGCCGGAGCCGCCGCATCGATCCTCCGCGTTGCTCCCGCCGGGATCAGTTGCACCGCAACCGCCTGCGCCACCGTGTTTCCTTCGTTGCGGATTAGGTGCACATGACCTCCGCCGACATCGACGGTTCCCACGCTGATCCCCGGCGTCGCCGTGTACGTATGCGGTGTGCACGTCGGATCGTCCCCGTCATAATCCGTCACGGTTCCGGCAGTCACGATGATCAAACTGTGCCCAGGATGCGTATGCCAACCTGTGCTCCCGCCCGGCTGCCATACATTGCTCTGCACATACAAATCCGACGCCCCCTTTGTCATCTGCTTCGATATCCACACATCTGCCCCCTTCTCGGAAGGATCCCCATCCTTCGTCGCGTCCGTGTCCTGCGAAGCCGGTACCACTGCCTGGGTGAACACGTTGATATCCCCGAATCTGCCCGACGCCAGCGTCGATGACTTGAAGCCCGAATTCTGTGGTGTCGCCATAAGGCTCCCGCCGAAGTAAAGCGCCACCATCACGATCACAAATCCAGGCAGTATCCCGTACAAAACTCGTTTCCGCATTTTCTCTCCTCCGCTCGCCAATCTGCGGCGAGACGCCGACCACCATCGGGCATTGCCCTCCACGCATTCAAGCTGTAAAGCACGGAATCACGTACATGCCGCGCAATGCAGTGCTTTGCCGTTCCGTCCTCCCGAAGTAGAATTTCCCACGAATGCGCAGAATTGCAGCCGTTCCTCTACTTGCCGTCGAATGCTGTGTTTTACCGTCGCTGGCCGCGGACGTTACAATTGGAGCCCGGCTCGCGACAACCGTGGACAAATTAGGAGAGCGCAATGGGCGAACCGCCCTCTGGCACACAGCTACCTGAGAAACCGCCCGAAGACCGGCTGGATTCGTGGAAGGAAATCGCGGCATACCTCAACCGCGACGTGACGACGGTCCAGCGCTGGGAGAAGCGGGAGGGGATGCCCGTTCACCGACACCTGCATGGCACGATGGGCTCCGTCTACGCGTATAGGGTGGAACTGGATGCGTGGGCGCACAGTCGCAATCCTCGTCCAGCCCTGGAGGACGGGAACCATGCCCCCTCGCCCGATCCTGCCGCACCGCCGCCGCGCTCAGCGAAATTGACCTTCCTAACCCGATGGACGCTCGTCTTGCCGTTGGCGGCGGGAGCCGCGCTGGCGATTGGCGCCAGTCTCTGGATTCAGAGGACTGAATACTTCTGGCGAAACCCGATCGCTGACGCGCGATTTCAGACAGTCACGGACTTCGCTGGAGTGGAGCAAGCCGCGACGGTGTCCCGCGACGGTCATTTCGTGGCGTTTCTTTCGGACCGGGACGGACAGATGGACGTCTGGCTCATGCAGATCGGTTCGGGACAGTTCCACAACTTGACCCGCGGGAGCGCGCCGGAACTCGTTAATCCATCGGTCCGCACTTTGGGGTTCTCGCCTGATGGCTCTTTCGTCACATTTTGGGTTCGCAAGAAAGACGGCTCGAACAGCGGCGACATCAGCATCTGGGCTGTGCCAACGCTGGGCGGACAACCGAGGCCATACCTTGAAGGAGTGGCCGAGCTTGACTGGTCGCACGACGGCTCCCGACTCGCCTACCACACACCCGGACCCGGAGACCCGCTGTTCGTGTCAAACGGCAGCCGGCGATCGGGGGGGCTGCCCATCTTCACTGCGGCTGCTGGGCTTCACGGTCACTTTCCGTTGTGGGCGCCTGACACGGCATTCATCTACGTCGTCCAAGGTTCCCTCCCAGATAAATTGGACATCTGGCGCATCCCTTCAACGGGTGGAACTCCTGAACGGATCACGTCGCACAATGGGCGTGTGAGTTATCCGGTCCTATTGAACCGGCGGACGCTGATGTATCTCGCCACCGATCGCGATGGTTCGGG
>DATFXF010000337.1:0-4525 GCA_035258565.1 Candidatus Acidiferrales bacterium
TTGTTGGCAAGATTCTCGAGCAGGCCATCGAGGACTTCCTGCTCGCGCCGGCTGAGTGCGGCTGAGGTGTCGTTGCGCAGATGACGTCCGTGCGTGCTATTCAGGATCGAATCGACAAACCCGGAAAGGATGGCTCGCGGAACCCAGTATCCTCCCGCCGCAATGGAGGGCAGCGCTTTCTCTAGTTGATCGCGTATGTCCTGGTAGGTGAGCAGCCCTTTGGCGCCCAGGCGCAGCAGTCCATAGCAGGTTGCTTCAGACAATTTATCGGCCACCACCAGCAGGCGGGCGTCCGGGAATCGGTCGAGGATGTTGTTGATTAACGCCTCGGTGGCCGGGCGAGCCGCGTGCGCGTCCACGACGTATACCCCCGCACGCGGCACGTTGATGCGCCGCAACTCGGGCGCCAGGGTGGACTCCAGTTGACGGAGGACCAAGTGGAAGCCAGGCGGCGAGAGCACTCGCTGGAATTCTCCCAGCACCAGAGGATGGTGGGAGAGCAGACAGACCGTCAAACGACGATTCTTAGCCGACTTTGGCAAGCTCACCCCTCGATACTACTTGCTGATCGCGGTGAAACCCGAAGATTGGCGCTTGGTTCCGGCCTATCCGGCTCAATTGCGTTTGCGCCCTAGCATACATCGTTTCTGACGTCTTTGCCTCCCGGATCCAAAGCAAGTGATCCTGTAATACCACAATCCACAGCTCGATTGGGTTCAAACCAGAGAGTCCGTGACCAACTCATCATCGATCTGATCGCGCAACGGGGATGGCGTCGAAGGAAATTCCTCGAAGGGGATCAGCAGATGGGCGTTGATGCATCCCCGCTCGGGACTTGCCGGCGGCACCGGCCGCAAGGAAGTGGGACCCAAGACCCACCACTGCAGGGTATACTAGACCCAGATGCCAGACCAAGACTTCAGGCCATCTCAGGTGGGTCCGGAACGCCGGCGGAGCCAGCGATCGCTCATGGATGTGGCCCTTGTCGTTCGCGGGGAAACCGCGGACAAGCGACGCTTTCAGGAAGAGACCTTCACGATCGCCGTGAGCGCTCATGGGGCGCTGGTCGTCCTGGCCGCCAAAGTCGAACTGGGGCAGCGGCTGGTGCTGGTGAATCTGCGCACGCGGAATGAACAGGATTGCCGCGTTGCCTTCCTCGGACCGCCTTATGCCGGACTAAGTCAGGTAGGCCTCGAGTTCCCGCGTCCGGCAGCGGATTTCTGGCCCCTAGCCAAATGACGTGACCCATGAACTTAGGGACAACACGTCCGCCCTTGTGAAGTCAGAGGCTTAGCCACTCTCTCGGCAGCTAACCTCTCGTGCTCTATGGAATACGACAACCTCCGCGAGTACCTGACGGAACTGGATTCTGGGTTTGGAGCGCAGAGCCGGAAATGGGATCAAGAATTCAATCGGATCTGGGACAAGAGTCTGGGCTCACTCCAGCAGGCGATTAGGAGGGCGAGCCGGCTTGGCGGCGGCCCCCATCGAAGACAATCGCATTGATTTCCGAGACATGTATCTGGCACTGGGCCATCTCTATCCTGCTGCGGCAAGAATCGGCATCGACCCGACGAGTTCTTCCTAAGAAGTTGGACGAATGTCGAGTTCCCAGCCGGGCCAGCTCGCGAAGGTCTTCAAGCTCCGCAGTATGCAGAGATTCCTCCAAGAGTTTGACCGTTCTCGATCAACTGGCGAGCCTTCGGAGCAAGGCCGGCGTGCAAACATTCCGTGCGAAAAGTGAATTTCCTCTCTGAGCAGGACGGGACACCCGAGCGGGAACTCAAGGCGCGTCTCGGTCGCGTATTCGAGGCCAACCCGGGCCTCTGGAGGGCATACTTGGCACGAATAGACTACGGTGATGGTGGTCCACAGAACGTGGCCCTATGCTTGATCGCCGCCTCGGGTCTGGAGAAGGAGAACGTGGAACAAGTGGGGTCGGTCTTCAGGTCGCTTTTCAAAACGGAAGAGCGCCTAGACATTCTTTTTCTGAGGCTTCAGCAGGAGGCTGAGCTTTCGCTCGTCTGCCTACCTTTGTATGTGACGAAGGCGAAAGCCAGAGACTGGCTACCGGTTCCTTGCATCGGTGCTAGCCACCAGCACGCACGGACAGCGTCTCACCCTGGCCCACCCCTGGCCAACCCCCGACCTCTTCAGGAGGTTTCGAGGGGCAGATTTCTGGCCTGCGAAGAGGCGAAGGGACGGAGGTGCGGGAAAGCGATCGGGTTGCGGGAGACGGACTCTGCTATTTGACCTTTGCGTATGCGGATTCCAAAGCACTGCGAATCCGATGCGTGGTCCATCTGGCCGGTTTTTCCCACGCCTCGGGCATAACCCAAACGCGGCGAAGTTTTTCCCAGTAGCGGGTTCTCATGGCAGGATCGACCTTCGAGCCGCCCCCGGATACGCTCTTTTCTTCGACTTTGAATTCCGCCGGAGGATCGTCCGGCAGCTTCATTCCAAACTTGTACGTCGCTTGTACATCTTGCAACGCAAGCGCCCAATAGGCACGTGCCAACTGCTCTTCCCTGGCGCGCTGTTTCGCATTCCACTGGGGATGTTCTTCAAAGAATCCAGCAGGGGGCTCAGCCCGCAGCCGCATCTCGGCAGGTCGAGAAGCAAAGACACCGACCACAATCAGAGCCACAGCGATCAGCACGCCGAGCCCAACCATTCCTGTCGCCGACAGCCCCGCTACTCGGCGCCTTGTTGCGGGTTCGAGTCGCGCGAATGCGCCGCGTTGTTTCGCGGCATAGGCTTCAGAGAGGGTGTTAAATTGTTTCTGGATGGCCTGGCTCTGCTTCTTCATTAACTCTTTTTGTTCGGCCTCGAGTTCCCGGACACCATTGGCTAAAAACTCCTGGAGCATTTGGCTCAGCTGGCTGCGAGACATCTCGGTGGTCTCCTTGAAGAGGGACTCCAGCGAAGTCTGGGTCATCGTGACCAACTGCTTCCTCATGGCCTCGATGAACGCCTGCTTGGCAGCCTTCAGTTGCTCGTCCAGGGCCGCCTGAGAGGTTGCCGCTTGCTCCTGAAGCTGTTGGGCTGAGCGGTTCAATATCTCCTGGCTGATCCTCTCCAGCTCTTCCGTTGCCTGCTTGCGAACTTCTTGCCGGATGCCCTCGAGGTCCGGCTCGGACGGAGCCTCAGGTTGGGCAACTGACTTGCGCGGAGACTCTTCGATGGCCGATCGTAGCTCTGCCAGCCGTTTCTGGCAGTCCTCAGTGGAGTTTTTGAGACGCTCCTCCATCTCCTGTTGGGTCCGCTCGAACTGGGCCACTGCCTCTCTCGCCGCGCGCTGGATGGAATCCACGGCCGCTTCTGCGTTCAGGCGAGTCGCCCGGACCTGCTCTTGGGATGCTTGCTCGAGCTGGCTGTGACCTTCGTCGATGGTGGCCTTCGTGAGAGGCTCGAGCGACAGCCGGGCCAGGCTGGCCAGCTCTTTCTTGGCCTCCTCGATGAACCCCTGCCTTGAGGCCCTGAGTTCGTTGCACACCGCGGCGGCCGCATCGGCCTGCTGCTGAAGCTGCTTGGCGGAACGGTTCCACACGTCCTGAGCAGCTTTCTCGAGTTCGTCCGTTACCTTTTTCGTGATCTTTTGCGGGACACCTTGGAAGGCACCCGAGGCCCTTTCCAAAGCAGAGGACAGCTCTGCCTGTCGCTTCTCGTAGCCCTCAGCCAAGCTCTTGAGGCTGGCTTCCATTCTCTGGTAAGTCGCCTGCAATTGGGCCGTCGCTTCTTGGGCAGCGAAATGGAGGGAATGCAGGGCGGTTTGGTCGACGGGCATGGCCAGGCTTTCCTCCGCCGCAGCGGGGCCCGTTTGAAGCACGTGGCTGATTTCCGCCTGGCTTGCCGGGGAGAGCTGAGTTGATGAGTACGGGTCTATGGATGATTCAAGCTCAGCTTGGTTTATAGCCTCGGTGCCCCCTTGCTCAGAAGAGGCAGGAGCTTCTATTTCCTCGGGCTGGACCTCATTGAGTCTTGTGCGGTCATGCGCAAAAAACTCATCTAGCCTTTCCAGCATGGACGGCTGGAGCGCAGCACCCCGATCGTTGGGGAGATCTTTAAGGTGCAAAATGCGGCGGAGAAACTTTACGGCCCTCCGAAGGTTTGTGGGGCCGTTGTGCTCCTCCTGAGAGCGGTCTTTGAGGTTCCAGATCAGAGGCCTCACACAGACTCCCCAGGGACGAGAAGGTTCGAGTGCGGGCAGCTATTCGCGGGCCAAAGACGCATTCTACAAGGGTGTTTAATGGGCTCTCCTTCTGTCCGCGGTCCTCCGCACCATCGGCCTACCCCCGCCGAGCTTCTCGAGAATGCACTGTTCCGGCCAGTCATCGACGCTTCCGGCCAATTGAGGGTCATGCTACGCCGCGCCCACGGGCAAGTCAACGTGCGGGTGCCAGGGGAGTATCGTGAATCTACTCAGGCACTTTGTTTGACGTGCATCGGTCAATCGTTCGGGCTCTTCCTTCCGTTCGCTCCCATCGCTTGACGTTTCCGGGCTTGCTCCATATGCTGCCGCCAA
>DATFXF010000338.1:0-7811 GCA_035258565.1 Candidatus Acidiferrales bacterium
TCTCTTCCCGGAGGTCCCAGCCTCCAGGCGATGTTTGAGGATGTAGTCCGAATCCTTCAACTGATGACCAGTAAGGATGGCAACCACGTCGGCATTTGGCTCAATTCTCCCCGCCTGGCGGAGTTTCCTCACCCCGGCCACCGCTGCAGCCGAGGCCGGCTCACATCCGATGCCGTCTTCTGCCAAGGCGGCCTTTGCTCTCTGGATCTCTTCATCGGTGACCGATTCGCACAGCCCGCTCGTCCATTCGAGCGCCCGCCGGGCTTTCTTCCAATTCGCCGGGCGGCCGATGCGAATCGCGGTGGCTTCGGTCGAGGGGTTTTCCATCGGGGTGGGCTCTGCGGCTTCCGCAGCCAGCATCCGGTAGAACGGATTCGCCCCCGCTGCCTGCACGATGACCAGGCGCGGCATTTGCTCGAGCAACCCAGCTCGCTCAAGCTCATGAAGACCTTTTCCGATGGCCGACGAATTCCCCAGATTGCCGCCAGGCACGGCGATATAGTCCGGCGGGCGCCAGGCACGCTGTTCAAGAAGCTCCGCAGCAATGGTTTTCTGGCCTTCCAGGCGAAAGGGATTGATCGAATTTACGAGGTATAGCCCCAGCTCCCGAGGCATCGCGTTCAGCAAGTCGAAAGCTTGATCGAACGTATTGCCGACCTCGATGACCAACGCACCGAAATCCATGGCTTGCGCGAGCTTGGCCGTGGAAATCCCTTCGCAGGGGACGAAAAGCAGAGCCTTCATCCCGGCGCGCGCCGCGTAGGCGGCCATGGAAGAGGATGTGTTGCCCGTCGAGGCGCATGCCACAGCGGACACCCCTCGCGCGGCGGCTCGGGTGATGCAGGTCGTCATTCCCAAGTCCTTGAACGAGCCAGTGGGATTGTTCCCCTGGTGCTTCACGGTCAGCCGGACCCCGGCCGCCCACTGGCCGGTGCGGGGGGCCTCGATGAGTGGCGTCGACCCTTCAGAGAGCGAGATGATGCGCGAGTGCGGCTCGAGAAACGGCAACAACTCGCGGAACCGCCACACGCCGCTGCGGTCAATCGGAGCCTCGCTCAGCAGGCGTTCTTGCCATAGACGGCGAAGAGATTCGGGGGCCACGCGATCGAACTCATAACTCACGTCCAGGAGCCCCCCGCAGAAATCGCAGGTGTACCCCTTCTTGTCGAGATCCTGCCGTTGGTGGCAGGTCGGTTCGATGCACTCCAGGTAGGCTCGAGCCATAGCGCACGAAGAGCTAGAGTTGAAACTCTTCATGGATCGCCCGGACCGCTTCCGGGATGTCTTCCGACTTCACGGCAAACGAGATACTCAATTCCGATGAACCTTGCGCAATGGCAATCACATTGATCCCCCGTCGCCCCAGCGCGCCAAACAAACGCCCGGCGATGCCCGGTGTTCCCTTCATCTGCTCCCCAGTGGCCGCCACGATCCCCACCTGCGCCATGGTTTCGAGCGACTCCACATATTCGTGACGCATCTCGAGCTCGAAGGCCTGCTCGAGCCGGGTTCTGACCCGCGGGGCATCCGCATCGTGAACCGCGAAACATAGCACATTTTCAGCCGAGGATTGGGTCACCATGAGGCTCGGGATGTCATCGATGCTCAGCGAGCTGAACACCTTCGCCGCCAGCCGTGGGAAACTCAGTGAATCATTGCCGCCCAGGGTGAAGAGGCTGGCCTTGCTGACCGAGGTAATCGCCCGCACGCCTGCTTGGCCCACGGCAGAGGCGGCGATCTTGGTGCCCGGACCGGAGGGATGGAACGTGTTCTTGATCCATACCGGGATGCCCTTCTTCATCGCCGGCTGAATGGCCTTGGGGTGCAGTACCTTCGCGCCGAAGAAGGAGAGCTCAATAGTCTCCCGGTAAGAGATCTCCGGGATCACTTTCGCTCCGGGAACGAGGTGCGGATCGGCCGTCATCACGCCATCCACATCGGTCCAGATCGAGATCTCATCGGCGTCCAGTGCGGCGCCCAGGATGGTCGCTGTGTAATCGGAAGCGCCGCGTCCGAGCGTGGTGCAGAGCCCGCTTGGGGTGGCGCCGCGAAACCCGGTCACCACCGGGAGAGTTCCCTGCTCGATCAGCGGCCGCAAACGCGCCAGAATCTTAGGGTCGGTCTCTTCAAACCGCGGAGACGCGTTCCCGAACTGCTCGTCGGTGACGATGATCTCGGTGGCGTCCACCGCCTCTGCGGGTCGGCCCTGCGATCGCAAGACGGCCGCCAACAACGTTGCAGCCAGCACCTCGCCAAGGCTCGAAAGCGAATCCATGGAACGTGGCGTGACTTCTCGGACCAGAGAAAAACCGGAGCAGAGATTCTCAAAGGTTTTCACCTGCTCGGAGAGCCACCGCAAGAGAGCCGCTCGGTCCTGATCCGGGAGCAGGCGCTCGGCGACGTCGCGATGGCGCTCGGAGAACTCCCTGCCGATATCCCGCCACTCACCTTCCTCTCCGCGCGCGGCTGCGTGCGCCGCGCGGATCAGCATCTCCGTAACGCCTCCCATCGCGGAAACCACTACGACCACGGCGGCCCCTCGGGCGTGCTCCGCAATCGTGCGAGCCACGCGCTCAATTCGCTCGGCATCGCCGACCGAAGTCCCGCCGAACTTCATGACCCGCAATGGACGCGTGGGCTTGCTCTGCATTAGCTTTCCCCGATTCCCCGCAGGACCCGCTCCTGCACGCCGCAGTTCTCGGCCTTGAGGAAGAGTGTTTCCGTTGGCAGATTGTGCCGGCGAAACTCCCGAGCGATGAGTTCCGCGACTTCGGGGGCGCTGTGTCGAACCACGGCCAGCACGGCCGACCCGGCCCCGCTGAGAAAAACCCCCAGCAGGCCGGGGTGGCGTGTCCCGAGGCAGGCCTCGAGGCCCGGGATCAAGCGGCTTCGATAGGGTTGATGGAGACGGTCCGAAAATAGTTCCGGCAGCAGGTTGAACTGCCCCGAAAAACAGGTGGCGGCCAGGAGCGCTGCCCGTTGGAGATTGTGGACGGCGTCCGCGCGGCTGTAATTCTCCGGCAACACTTCGCGAGACTGCTTTGTCGGCAGCACCAGGGCGGGCACAACCGCCAAAAACTCCAAGTCCAAAGGCACACTGGTCTTCACGGCCAGCACCGCACCCGAATCCGGGCAGGTCGCCGACACGACAAGGCCACCCAGATACGCGGCGGCGACATTGTCCGGATGTCCTTCCAACTCAACCGCCAGTCGCAGCACAGTCGCTTCGTCCAGCTCGATCCCACAGAGCCCCGCGCCGAGAAGAATGCCCGCGAGGATCGCGGCCGCGCTCGAGCCGAAACCTACGCCGACCGGAATCTCACTCTCGATCTCCACCGTGGCGCTGCTCTCCTTCATGCCCGCCCAGGCGGTGAGCTTGCGAATCCCTTGCACGACGAGGTTGGAGTCATCCTTGGGAATACCCTCGGGACGCGGCCCGCGATAAACGACACGGAATCCGGGGCTTTCGCGCCGCGTGGCACGCGCCTTCAGATAGCGGTTCAGCGCCAGCGCTGCGCAGTCAAACGCGCAGCCCAGGTTGGCCGAGGTAGCCGGCACAGCGATTGGCCCCACGGTATCCAGGTTGCCGCCTGCAATCGAAGGCACGAGCATAACCTCGTCGCCATCCTGGAAGCGATAATCGTTTCCACCGAGGAAACGGATATCCTCTTCATTGACGTAAATGTTGACGAAGGGTCGCAGGCGTCCCGAGTCGTCCCTTAAGTGGGGCTTCAGCCCTGGGTAGTGCTCCTCGAGATGAACTAGCAGCTCGGGCAGCGTGGCAACGGAACACTCAAGGGTCGCGGCCCCGGCGGTGAAGCGACGGAAAGCGGTGGGAATCTGCACGGTGAGCTTCACCTCAGTCTCCTTTCACCGGTGCAAGGGCTTCCGTCAAGTAAGCCTCGAAGTCCGCTAGTCGCGCCGCGATGGACGGTAGAGCCGAGAACTCTCCCGCTAGGGCATCGGTGGTTTTCAGTCCGTTTCCGGAGATGCAAAGGACCGTGGTTTCCTGTGGATCGATGCGGCCCTGCCGCAGCAGCTTTTGTGCTGTGGCTACGGTTACGCCGCCGGCGGTTTCCGCGAAGACCCCTTCGGTCTCCGCCAGCGTCCGAATCGCGGACACGATTTCCGTGTCGCTCGCATCTTCGGCCCAACCTCCGCTCGAACGGATGGTCCGGATGGCGTAGTAGCCGTCCGCGGGATTGCCGATGGCCAGCGAGCGAGCTAGGGTTTCTGGCTTTTGTGGTTGGATTTGGCCTTGGCCCTGCTTCAACGCTGTCGAGATCGGTGAACAGCCGGTGGCCTGTGCGCCAAAGAATTTGACCGGCTTCGGCTCCACAAGGCCAATGGAAATCAGCTCTTCGAAGGCTTTGTGAATCTTGGTGATTAGCGAGCCGCCGGCCATCGGCACGACGACATTGTCGGGTAGCACCCAGCCGAGTTGCTCGGCGATCTCAAAGCCCACGGTCTTCGAGCCTTCGGCGTAGTAGGGACGAAGGTTCACGTTGACGAATCCCCAGGGGTAGTGGTCCGCTATCTGCGCGCAGAGGCGGTTTACCTGGTCGTAGTTACCGGCCACGCGCACGAGCCGCGCCCCATACACCTCCGTGCCTAGGATCTTCGCCGGCTCAAGGTCTGCGGGGATGAAAATCCAGGCCTGCAATCCGCACCGCACGGCCTGCGCCGCCACCGCGTTGGCCAAGTTGCCCGTCGAGGAGCACCCTACGACGTCGAATCCGAACGCCCTAGCCTGCGCCAGGGCAACGGCAACTACCCGATCCTTGAACGAAAGCGTCGGAAAACATACGGCATCATTCTTGATGTACAGCGACTCGGACCCGATCCGGGCACCCAGGCGCGGGGCCTCCACGAGCGGAGTGAAACCCACGGGGAACAGCGGGCGGTGCTCGGGAAGCACCGGAAGCAGTTCGGCGTATCGCCAGATGGTTGGCGTGCGCTCGGCGATGTGCTGGTGGGTGAACGTGCGCCGGGCGGCGTCCAAATCATAGGTGACCTCGAGCGGTGAGAAGCACTCTTCGCAAAACGCCTGGGGAGCATTGCCCCACTGGCGACCGCATTCGCGGCAGCGCAACTGGAACGGCAGTGTCATGGGCCCCCACCTTTGCTACACCGAGGCTTGGATTGCGGACTCGAGCATGCGGACACCTTAACAGGTGGCTTGGCTACGAGTGTGGGAAGAGACGTTTCGAAACCATAAACCTAAGTCTCATGTCCCCCGCGACTCGGGGCGGGAATTGGCACCGGTACACAGGCCAGAACCTAGTCCGGTTGCCGTGGCGTCATCGGGCCCGTTCCCTCGGCCACTCTTCATGAGACTCAGGTCTTTCTTTGCGGAAGGACCTGAGTCTGAAGCGCCTGTATGCTACAAGAACAGGATGTAAACTTCAAGAGCTAGTTTAGCCAAAGCTCAGGATTATCTTGACTCCATAGCTTCGGGATGTTAGGGTTTGCGTTGAGATTTCGGCTGTTCGGAAATCTCGTGTTCGCAGGGAAAGGCTTTTCGGGAAGAATACGCGCAATGTCAGTCTACTGCCAGAAGACGATCTGCACCTGCATGTGTTGTATGTGTTGTGTCCGTGCCTCTTCTGGCGCGGGGAGGCTGAGGAACTAGGAACCCAGTTCTAGACCAGTACTTCCGAGACCCACTGCCAGAAGATGAACTGGCCAGTGGGTTTTTTATTTTCAGTATGGCGACAACTGTCAAAGAAACCCGAGCGCAGCGCGTTGAACGGCTCAAGCGGGCGAAAAATCCCTGGGAGAGCCTCGACGAGATTCGGCAACTCGTGCGCCAGGGCTACAGCGCGATTCCGCCGGAGTGGCTCAGCACTTACTTCCGCTGGTGGGGCATCTACACGCAGGGTGACGGGTTGGGCGCCATCGGCGGGACAGGGGGCGAGGGCAAAGCGACGCCATACTTTATGGTTCGTATCCGGATCCCGAACGGGTTCCTGCTTTCACACCAGCTTCGCGCCGTCGCCGACGTGGCCGAGCGGCACGCGCGCGGCGTGGCCGACCTAACCGTGCGGCAGAATATCCAGCTTCACTGGGTGGTGGCAGAGGCGCTGCCGGAGGTCCTGGACTGCCTGTGGCGCAACGGCCTGACCACGATGGGAGCTTGCGGCGACGACACGCGAAACATCACCGGTTGCCCCCTGGCGGGAGTGGATGCCGACGAAATTTGCGATGCCTCGCCGCTGGTGACGCAGGCCACTCGAATGCTGGTCGGCAACCCGGACTTCTACAACTTGCCGCGTAAGTTCAAGATCTCGATTACCGGCTGCCGGGTCTGGTGCTCCTATCCCGAGATCAACGACATCGGTTTGACCGCCATCACCCGGCCTCGCTGGGGACAGTCCGAGATCGGATTCTCGGTGCGTGTGGGCGGGGGCCTTTCCACCGACCCGCACCTTGGTGTTCGACTGAACGCCTTCGTGCGCTGGAATCAGGTTCTGCCGCTCATCCGTGCGATCACCGAGATCTTCCGCGATTCGGTCAACTTGCGCCAGAGTCGAGAGCGCGCCCGGTTGAAATTCCTGTTCCTGCAACAAGGCTGGACCGCAGAGAGCTTCCAAGCCGAGATTGAACGACATCTCGATTTTCGCCTCGACCCGGCAGAGTCAGAGCAGCCGCCCGCCGATGTCTACCGCGACCATGTTGGCATCCACCCGCAAAAACAAGAGGGTTACTGCTATGTTGGCGCCGCCGTCTTGCGCGGCCGCGTTACGCCGGCCCAAATGCGTGCCGCGGCCGACCTTGCGGACCGGTTCGCAAGCGGCGAGCTACGCACGACAAACATGCAGAACCTCCTGATTGTCAATGTTCCCGAGAGAAATGGAGACACGCTGGCAAGAGAGCTGGATGCGGCTGGCCTACGCGTGGCCGCCTCCCCGTTTTGGCGTGGGGCGGTTGCCTGCACGGGAACAGAATTTTGCAAGCTGGCAATCACCGAAACGAAGAGCTTCACTCGTTGGCTCGTGGAGGAGCTCGAAGAGCGTCTTCCTGAATTCAGCCAGGACTTGAAGCTGCACGTCACTGGCTGCCCGAATAGCTGCGGCCAACATTGGATTGCCGACATCGGGATCGAAGGCAAGAAGATGAGGGTGGACGGCCAAATGGTCGACGCCTACTACTTCTGTGTCGGAGGCGGTGTTGGGAAGTACGCATCCATTGCCCGGCTGACCGGTTACCGCTGCCCGGCCAGCGAAGTCCCCCTGGCGATCGAGCGACTCCTGCGCCGATATCTAACGGATCGCTTCGAGGGTGAGACCCTGCGCGAGTTCATCGCCCGCCATAGCGACGCCGACGTGCGGGGCTTCCTTGCCGGAGAGGAAGTGGAGGCCATCGCACGCGATGCCTCACCAGGCCGACCTCCGCACGGTGTGGAGGGTTAAGGAGGAGCTGTAAACGAATGGGCACAACCGCATGTCGAGGCGTTTTTTTCATCACTCAGTGATCCGACTAGGAGGGTTGTCATGACCGAGTACGCACATCCAGAAGTTCTCGTCACCACCGATTGGGTGGCTCAACATCAGAACGATCCCCAGGTCCACATCGTCGAAGTGGATGTGGACACCTCGGCCTACGACCAGGGCCACGTCCCGGGCGCCATTGGCTGGAACTGGCAGACCGAGTTGCAGGACCCGGTGCGTCGCGACCTGGTGGACCAGCGGGGGTTGGAAGAGTTGCTGGGCCGCTCCGGGATCTCCAACGACACCACCATCATCACCTACGGGGACAACAACAACTGGTTTGCCGCCTGGGCCTTCTGGGAGCTGAAGTATTACGGCCAC
>DATFXF010000339.1:0-30083 GCA_035258565.1 Candidatus Acidiferrales bacterium
CCGTTCCCGCCATGGCAAGGCGAGCAGCCGAATCGGTCAAGGTCATGGATCTTGAGCAGCTCTGGGTCCGGGTGACTTGTGAAGGGAGCCGCGTTGCTCTTGGCAAGGCCAAGATCCGCCTTGGTTAGCGTCATCTGGAGCGGTACGAGCTTGGGGTCCATCCCGAGGTGGCAGGACTGGCAGCGGTCCACCAGACCGCCCGAACCGAAATTATTGATCGTGGGCTCCTTGGGATTGACGTTGATCTGACGGATCGTGATGTCCAGTGTTTTCGTTGCCTTCAGCAAGCCCTGCAGCTGTCCTTCCGTCAGGCCTTCCATCTTCTCCTTGAAGTATGTATCGAGCTTCTCGCGCGCCTCCTTGGAGGGCTTCAGGACTTCCCCCTGCGCGCTCACGAGCTCGGCCTTGCGCGCCTTCAGGCGATTGAACTCAGCTTCAAGCTGATCGTAGTTGAACTCTGTTCTTTCCGTTTGGCCGTTGGGCAAGGGCAGCTCCAGGGTGTAGATTTCATGCTTGGCTCTTTCGACAGCGGCCATCCTGCTCTTGCGCGCATGGGTGCCTACCGGAGCAAGCTCCATGTTGTAGACGAGCGCAGTGACTTTGCCGCGAGCTTCTTGATACCTGTCGGTCAGCGCATCGAGCCGCTTGTCAATGGAATCTGACTCCTGCGAAATCGCGCGCAGGCGGGGCGAAGCCTCTTTGTCGGCTGCCTCCACCTCCATTTTCAGCTTCTGGTACTCGGGCGAATTCTTAACCTCCTTCTCGCGCCGGGCCTGTTGCGGAATTGTTTTCTCGAGGTACGCCGAATAGACGCTCGCAAAGCGGCGCTGGTGGGAACGCCAAGGGCGAAGGCCGTAAATCTCGTCGTAAAGCGACCAGGCCACCGTCAGCAGCAGTAGAAACGCCGAAACGAGGATGGCCACGCTAAGTGACCGGCTCAGGATGGGATCGTCGGAATGGGTCTCAGGCACCCGTGGCCTCCTCGGGCCGAGCGTCGGGAGCGGCTAGATGCTGAACCACGGCGTCACCCAGATGTACTTGATGCGCATGGTCAGCCGGAGCAGGATTTTCACCGGCAGGCTGAGCATCAGAACCAAGAACACCTGCAGCGTCACGATCTGCAGCAGGGTCATGCGCTTATAGATCCTCCGGCTGAACTCCGTCAGCATGCAAATGCGGAAGACCAGATAGCTGGCCAGGATCACATACAGGCCCAGCGGAAAGATGCCGAAGATGGCTCGCGCAATAATCGGCGAAGCGCCCTCCCAGCTTCGGGGCAGAATGTGTGCCAGCCACGCGCCATCGATTCTGAAGATCTGGTCCAAGTTGCGGTTCACGGCAAACTCCAGCCGGTTGTGGTCCCAGGTCTGCGTGGGCCAGAACCACATCCAGCCCGGCCCGCGGATGAAAGTGCCGATCACGATCATGGTCACCCAAAGGAAGATGAAGCCGAAGAGGAATGTCCAAATGGCGAAGCGCCGCTGCCGGTAGGTGAAATAGCCGTTGCCGAGCGGATTGGCATCAATATACGGAATCACCATCAGCCCGACGATGATTAGCGTGGGCATGACCACGCCGGCTATCCAGGGATCGAAATACACCAGCATCTCCTGCAACCCCAGGAAGTACCAAGGGGCCTTCGCCGGATTCATCGTCAGGTTGGGGTTGGCCGGCTCCTCGAGTGGCGCGTTCAGCGTGATAGACCACACCATCAAGATGGCGGTGACGATGATGGCCGCTAAGAACTCGACCCGCATCAGATAGGGCCACACATGGACTTCACGGTCCCAACCGGGCTTATAGGGGAAGACCTTGCGGTGATGCGTCTTGGCCAGTTGCGGATCGGCTTCCAGTTGCGCGATCAACCGATCGGTTCCCTTCGCCTGCCGGAATGCGTACCAGACGTAGAAAGGCACCAGAAAAAGCAGCGCGACAATGGGCACATTGTCCGGCTGAGAAATGATCTCCCAGAGCTGATGCCAATCACCCCACATGTCCAGGACTCCTAGGGCCTTCTCATTCCAACTTTCACTCGTCGGGGTCAGGCCGAACTACCGTGTACCGCTCGGCCGCATGATCACCGGCCGCGGCCCCTTTTCTTCCTTGATCTCCGATTCGAGCATCACCGGGGCGGGGCCGGAAATACCGCCATCCTTGCGCACCCGCCAGAAATGCAAGCCCATGAAGATCGCTGCGATCAACGGAATGGCGATGCAGTGCCAGATATACGCGCGCAGCAGCGCATTGGCGTCCACGATCGAGCCGCCGAGCAGCGCGAAACGCACGTCGTTATACGGCGTCATCCCCAACTGTGCACCGAAAGGGCCCTCGTGGCCCAGCAGGGGCGTTGCGCGCGCCATATTCGTTCCCACGGTCACCGCCCAGAAGCCTAACTGGTCGTCGGGTAGCAGGTAGCCGGTAAAGGAGAGCAGCAGCGTCAGCACCATCAGGATGACACCGATGCACCAATTAAACTCCCGTGGTCGCTTGTAGGACCCGGTCAGGAAGACGCGGAACATATGCAGCCACACCGCGATGATCATCAGGTGCGCAGCCCAGCGGTGCATGTTGCGCAACAGCTTGCCGAATGGCACGTCGTTCTCGAGATAGAGGATGTCGCGGAAGGCCTGGATCTTCGTGGGGTGGTAGTAGAACATGAGCAGCACGCCGGTGAAGGTCAGGACGATGAACAGGTAGAAGGTGATGCCGCCCATCCCCCAGGTGTAGCTGTAGCGCACCGCATCGCGATTGATCTTGGCCGGGTGCAGATGGAAGAAAACGTTGGTCAGGACACTCAGCGCGCGGTTGCGTGGGGTGTCATCGTGCTTGACACGGAAAATGGAGCGGTAGAGCTGCGTCTTCTCAGGCTCTTTGAGGGCCTCTAGCTCCTCCTTGCTTTTTTCCTTAACAAATTCCTTCAGTGCCCTGGCGTCCCCTTGGACCTTGTCCAGGAGTCCCGCCCGCTTGCCTCCATTTTCCTCCGGCATCCGATGCCCCCCGAATGAGTGCGCTAGACGGTGAGGAAAGCCCCCGGCTTCTCGAATTCATCGCGCCCGGCGCGTGGGTCGCGGACGAACAAGCGGCTGCTATCCACGACGATCTGGCCCGTGGCATCGAGCTCGACGTGACAGCGGTCCATAGGTCGGGGCGCCGGGCCTTCAAAGTTGATCCCTTCCATGGTGTAACCGCTGCCGTGGCACGGGCACTTGAACTTGTTCTCCGAGGACTTCCAGTCGGGCGTGCAGCCAAGATGCGTGCACCGCGCATAAATCACGAAGAGTTTGTCCGGCTCCTTCACGACCCAGATGCGGTACTGTTTTTGAAACTTGGTCTCCACACCCAACGTAAAGTCCGTGGGATAACCCACGGAAAAAACCGACTCGGGCTCAAATAGAGTCCGCGGGAAGAAGAACCGCAAGAACATCAGGAAATTGACGCCGAGGTAACCCCAGATGCTGGCCCAAATGATACGCCGCCGCATCCTGTCGGGTGCAGTCGGGGCCTTGCTTTCCGCCGGGGGCTTTGCACTGGCCTTCGGCCCTACCCCGGCGGCGGCAACGGGTGAGGCCGTGTTCTCAGCAGGCTTGCCTGCGCTGGGCTCCGTCATCAGGTGCGCTACCTCGGGAATAAATTGAATGAAGTTAAGGCAACGCCCAAACAGATTCTTATATGCTGCGCGCCACGTGCTGTCAAGGGTAGTGTCCAGATCGAACCGCCCTCCCACTGAGCGCAAGGAATCATTCCCGACGAGCGGCCGCGGACGCTTGGACGCCCACGGCGCGGAGAACGAGGTCTCGGAGTGCGGCAATAAACCGCGGCGAGTCGCCGAGCGCGGGCATCATCTCGAACCGCTCGACGCCGAGGCTGCGAGCCTGCGCGCGGGCGTCAATGTTGATTTCGTGCAACGTTTCGATGTGCTCAGTGACGAACGCAATGGGCACGATGAGCATCTGCTTCGTGCCCTGGCGAGCCAGCCGCTCGATGGTATCGGAGAGAGAGGGCTCGAGCCATCGCTGGCGCCCGAGCTTGCTCTGGTAGCACAGCGAGTGCGGATTGGGCCAGCGACCACGTTCGAGCACTAAGCGCACCGTGGCCCCCACTTGGCGGGGGTAGGGATCGCCGCGCTCGATCAACTTGAGCGGCAGCCCGTGTGCGCTGAAGACCAGGTGCGCCTCGGCAGGATGAGCAAAACGTGTCAGGCTGGTTTCGATCTTCTCTAGGAGCGCTCCAATGTAGAGCGGGTGGTTGTGGTACCCCTCGATCACGTGAAGCGGCAGCGGTCGGGCCGGCTCGTAGAGGCGATTCCATTCCTTCAGGCTGCTGCCCGTGGTGGCCAGCGAGTAGTGCGGATAGAGTGGCAACAAGACCATCTCGTCGAGCTGCCACCCATCGAGCTGGCGCAGGGCTTCGGTGGTGAGGGGGTGCCAATAGCGCATGGCCACGACGACGCGCGGCTCGACGTCCGGCCGCAGGGCTTCCTCGAGCTTCGCCCGCTGGTGCTCGGTGAACCGCCGAATGGGCGAGTGGCCGCCAATTTGGGCGTAGTGGCTCGAGACCACCTTGACGCGGCGCCACGCAATCCAACGCGCTAGCGGCTTGCGCAACACGCCGCCCAGTCGGCCCAGGGGAAGGATGTCGGGATCCAAAAACAGATTGTAAAGGAATGGCTCGACGGATTCGGGCGAGTCCGGCCCGCCTAGTTGAAATAAAACTACGCCAACTCTTTTGCGCTCAGCCACCGAAAGACCCTGCCCTTCCCTCGGCGACCCCAACACGACGAGTCCCGTTCTAGCTGCCTAGGCCTATGCGCCGCGTTCAAGCGCGGAAGGCTTCGGCAATAACCCATGCCGTGCGCCACCGGTTCGAGGGCACTAGGACTGTCGCAGCGCTTCCTTCAGATGCTTCACCTCGGCCTGAAGCCGAGCGAGCCTCCGCGCCACCGTCAAGTGGTAAGCAAAAAAGATGGCCCACAGGATCAGATACGCCGCCATCAGGCTTTCTAGATTCTTCATTCACTCCCCTGCGCGAATGATTTGTGCTCCCTCTCAGGCGTGGCGTTTCCGCAACACCCTGCCTCTCAGGAGGTGGCTGACGGAACTCATGAAGCTATCGCCTTCCTTCTCTCTCGATCAATCTTCATCTCTTCGACCTCGTGGCGCAGGGCCTCCAGGCCGTAGCGCAGCCGCAGAAGCAGGACCATCACTCCCATTAACGCGGCCCAGCAAAGCAAGAAGGGCGGCCACATCCGCCGGTCCATGCCTCCGCCGCCAATCACCGGTTGCGGGTGCTGTGTCCGCCAGAACCAGATGGAAAGATAGACCAGCGGAACATCGAGAAACGCAAAGATGCCGAAGACTGCGGAGACGATGGCGCGGCGTTCAGCGTCGCTCACGAGCGTCCGCAGCAGAAGATAAGACACGTACAGCACCCAGAGTACGAAAGTCGACGTGAGCCGCGCATCCCAGGTCCACCAGATGCCCCACACCGGCTTGGCCCAGATTGGCCCGGTTACTAGAACGGCGCTGCAAAACGCCAGGCCCACCTCGGCGGCGGATACACCCAGCCAGTCCCACTTCGGGGCCCGGCTAATCAGATAGGCGATGTTGGCGACGAACACGATGAGAAAAGCGACGAAGGCGGTCCAGGCACTGGGGACATGAAAATAGAAAATGCGTTGAATCAGGCCCATTGTCTGCTCCGTCGGCGCGAGGAACAGCGCCGCGTAACCCGCGAGGCCAAGCAATACGGCCACGGCCACTGCGGGCAGCCAGCTCACTCTCATCTCCTCCCCCATGTCTGCGCGCGCCTCCGCCCCTCTCCCGAAAGGTCTACTCTTCCAACAAGTATTCGCCAAAGACCCAGGTTGCAGTCAAAAACACGATATCGAACGCAACCAGCAGAAGCAGCCACAGCCGCGGCAGGTTCGGCGGATCCGCCAACAGGCCCGCCGTCGCTTCCGTGCCCGCGATCAGCACGGGCGTCAAGACAGGCAGGAGCAGGAGCGGCAGCAGCAACTCCCGCATCCGTGCCTGCGAAGTCAGGGCCGAGAAAACGGTGCCTGTGGTCGTCAATCCGAGCGTGCCCAGCACAAAGACCAGTAGGAGCCGCCCGAGGACCGGAGCCAGGGATACGTCGTACAAGACGGCAAAAATTGGCAGGAGTGCGGCCTCGGTCAACATCAGGAAGAGAAAATTGGCCAGGACCTTTCCGAGCAGGATGGCCATGGGGTCGATGGGCGCCAGGCGCAGCGCGGCCAGTGTCTCGTTGGCTTGCTCGCGAGTGAACGAGGGGGGCATCATCAGCGCGCCCGCAAACAGCAGGGCCAGCCACAGCAGGCCCGGGCCGAAGCGGCGCGACTCGGCAGCGGTGGGGTCAAACGTGAAGCTGAACAGCACCAAGACCATCAGCACGAAGACGATTGTGGTATTGAGGAGCTCGCGCGTGCGAAACTCGGTGCGGAGCTCCTTGGCCACAAGAATCGTCGCCGCACGCGCCATTCCCATTCAGCCCTCGGCACCGACTTCGGCCAGCACTTCGCGCAACCCCGCACCCGCGGCCGAGTCGCGGATCACCGAGCCGGCCCGAAGCACCACGGCTCGGGTTACCAGCGCCAACGTTTCCTCCCGGCCGTGCGTGCTCATCAGGATGGTGCAACCTGCGGCATGCAGGCCCTCGAGCGTTTCCGTGAGCCACTCCGCCCCCGCGCGGTCGAGCCCCGCAGCGGGCTCGTCGAGCAGCAGCAGGCCAGGCCCGGCGAGCAGCGCGCGCGCCAGCGTGAGCCGCTGGCGCATCCCGCGGGAAAAGGTTCGCACCAGATCTCTACTTCTCCGCGCAAGTCCCGCCGCATCGAGCGAGTGCCGCACGCGCTCCGCCGCCTCCGGCAGACCGTACAATCGCGCGAACAATTGCAGGTTTTCCTCAGCGGTTAATTCGTCGTAGAGCAGCGTGCTGTGCGCCACCATACCGATCAAGCCTTTGACCGTAGATCCGTTACTCTCTGTCGCGTCGGGGAAAATCACTCGCCCGGCGCTCGGCCGGACCAGCAGCCCGGCCACCTTGAGTAGGGTGGTTTTCCCAGAGCCATTGGGTCCCAGCAGGGCCACAAACTCGCCGGCGCCGACGGTGAGTGAAACTCCGCGCAAGGCGAAAAGCGTCCCGTAGCGCTTCTCGACCTGCTGGAATTCGATCCCCAGACCTGGGCCGGCGTGGAAGGTCAACACAAACCTCGCTCAACCCTTCAAGAGATCACGCAACACCTTTTCGGCGCGGCCGCGCTCGCGGGTGTACTCTTCCTCGGAGAGGGTTCCCGCCTGGCGGCGCAGTTCGAGCCGAAAGAGCCTGTCTTTTAGCTCGTCAAGGCTCCGACCGACTTCGCGGTCGAGTTCTCGGCCGGCCTCGGCGGCCCGGGCCGCGGGGCGTTCGGAATTCGAGCCCATCGCCGCCGCGCCAGCCCCCCCGGGTGTAACCGCCGGCCGGCGCCAAAGGAACATCGCGCCCAGAAAGAAAAGCGCCGCAAAACCGCCGATCAGCACCCACTTCAAGCTATCCAGTCGACTGGGCAGGATCCGCGCCGGGCCTTCCGCGCGGCCGGAGTCGCGCCCCCCGGTTTCGTTCAGCCCTGGTGGTTCGGAGGCCGAAGGAGGCGGGGCCGTTCCGGAAACAGATAGATCCAACGCATCGTCGGCCGGGACGGCGTCGCGTGCATAAAGACTCCAGCCCTGCTCGGTGCCGGCGGGCACGAATCCGGCGCTCGATATCTCGACCGTCGGTGGAGCAACGACCATGACGCGCCTGGCCGCATACGAGGAGGGCAGGTGGAGCACGGCACGGTTAGAATCGTATGGAATGTGGTAGGAGAGGCGGACTCCGCTTTCTCCCGGTCGAAACGCGAAGGCCACAGCGTACCCGTGGTCGCCGCGATCGATCGTTCCCTGGACGACGGGCATTCCCGAGGGGCCCCAGGCCGACACCTGGGCGAGCTCTCCGCCCTGGGGGATCTTAAAGACAAAGTTTCCCTCCGGTTTGTAGTATGCCTTGGGTGGGTTCGAGTGATTTTGGACCGTGTATTCTTCGCCGACCAGAAGCACCGCGCCGTTCGGTTCGAGAGCAATCAGTCGCGAGGCAACTTGTACGGCGCTCGCGTCCACGGTGGGCTCGAACACTTCGATATCAACCGCATCGCGCCCCGGTGGCAGGCTCTGGTGAAAGTTCACCCCGCGATAGTTCACGCGGATCAGCATCGGCTGCCGGCCGAGAACGGAATGCTCGAAGCGGTAGCGTCCCTGCGCGTCCGTCTTCGTATTTGCCACGGCCTCCATGCCGCCTTGCAACTGGATCAGCACGACCTCCACGCCAGCGGCTCGGGCGCCCGTAGTGCCGTTCCGCACCACACCGGTGACCGTGCCGGCAAGAGCTCCGCCCGCCCCCCACAGGGCTATAACCCCGCCGATTGCGAGTTGGGAAAGCAATCGCTTCACGGTTCGTGTTTTCCTGTCGGCGAGGCGTGAGTCACCGCGGCATCCTGTCGCATTGGGCGGCTGGGCACGCCAGTCACCTTCTCGATTTCAGCCAGCACAAGCGCGGCTTCCGCTTCGAGTGCCTGCTTGGTCTGCTGGTAGTCCCGTTCGGAGAACTTCCCTGCACGGTGCTCGAACTTCAGGTCACGAAGATTCTCGTAAATGGCGTCGCGGCGCTCGAGCAACTGGTCGAGGCGCGAACGGTGCGGAGCCGAATCGCTCGCCTCCGGAGTGACGCGGAAGACGAAAATCAAGGTCGCCATGGCCAGAGCCAGGCAAGCCAGGAGAATGGCGCGATCGGCTCCGGAAGGTGCGCTCACCCAAATCACGAGGGTATCGCTAGGCGCGAACATCCTATTCCTCGGTCTCCTGATCTGCCTGCTGCCTTGCGCGCGCCAGGAGCTCCGGAGAAATTTCCGAGTGGTGCGGCGCGGGCCCGATTGGGCGACGCCAGTGGGAGATCACCACGAGAACGATCACCAGGCCGAGGAGGAACGAAACACCCGGGATAAACCAAGCCACGCGATTGAAGCCCTTCGCTGGCGGCTCGGCCAGGGCCTGCTCGCCGTACTTTTGGATGAAGGACTGGAGCGTGAGATCGTCCGATTCGTTGCGCGCCACGACGCGGTCCAGCTCCTTCAGCATGGCCGTTGAAGTTGTGCAGCCCACATGGTTGCAGGCGGTGAGAACCTGGTTGCAGCCGCACATGCAAATGAGCCGCTTGCCGAGCGTCTTGGCGCGTTGGGTCTGTTGCGCGTAGCCGGGCAGCCAAGCCAGAGGCAGCACTGTCAGCGAGACAAGAATGGCGAGCGAATAGAGAGGAAGTCTAGCCCGTTCCTTGGGATTCTTTTGGCCTTTGCCGTTAGACATGAGCAGGTCGCGCACCCTTTGGAACCTCGCCACTTCTACTGGCAGTGTAACTCTCGAGGTACTCAAGCAAGACGTCTAAAATCCACCTACCCCAGACTAAAGTGTGGGGTTGCGCTCGCGCCGTTCCTGTCCATAGCTCCCCGCAGAGGCCGACACGGGCTTAGCCGCGGCCACCGGCAAGACTTTCTGCGCTCGGGCGCGCGCCGCGAGCCCCATCTGGCGATCCGGCAGCAGCGCCAGGCCGGTCCCCAGGACCACAATGACGCCGCCTAGCCAGATCCACTTTACGAGCGGATTCAAGTAGGCGTGAATGACGGGCTGATCACTTTCGGGGCTGCGACCCGCGTACACGACATAGAGGTCTTCCCGGAGCGTGGAGAAGATCGAGACCATCGTGCCCGCTTGCTCGTTGGCCGGATAAAAGCGCCGTTCCGGATAAAGCATCATCACCTGCCTACTGCCGCGCAGCACTTCGATCGTGGCGCGCTCGGCGGTGTAATTCTGCGCGGGACGGGTGGTGAAGGTCTGGCAGACCAGCGTATACGGCCCGATCTCGATCCGCGATCCCGGAGCCATCTCCATCTGTTTATCGCGATTGAACGCCGCGCCGGAGAGGCCGATGAAAACCAGCACCATGCCGAAATGCACCACGTAGCCGCCGTAGCGGCGTGTATTGCGCATGGTGAGCCGCCCGACTGCGGAGAGGAGATTCACGCCGGTGCGGCCGCGAATCACGAGCGCCCCACGGAGGAACTCGCTCGCGATGGTCAGCGCGACGAACACGGAGAGAGAGAGGCACACGAGCGAAAAGAAGTCGCGAAAGCCGAGCAGGAATGCCACCGCTCCGGCAAGCAGCCCGAGCAGCAAGGACCCGCCGAAGTTGCGTTTCACACTCTCGAAGGAGGTTCTTCGCCAGGCCAGCAGCGGCCCCACACCGGTCAGGAAGAGCAGAAAGAGCCCGATGGGAATATTGACTTTGTTGAAGAAGGGCGGGCCAACACTGATCTTGCTTCCCGAGACCGCTTCCGAGAGCACCGGGAAGAGTGTTCCCGAGAGCACTGCGACGCACGCCACCAACAGAATCAGGTTGTTGAAGAGAAAACTCGATTCGCGCGATACGAGAGCGTCGAGCTGGTTATCGCTCCTCAGGTAGTCCCGATTTTTCAAGAAGGCCCAGAGGCACACCGCAAGCACTGCCGCAATAAAGCCCACAAACCACGGCCCGATGGAAGACTGCGCGAATGCGTGCACCGAGCTGACCACCCCGCTGCGGGTGAGGAAGGTTCCCAGAATGCAGAGCAGGAAGGTGGCGAAGACAAGCCAGACGTTCCATACCTTCAGCATCCCGCGCTTTTCCTGCATCATGACGGAATGCAGGAAGGCAGTTCCGGTAAGCCATGGCATCAGCGAGGCGTTCTCGACCGGGTCCCACGCCCAGTAGCCGCCCCAACCCAGCACAGCGTAGGCCCAGTGCGCTCCGAGCAGAATGCCTGCACTCTGGAAGCACCAGGCAATCATCGTCCAGCGGCGCGTCAGGTGAATCCACTTCTCGCCAGGATAGCGGCCCAGCAGGGCGGCCAGCGCGAAGGCGAACGGAATCGTGAATCCGGTGTAGCCGGAATAGAGCATGGGCGGATGAATCACCATCTCGGGATACTGGAGCAACGGATTCAGGCCTTTGCCATCGGCCGGCACGAACAGCTCGATGGCCCCGTCGGGGCCAGCCGCGCCCAGCACCTGGAATGGGCTGGCGACGAAATTGTTGAGGATCAGAAAAAACAACTGCACGCCCGCGAGGACCACGCCGACATAGGGCATCAGCTCGGGGTGCCTGCCGCGGTATGTGAACAGCACCGAAAAAACGTAAACAGAGAGCAGCCAGCTCCAAAACAGCAGCGAGCCTTCCTGTCCCGACCACAGCGCGGCAAACTTGTAGAAGGTTGGCAGTTCGCGGTTGCTGTGGCCAACCACATAGGCCATCGAAAAATTGTCCGTGAGGAACAGATAGACCAGGCTCGCCGTGCCGAGCGTGATTAGGATGCACACAGCCAGGCCGGCGTGGCGCGCACTCTTCACCAGGAAGGGGTTGCGGGTGAGAATGGCGGCAGTGCCTGCGCCCACGGCGTAGAGAGCGCAGACAAACGCCAGGTTCAGGGCGAAGAATCCAAGCAGGTCCAAGGAAGCCCCGCGAGCGGTTTAACCCTTCTTGTTGGGATCGGCTGGATAGCCGTCCCCAGTTTTCTGCTGGCCGGGTGCAGCTTCATACTTCGATGCGCACTTGGCCTGGACTTTTTCTGCGACAAAGCGGCCGTCCCGCATCCAGCGCCCCTCGACCAAGGCTTGTGAGCCGTCCACAAAAGTGTCCGGAAGGGGGTCCTTGCCGACGTAGCTGATGGATAGTCTCTGGCCCTCCCCTTGGAGCACGAAGTCCACCCGGCCAGGCAGGCGCACAATCGATCCCTGCTCGACGTTGCCGGCGACGCGCATGCGCTGGCGCGCGTCAGAAGGCTTGAGGTTAGGGAGCTCTCGGATCGTGTGGTAGTAGGTGGGTTGCTCTCGATATCCGACCACGGCCAGAGCGGACACCGTGGCCAGAATGATCCCCACGCCGACCCCAAACTTGACGCGCTTCTGCATGGTCTTTTCCCCTCGGCCCAAATGCTCGAATAATTCTATCACACGGGCGAAAACAGCACCGCAGATGCCGGTGCCCACTGCGCAGGTAGTCGCTCCAGCCGGAGGTCAGTAGCGAAGCGAATTCCTTACCGGCTGCTCGCTCGGGACAGCAGTTCCCTAAGCCCGTGGCGGAACTGCGCTTGGGAGACGAGGTCCTGCGGATGGGGAAAGTCGAACGGCAAGCCCTGGTTGAGCAGCAGGTCGCCCAATCCTGCCTGCTCGAACATGGGAATCAAGTCCTGCACGAGAGTCGGGAGCAAGACCACGTGCTTGGGCTTGTAAGAGAACCGGATTCGTTTGACCAGCGTCGGTCCGTAGCGGTGGGCCAAGCGAGATGCGCGCTCCCGCGCGGTTTCCTGGCCCACGTCGGGTGCAATTGTTTCTCGCGGACATTCCATCAAATCGGCGAAGAAAAAACCCCGCTTCTGAAACTCCGCCAGGCAGGACTCCTTGCTCTTTCCGGCCTGGACCTCAATGCCGACGCCGGTGAGCAAACTTTCAAATAGGACACGCGAAAGCCCTGCGTGCCCAAGGGCACTTGCCGCCGGCCCACCCTCGCAAAAGTAAAAATAGTCTTCGAGGCGCGGCGGCGGCGCTTCGCCCAAGAAAAGGACGCCCATGTGCAGGGGGCGGAACCGCGTGGCCAGCTCGAGGCGGCGGATGCGCTGGGCAATGTGCTCGGGCGTTGCCGGCAGGCCGCAGCCATCACAGAGCACGGCCGTCATCGAACCGACTCCTCGCTCGCAGTGAAGGGCATGGTAACCGACGGTTTGGGTTGCGGCAATGGCTGCGGTGCCACAAAGCTGGCGCTGGGAAAGCCGCGACGGCGCGGTCGTCTAGGAGCCCGGGATCAGCGGAGTTTCGACCGCAGGCAAAACCTCAGCTCCGGACTTAACTCAGTGATGGCCATGCCATCGGTAACCAGGAATTTGCAGCTCAACATCTCGCGCGGTTGGTCGTCATCGGGCAATTGGCACTGGACACGACAGTATTGGCAATCCTGATTCCAGCAGAAGCGACCGTAGGGGATCGTTTCCGGGCTGACGTACTGGAAGCAGCGCAGGAGCGAATTTTTCTCGGGAACTTTGAAGGTCTTGCCAAGGACGGTGATTTCAACCAAGCGTTCGAAGGGCCGAAAGGGTTCGGACATAACGTCCTTAGTGCCTCGAATTCGGATGCAGCAGAATGGCCGCCCGCTGAGGCTAGACCAGAATGTCGAGCCGGACAACCCCACCTCGGTCGGCGGGTGGCGAATCCGCCACGGTTGGGGAAAGAGGCAGGGAGCGACTAAGCCGCGCGCGACAGCCGGCTGTACTCCTCATCCGCTCCGCAAGACAGCAGGACCCAGATCGTGTAAATGCCCAGGGCTGTGCCAATGGGGAAATTGATCAGGCCGATGAAGCCTAGCACGAGGGTGAGCGGCCGTGCCCAGGATTCCCGTTGCAACAAACCCCACCCGGCCGCAAACCCTGCCAGAGCCTTGAGTAGGAGAAGCAACCCCAGGGCCGAGAACAGTCCCCGGAAGAAGGCGGAGGGAGGCATCGGTCCAGGGAATCTCTCCAGGTGTGCTAACAAGGTGTTGGCGACAACAAGCAGCACGCTGGCGCCAACCAGGTTCAGCGCCGAGGCCGCAAACCAGAGGACGCCGAGGACCTGCAGATGGCGGGCGACGCGACCGCCAGCAGGTGCCACCGGCCCCGGGGAAACTCCAATGGGTTTGCCGCAGGAAGGGCAGAACCTATTGCTCGCCTGCAACTCTGTGCCGCAACGGTCGCAGTAGATCGCTCACCTCCAAGGCCCGGACCTCGCCATCCAGATTACCGAACAGGTCCAGAGACTCTTTTTCGGCCGAGCCATTCGATCACCCGAGCGCGTCGCGCGTGCACCTCACTTGACTCCGACCTGGAAGAACTGCCCCATGCGGCGGAATTTCTCGTAGCGGCGGTCAAGTAACTCCGACATCGGCACGCGCAGCAATTCGTCCAGCGAGCGCTCCAGGACGGGCTCGAGTTGTGCGGCGGCGGCTTGGTGGTCTAAATGCGCACCGCCCTCCGGTTCAGCTACGATCTCGTCCACCAGACCCAACTCCAGCAGGTCCGGCGCCGTAATTTTCAGGGCCGCGGCCGCACGCTCCGCCTGCGCGGCATCGCGCCACATGATGGAGGCACAACCTTCCGGAGAGATCACCGAATAGATGGCGTTTTCGAGGATGTTCACCTTGTCGCCCACGGCGATGGCTAGGGCGCCCCCCGAGCCGCCTTCGCCCGTCACGGTGACAATGATCGGCACAGGCAGCCGCGCCATTTCGCGCAAGTTGTATGCGATGGCTTCGGCCTGGCCGCGCTCTTCTGCGTCGATACCGGGATAGGCGCCGGGGGTGTCAATGAACGTAAAGATCGGCCGGCCAAACTTCGCGGCAAGCTGCATGATGCGCAGGGCCTTCCGATAACCTTCCGGCTTCGGCATGCCGAAATTCCGCATCAGTTTCTGTTTTGTGTCGCGGCCCTTCTGGTGTCCGATGACGGCCACCGCCCGGCCGTGAAAGCGCCCCATGCCGGCGACGACCGCCGGGTCGTCGCCAAAGGATCGGTCGCCATGGAGCTCGTAGAAAGGTTCAAAAAGGAAGGTCACATAGTCGAGCGTGTACGGCCGCTGCGGGTGCCGCGAGAGTTGCGTGCGCTGCCAGGGCCCCAGATGGGCATAGAAGTCGCGCTTGAGCTCATGGATCTCGCGCCGCAGCCGGGCCAGCTCGGCCTCGGATGCATCGGTGGTCCCGCGGCGCCGGAGCTCCTCGACGTCCTTCTCGAGCCGATGGATCTTCCGTTTGCGGCGTCGGAGGTCCATCTAGTGCAAGACCTCTACGGCATCGAGCCCACACATCTCGCGCACCGCTTCGACCAGCGTGCGGTCAGGACGCACGCGCTGGTGCGCTTCGAGAGTGGCCACGGAGCCGTCCGGCGAGAGCAGTTCGAAGGTCACCGGGCAGGCCCCCGGCCGGCTGGAAAACAGCTCCTGCAGACGATCGAGGGTGAATTCGTCCATTCTGCCGAGGTCCACGCGCACGCGCATCAGGCTGGGCGCGGGCCCAGTGACGTCTTCGAGTGACTGGGCGTCCATCACCACCACGCGTGTCCCGACTTCCTCTACGCTCACGCGCCCCCTGATGAGCAGGGGTGTCCCCGCGCGCAGGATTCCTTCCAGGCGCGCAAACGCCTCCGGAAAAGCGAGTAGCTCGAGCATGCCGCTCATGTCCTGTAGGGTGAGAATGGCCCAGCGGTCGCCCCGGCGAGAGCGCATGGAGCGCATGTTCACGAGGATCCCGGCGACCGAGATCTCCTCGCCGGAACGCCGTCCTTCCATGGTGCCGAGGTCGACCACGGACAGTTCCTTCAAGCGCCCTGCGTGCTTTGCCAGTGGGTGGCCGGAGATATAAAAGCCGAGGGTGGCGTGCTCCGCAGCGAGCAATTCGTGCTCGGGCCACTCCTCGAGGTCCGGCAATAGCTCGTTCGCCAGCAGCGTCTCGGTGGGCTGGGCTCCCCCCGCGGCGAACAAGCCGTGCTGCTTGCTGGCGCGCTCGCGTTGCCCCCTTTGCGCGCGCTCGATCGAGCGGTCAATCACCGCATAGAGCTGCGCTCGCCGCGCGCCAAGCGAGTCCATTGCGCCCGACTTGATCAAACTCTCGAGCACGCGCCGATTCAGCAGCCGCGTATCGACCACACCACAGAACTCGAAGATCGAACGGAAGCGACCGAGCTCTTGGCGCGCTTCGAGGATTCCCCTGACGGTGTTTTCGCCGACATTCTTGATCGCGCGCAGGCCGAAGCGGATCGCCTCACCAAGGGGGGTGAAGTCCACATCGCTGGTGTTGACGTCGGGCGGCAATACCGTGATGCCCATGCCGCGCGCTTCGTTGATGTACTTCACCACCTTGTCCGTGTTGCCTGTCTCGGAGGTGAGCAAAGCGGCCATGAATTCGACCGGATAATGTGTTTTTAGATAAGCGGTCTGGTAGGCCAGCAGCGCGTAGGCGCAAGAGTGAGACTTATTGAAGCCATAGCCGGCGAACTCGGCCATGAGGTCGAAGATCCGCTCCGCCTTTTTCGCCGGGATCTTCATCACACGGCAGCCGGCAACAAACTTCTCCCGCTGCGCCGCCATCTCCTCCCGTTTCTTTTTGCCCATCGCGCGTCGGAGAATGTCTGCTTCGCCCAAAGAAAAACCCGCCAGCCGATTGGCGATCTGCATCACTTGTTCCTGGTACAGAATGACTCCGTAGGTCTCTTCGAGAATCTCTTTGAGCTCCGGGAGCTCGTAGGTGACGTGCCTGCGTCCCTGCTTGCGATTGATGAAGTCGTCGATCATGCCACCCTGAATCGGTCCCGGGCGGTAGAGGGCGTTTAGCGCGGTCAGGTCTTCGAGCCGCGAGGGCCGGTAGCGGCGGAGGATGTCGCGCATGCCATGCGATTCAAACTGGAAGATGGCGGTCGTATCGCCCCGAGCAAAGAGCTTGTAGGTTTCCTGGTCCTCGAGCGGCAAATCGTCCAACTCGATCTGGATACCGCGGTTCTGGGCCACGAGTTTCACCGTGTCGTGGAGCACGGTGAGAGTGGTCAGTCCGAGGAAGTCCATCTTCAGCAGGCCGAGGCGCTCGAGCGCATTCATGTCGTATTGCGTGGTAATTTCGTCGCGGTTCGTCTTGTAGAGGGGAACGATCTCGGCGAGCGGCTGCGGTGAGACCACCACCCCGGCGGCATGCGTCGAGGCATGGCGCGCCAGACCTTCCAGGCGCTGCGCCACCTCCAGCAGCTCGCGGACGGGCTCGTCGCGCTGTGCCTCGGAGCGAAGCTGGGGCGACTGCTGGAGGGCATCCCGGAGCGTGATATTCAACTGGTTCGGAACCAGTTTGGCCAGGCGATCCACTTCCCCGTAGGGTATGTCCAGCGCGCGGCCCACATCCTTGATCGCTGCCTTGGCCGCCATGGTGCCGAAGGTAATGATCTGAGCCACGTTGTCGCGGCCGTACTGGCGAGTGACGTAATCAATGACTTCGCCGCGGCGCCGCACGCAAAAGTCGATGTCGATATCCGGCAGTGAGACGCGCTCCGGATTGAGGAAGCGCTCGAAGAGCAGCCCGTATTGCAAGGGGTCCACGTCGGTGATTTCGAGTGCGTAGCTCGCCAGGCTGCCTGCTGCCGACCCGCGCCCCGGCCCTACCGGCACGCCCTGGGCGCGCGCATAACGAATGAAATCCCAAACGATCAGGAAGTAGCTGGCGAAGCGCATCTTCTGAATCGTCGCGATTTCTTGGGACAACCGGCGCTCGTACTCCGCGAGCGGATGACGCAGCAGACCCTTTTTCTCGAGCGTCTCCAGGTGCTTCAGGCGCTCGGCAAATCCTCGCCGCACCACGGTTTCAAAATAGCTGTCCAGCGTGTGCCCGGCGGGCACGCGAAACTCCGGAAAGGGGTTTCCGACGCGCTCGATTTTCACGTTGCAGCGTTCGGCAATGGCCACGGTGCGCTCGAGCGCGTCCGGCAACTCGCGGAAGACCTGCGCCATCTCTGCGGCAGTCTTGAAATAGAACTGGTCAGTGGCGAACTTCATGCGCTGGGGATCGCTCATTGTCTTGCCGGTTTGAATGCACAGCAGGACTTCCTGCGCGCGCGCATCGGCCTGGGTCAGATAGTGGCAATCGTTTGTGGCCACCAGCGGGATGCCGGTTTCCCGCGAGAGCCGCACCAGCTCCTGGTTGACGCGCCGCTCGACTTCAATGCCCTGATCCTGCACTTCGAGGAAGAAACTGCCCTTGCCGAAGATGTCGCGAAGCCGGTAGGCGGACTCCCGCGCTTGCTCATAACGTTCTTCGACCAGCGCGTCGGCGACAGCCCCTCGCAGGCAGGCGGAAAGAGCAATGAGGCCCCGGCTGTGCTTGGCCAGAAGGTCGTAATCAATGCGGGGCTTGTAATAGAAGCCTTCCAGGAAGCCCGCCGAAGCGAGCTGCAGGAGATTGCGGTAGCCCTCGGTCGTCTCCGAGAGTAGCAACAGATGGTTTGTGCCGCGTGTGGGCTCGGCACCCTCCATTGCCGCCCTGGGCTCCGCACCGGTACGCGTCGTGCCTGGCTCAATGCCCGGGGTGGATCCGCGATCATGCCGGCTGCCCCGCGCCACATAGACCTCGCAGCCGATCAGCGGCTTGACCCCGTGAGTTACGGCCTCATGGTAGAAATTCGCCGCGGCAAACAGGTTGCCATGGTCGGTGACGGCCACCGCAGGCATGCCGCGCCGCGCTGTCTCCTTCACAAGTTCGGTGATTCCGCAGGCGCCGTCTAGCAGACTGTAGTCGGTATGGAGGTGCAGGTGAACGAAGCGGAGCGGTCCCATGCCCGGCTATTCTAGACCGCTCGGAGAGAATTGAAAAGCTGCCGCACGCCAGCAGAATCGAGCCCCGCGGATTTAGCGGTGCCCTGCTTTCTTGTGCGGTTTGCGGCGTGGTTTCCCGACTGCCGCATGGCGCGGCTCAGCGCGAGCGCGCTTCGCCTCTCTCGGGGGCTTGCTAGGCGGCCTCGCGACCTTCTCGGGCGAGCCTCGAGACAGGACGGCGGGGGCGGCCTTCGCCGGTTCTGCGGCTTTGTATGGGGCACCTTTGCCTGCCGCCTCCGCGCCTCTTGGCAGAGCCTCTTCGGATGTCGCGGCAGCGGTTCCCTCCTCCGTCGCTCGAGCCGGAGCGGTGGCCGCGTCGGCCTCGGCTTTCTCCGTGGTTACTTTCTTCTTGGCGGCCTTGGAAGTCTTCGGGGCGGGCTTCTTCTTTTCCTCTTTGATCTTCTTCTTCGGTGGCTCCTTGATGCCGGCAAGCTTGCGCAGGAGCCTGATGCGATCCTCCGCGTTGCGGCCTTTTCCAAGGAGCTGAAGTTGGAAGAGATCTTCTAGCACCCGGTCGAACTTCGGTCCGCGCGGCAGGCCCAGTCCCTCGAGCTCGGTGGCCACGGACGGCAGGCCCTGCCGCAACGGCCGCCACTTGTAGAGGAAGGTGCGGATCTTCCCCAGTGCTTTGGCGTTTGAAAATTCAGCCAGGGTGTAGGCCAGCAACTCAAGCGGCACTCTTTCGAGGAAGTCGTAGGCCTCGCGCGGCGCAGCAGTTTTCCGGCTCGCGAGCACCTTGACGAATTTCTTGGCTTCAGCTTCCAGGTGCAGGACCGCGTCCCGCTCGTGGGCAGGAGACTCCATCCGTGCCAGGGCCCCGCTTCGTTCCCGCGATTTCAGCCGCCCCAGGAGCGCGTGCGTCGCTGGGGCAAACAGGCGCGGCCGGTAACCGGCGCCGACCAAGTCCTCGCGCACACGCACGAGACGCTGGAGTGCATCGTAGTGCGGATGCCGGCGAGCAAGTTGCGGATGGATGGCACCGACGAGGCCGTGCGCTTCCCAGGATTTCAGAATTGCCGCCGGCCTTTCTTCCCGCGCGAGCTGCCGAACCTCCTTGCCGACCTCCTCGGGCGGGATAGTTTCATGGAGACCACGCTCCATGGCTAGCGCGAACCATTCGGCGGTGCGGGCTTCCATCTTGAAGCCCATGCGGGTGCAGTATCGCAGCACGCGCAGCAGGCGTACCGGTTGGTTCGTGAAGCTGTGAATGGAGAGCGCGCGGATCTCGTGCTTTTCTAGGTCCGCGAGGCCGTTGGTCGGGTCGAGCAACAGTCCGCGTGATGCCGGGTTCAAGGAGATGGCAATGGCGTTCAGTGAGAAGTCGCGCCGACGCAGATCCTCCATCACCGTCGACCACCGAATCTCGGGCTTGGTGCCCGGGCGGTGATAGACGTCGTCGCGTGCCGCGGCGATGCTGCCGTCCACGTCCCCGGCGAAAATCAACTCGATGTGGCGCAGCCGCTCGTCCTCGGAGAGAAGCCGCGCGCCGCCCTTTTCGAGCTCGCGGGCAACCCGCGAGGGATTGCCTTCCAGCACAAAGTCCAGATCACGGATGGGCATCCCTGAAATCAGGTCGCGTACGGCCCCGCCGACCAGATAGATGTTGGCTTCCTCGGCGGCAGCCAGCTCCTGCACGCGCATGACCGCGGCCCGCTGCTCCGCCGAAAGCCGGCTCTCCAGCAAGAACATGTAGTCAGGCATTCGCTCTCCCGCTCTTCGCGTGCTTCTGCTGCTTCCTCGGATGCCCTGGCCGATCGAGTCGCCGATGCGCGGCTCGTGTGCACGACGTCATGCGCGCGGATGGTGCGCCTTGTAGATGTGCTTCAAACGCTCCTCCACCACGTGGGTGTAAATCTGGGTAGTCGAGATGTCCGCATGACCCAACATCAACTGCACGGAGCGCAGATCAGCCCCGCCTTCGAGCAAGTGCGTCGCGAAGCTGTGTCGCAGCTTGTGCGGCGTCAGCTTGCTGCGCAGGCCGGCGCGCCTTCCATAGCTAGCTAGGATCTTCCACATGCCCACGCGGCTGAGCTGCCCGCCCTGCCGATTTACAAACAAGTACGGCCCGGGGGCAGCTCGGCGCCGGGCGCGAAGCAGCTCCGGCCGTGCCTCACGGAGGTAGTGTTCCACGGCCGCGAGTGCGCGGCGGCCGACCGGCACGAGGCGTTCCTTGTTTCCCTTCCCAAGGCAGCGCAGGCAGCCCATCTGCATCTCGAGGTCGCCCACGCGCAAGCCCACGGCCTCCGAAACACGCAGCCCGGTCGAATAGAGCAGTTCGAGCAGGGCCTTGTCGCGCGCGCCGAGAGTCGTGCGCGGGTCGGGAAGCTCGAGCAGGCGCTCGATTTCGTCCACCCGCAAGTAACTCGGCAGGCTCTTGCGCAACTTCGGCGAATCGAGGTTCAGGGTAGGGTCCGCACGCACCGCGCCTTCCCTCAGCGCGAACTTGAAGAAGTTCCGCAGGGTGACCAGATGACGCGCCACCGAACGGCTGTCGAGCTTCTGCCGGTAGAGGCTGGCGAGAAAGTCAACGATCTCCTCGCGGCGGACGGTCTCGAGACCCGAGCCGCATCTGCCCAGGAAGGCGGAGAACTTTTTCAAGTCGCGTTTGTAAGCAGCGATCGTATTGGCAGCCAGTCCTTTCTCCACTCGTAGGTAGTTGAGGAAGGCATGGACGGAGCTCTCCATCGAAGCTACTCCATCATCGCCGGCGGACCCGCTTCTCGCCGGAGCGCAATGCCATAAACTTCTTCGATCTCCGGGCAGCGCAATACCCAGGCCAAAGTCAGATAGACCACTGTGGCACCCAAGATCAGTGCCAGGAAGATAGCAAGCTGCGGCAGAAATCGCGTGTAGCTCGAAAACTGGGAGAATCGCAGGCCCACCCAGCACAACGCCCCCATGGCCCCGGAGCAGGCCAGGATTTTCGAGAGCGAACCGAGCAGATCAAACGTACCCAGCCGGCCGTACCGCATACGGAAAATCGTGAACAGCATCAGGAAATTGAAGTACCCTGCGAAAGCGGTGGCTAAGGCGGGAGCCCCGTTCTGGAGCTTTTTGAGAAAATAGCCCAGGAAGAGCACATTCAGCAGGATGTTCAGCACTAGCGCATACGCTGCCACCCAGACAGGTGTTTTTGTGTCCTTCGTCGAATAGAACGCCGGAACAATCAGCTTCACTGCGGCGAAGGCCGGAAGGCCTAGCGCGTAGTAGAGCAAGGCACGGGCCGTGAGCCGCGTAGAGGCCGCCACGAATCGCCCGTGCTCGAACAGCACCCGAATAATCGGCTCGCGCAGAATGATCAGCCCCACCGCTGCGGGAACGGTGATGAACGACACAATGCGCAGCGAGAACCCGAACGTCTTCTTGAGTGCGTCAATATCGCCCGCCGAGGCTTGATGTGACATCATCGGTAGAATCGCCGTAGCGACTGCGATGGCGTACCCGCCCAGCACAAGCTCCATCACCCGGTCGGCAACGTAGAGCGACGTCAGCGCGCCGGCCCCGACCAAGCCCTGCATTCTGGCCGAAGTCGCAAAGATGGTGTCCACAAAGAAATTCACTTGGGAGATTCCGATTCCGAAAAAACCAGGCACCATCAGTCGCGCTACCGAGCGCACCCCAGGATGGGAAAACGAAACGCCGAAGTCAAATCGCATCCCTTGCCGGACCAGCAGCGGCACCTGCACCAGGAATTGCAGGGCGCCGCCGACGAGTACCCCGATCGCCAAGGCTACCGCGGGGTCGTGGAAATGCCGCCAAACAGCACTCACTGAAAAAACGATAATGGAAATGTTCAGTAGGATGGGCGTGGCGGCCGGCGGACCAAAGACATGAAAACAGTTCAGGATGGCCATGGCCAGTGCCGCCAGGCCGATGAAGAAAACATAGGGGAAGATGATGCGATTGAGATAAACGGCTTCGTCCCACTGAAACTGGCCCTTGCCGTAAAACGTAAACATGTGGACCACCGAGGGGGAAAAGACCATCCCCAGGACGGTAATGACGGCGAGGATGACGGCCAAGGTCCAAAACAATCGATGGGCGAACTCCCAAACCTCTTCGCGTGGCCTGTCCGCCATATACCCGGTGAAGACGGGGATGAAGGATGCGGTCATCGAGCCCTCGCCCACCAGCCGGCGGAGGAGGTTGGGGATGCGATAGGCCAGAACAAAGGAGTCCGCCGAAAGGGTGGTTCCCAGAAGCAGGGTGAGCCGCTGGTCGCGGATATACCCAAAAATGCGGCTGGCAACCGTAACCAGAGTGATAATCGAGGCGGACTTGAGGATCTGCTTCTTTTCAGTCAAGGGTTGGGGCCCCCGGGCCTAAGCCCCTGAAAACTAAACACTTGACAGCATGGGGCACTCAACATAACATAGTTTCGAAAGCTTGGCAATACCGCGCCGGACTTGCCTTGTGAAGAACCGCGCCCCAGCCTCTACCCATAAGAAGGTAATCGTCCAGCTTGCTGACGGCACTCCCCTTCGAGGCTATCTCAACCCCGCGGCACTCGGTGAAAGCGAAACCCTCGACGTGCTGACACCCGACGGCGCGCACGAGTCCGTGGCCCTCGAGAACGTGCGCGGCGTCTATTTCGTGCGCGAGTTTACCGACCATATCGAGTCCGAGCGCAAGACGTTCCTCAGCCGCCCAAAGCTCGACGGCCTGTGGGTGCGCCTAAGGTTCCGCGACAGCGAAACGATCGAGGGTGTCGTTCCCAATGACCTCCTTGCCTTCCTGGACCACGGCGTTCAAGTCACTCCCCCCGATCTTCATGGGAACACCCTGCGCATCTTCATTCCCCGTACGGCGCTGGCGGAGATGACCGTCCTGGGTGTGGTGGGCATCGCCCGGCGTAAGCCCGCCCGAGTCGCGCCCGCCTCCCAGCCAAAGCTATTCAACGAGTAGGCCTTCCACCATCCGCCGTCGTCGCCCAGCGAGATTGGTGTAAAGTTACGATTTAACGTCTTAGACGCTTGCGAGCGGGCAAAGCCCTCCAAGGAGCCACGAAGATGAAACTCGAAGAAATCGCGCAGCGACTTGGCTGTCACCTCGAAGGCGACCCGGGCACGGAGATTACCGGCGTGGCGGGCATCGAGTCGGCTGAGCCCGGCCACCTGACCTTCTTCGCCAACCCGCGCTACCGCCGGGCCATGGCCACGACGCGCGCCTCTGCCATCCTGGTCGGCAAGGAGGACATCGTCGGCCCCCGCCAGGGCCAGCCGGCGCTGGCCGCATTGCGCTCGGCCAACCCCTACCTCGACTTCGCGCGCGCCATCGAGCTCTTCTTCCGGCGGCCCGAATACCCTCCCTGTGTACATCCCACAGCGGTCGTGGCTCGTTCGGCCGAGATCGGGCTTGGAGCTCACCTGGGCCCCTACTGCTTTGTGGACGAGGAGGTCCAGATTGGTCGCGGAGCCGTCCTGCACAGCTTCGTCGCCATCTATCGAGGCGCGCGTATCGGTGACCATTTTTTTGCGCACTCGCACGCGGTCGTTCGCGAAGGCTGCCGGATTGGAGATCGGGTGATCCTGCAGAACGGGGCGGTCGTGGGCGGCGACGGGTTCGGCTTCGCCCGGCAGCCCGATGGCCGATGGTACAAGATCCAACAGTCGGGCGTCGCTGTGGTCGAAGATGACGTCGAGATTCAAGCGAATGCCTGCGTGGATCGCGCCACGGTGGGTGAAACGAGGATCGCTCGGGGCGCCAAGCTCGACGACCTCGTGCTGGTCGGGCACGCATCGAGAGTCGGCGAAGATACCCTGCTCTGCGGCCAGGTCGGGCTGGCCGGCTCAACGGTTGTGGGACATCGCTCGATCCTGGCCGGGCAAGTCGGCGCCGCGGGTCATCTGACGATCGGCGATGGCGCCGTGATCAGTTCCAAGAGCGGTGTGCCCAACGATGTGCCCGCAGGCGCATTGTACTCAGGCTACCCAGCAATCCCAAACAAACAATGGCTGAAGAGCATGGCTGCACTCAATCGTCTGCCCGAGCTGCAAGACAGAGTGCGCGAGCTCGAAGCCGAGCTCGAGTGCCTTCGCACTAAGCTCCCCTGAACGGCGTCAGCCGACACCACCCGAGCTCCCGCTTGGCGGGTTCCTTGTCTCTCAGAATGCAGGTTCGCTATCCGGTTGCGCTTGGCCGAGAGGCTGTTGCTCGGGGGGCAAAGCCCGGGCGATCGCAGCGTGGACGCGGGCGGCGAGCTCATCCCGCTGATCGAGCGCGTAGGTCGAGGCGTCAATTGGCTGCCCGAAGCGCACGACGATTTCTCCGGGGTGAATTCTCAACTCCCCTTTGCGCAGGACGTGCTGCGCCCCGGCGCAGGCCACCGGCACAATTGGCGCACCCGCCTTGATGGCCATCACAAAGGGCCCTTTCTTGAAGGGCAGCAGGCGCCCGTCGGGGCTGCGCGTCCCTTCCGGATAAGTCAGGAACGAATTCCCTTGCTTGAGGTAATCGATGGCCTTTTCCACACTGGCGACCGCCGACTCACGATGGCTGCGGTCGACCGGCACGAAGTGTGCCAGCCGAAAGGCCTGCGCAACAATAGGGATGCGAAACAAGGAGTCTTTGGCCAGGATGGCGATGCGACGGGGGATGGCACCCACGACCGCCGGGGGATCAGCGGCGCTGGTATGGTTCGCAACGAAAATGCACACACCGCGGGGAATGTTCTCCTGACCCTCCACACGGATGCGCACGCCGACCAGTCGCACGATGAACAGCACGCCTCGAAGGCCCATCCAGTAGAGCGAGTCCACGGAGCTCGTCAAAACCGAGTACAGCAGGAGTGGCGGCCCGAGGAGAAGGATGTACAGCGTCAAGAGGACGCTGACGATTATGGTGCGGATCATGCTAAGGGCGCGGGGCGTCGGTGGTGCCGCGAAGGAGGCCTTCGCGGATGCGGCGCTGCTTCTCAGTGGCGCTTCCCGCCTCCTCAATTACGTAGAAACGCTGCTGGCGCTCACCGAGCACAAACCATACTTCCCTCTCTTCGGAATCCCGCCGCAAACGAAGGCGGACGGTTTCACCCGCGCGATGCCCACGAAGCCAACGTTCCAAGCGGGCGGGAAAAGGAGCACCGTTCAATCGAAGCAATACATCCCCCTCGCGCACGCCGGCCCGCTGGGCGACGCTACCCGGCTCGACGTGAACGGCTCGGCTGACTCCGTCCGTCCCTCGCCCCGGCCAGAAGCCGAACTCCACCTGGGAGTGCCCTCGCGGCTTCAGCAAGAGGCCCGCGTGCGCAAGCAATTCCACGCAGGGCAGCTCCTCGGTGCCGGCAACATAGCGCGTGAAGAACTCCTCCAAGCTGCGACCGGCAAGGCCTTCGGCCGCGGCACGGATGTCGGCGGTGTCTCGATAGGGCCGACCGCGGCGGGCAAAGTTCTCGTTGAGTGTGCGCAACACATCGTCCAGGCTCGCCCGGTTGTCGGTCGCATCGCGGATCAGGATGTCCAGCAGCACGCCGAGGATTTGGCCTTTCGTGTAGTAGGAGATGCTGAATTCGGGCCGATTATAAAGGGTGTATTTCTCGAGCCAAGCATCGAGACTGGCCTCTTCCACACTCTTCCAATGGCGCGCCGAGCGCGACTCGAGCTGGGTGATCTGCGCCGCCAGGTCGTCATAGAACGCCTTCCGATCCCACAACCCGGCGCGAACTAACGCAAACGAAGCATAGGTGTTCGTGACCCCCTCAGCAAACCACAGCGCGCGGGTCCATTGCTCGTGGGTGTAGTCCACCGGCTCAAGCGATTGTGGCCGAATCCGCTTGACGTTCCAGAGATGAAAAAACTCGTGGGCAGTGACATTGGCGAACGAAGCGCCGGACTCCACGAAGATCGCCGTGGAATTGGCGTGCTCCATTCCTCCGGCGGCTCCTGCCGCAGGGGAACCGAAATGATAGAGGAACAGATACTCTTCAAATGGCGCTTCGCCTAGGAGCTGTGTTTCGTAGCGGACAACGCGGCGCACGCAGTCCGCGAGTTGTTCGCGCTTCCATCCCTCGCCGTGCACCACAACGCGAACGCGCGCGCCCGCTCCTTCCACATTGAATTCCTCAAAAGCGCCCAGTTCCACCGGCGCATCCACTAAGGCATCGTAGTTGCGGGCCGTGTAAGCCCGCGTCCGGCGTCGGGGAGCCATTTCGGCGGGCGGCAGGGCGACGGCTACTCGCCAGGCCCCCGGCAGGTCGTCGAACACGATCCGCACATCATCTCCGCGGCGCTCCGGCACATAGAAAAGCACCGTGCCCAGATTGATGAAAGCGTGCGTCGCGTTCAGTTGTGAGTTGAAGGGGCCGGGCTCGTCCCAGTAGCTCGAATAAAGCACGGTGATCGTTCCCTGCCCCAAAATCTGCCAGGTCTGCTTATCGAGTTTGCGGACCGGAAGCAGCCGCGAGGCTTCGTCGCTGGCACTGACGTTGCGCACATGGTAGGCGAAATCGCGGATCTGGTAGAGTCCGTTCCATACTGGAAGCTGCACGATGATCTGATCGTGCACCTGGGGGATGATCATGGTCACGCGAAACAGGTGCTGCTCCGGCTGGCCCACGGAGACGGCATAGTGGATGGTGGCCCGCGCGGGCAGTGCCGCCAGAATGGCGACCAGCAGCAAGGTGCCCTGGCGGCAGGCGCGCCGCCCAACCATTCGGCTCATCGTTTGGCCCCGTGCCCCGACGGCAGCACCTGCCCCAGGCGCTCGAGCAACTTCTCGCACAGGCCGTCGAAGCTGCCGTTGGACATGGCCACGACGATGTCACCGGGTTGAAGCACGCCGATAAGATAGCCGAGGACCTCCACAGCAGAGCCAAATGCGCGCGCCGGCCGGCCGCGCTCGCGCACTTCCCTCGCCACGCGCTCCGGGGAGAGCCGCTCCTCGTCGCTCAGCAGATGCGGCCGGTTCACCGGGCCCAGCACTACCCCATCGGCGCCCGCCAGCGCTTCGGCCAGTTCGGGCTCGAACACCTTGCGACGCATCGTATTCGACCGCGGTTCAAAGGCGGCCCAGATCCGTCGGCCTGGCCAGCGCGCACGCGCCGCTTCAACAGTAGCCCGGACGGCCGTGGGATGATGCGCGAAATCGTCCACGATGGTTATCCCCGCGGCCTGGCCCTTGACCTCGAGTCGGCGGCGCACGCCCCGAAAGGTCGCCAGGGCCCGCTCGATTGCCTGGCGCTCGATCCCGCGGCCGTGTGCCAAGGCGATCGCCGCAAGCGCGTTCAGAACGTTGTGCTGGCCCGCCAGGGGCAACCGAATTCGCGCCATCTCGTGACCCCGGCGCACCACACGGAACCGTGTCTCCCCTTCACTGAACTCCAAATCCCCGGCCATCCAGTCCGCGGCTCCATCTAGACCGTAGGTTTCCACCGGGCAGAAGGCCCCTGCCACCGACCGCGCGACCACCGGGCTGCCTCCCCAGGCGACGATCCGTCCGCGCCGGGGTATCAAATTCACCAATCGTGAGAACTGCAACTCGATGGCGGCCAGGTCGGCATAGATGTCGGCGTGGTCAAATTCGATGGAGGTGATGATCAGCTCGTCCGGGCGGTAGTGCAGGAACTTCGGCCCCTTGTCGAAGAAAGCGGAGTCGTATTCGTCGCCTTCGATGATAAATTCCTCGCCTCCCCCCAGGCCGTAGTTGCGACCGAAATTCTGAGCCTCACCGCCGATCAGAAAATTCGGCCTCCGCCCCGCGTCCTGGAAAATCCATGCCAGCAGCGACGTCGTCGTTGTCTTGCCATGTGTGCCGGAGACGACAAGCGAAGTGTGGCCGGGAAGAAAGAATTCCTTGAGCGCTTCCGGGAGCGAGCAGTAAGGAATCTTGTGGTCGAGCACGTATTCGACCTCGGGATTCCCACGCGAGAGGGCGTTGCCGATGACGACAAGGTTTGGCTCCGGCTTCAAATGGTCCTCGCTGAAGCCCTCCTGCCAGGGGATCGTCGACGCCTCCAGCAGATGAGAGGCTGGCGGATAGACGCCCGCGTCCGAGCCCGTGACGTGATACCCGCGCTCCTTCAGCATGCCGGCCAGCGAGGTCATCGCCGCACCGCCGATGCCGATCAAGTGGATGTGTTCGATGGGGCTCACGAGACTACGGCGGGCTCCAGAACTTCGAGTCTCCCCGGTCCGGAGGCATCGAGGCGCACGGGGATGCCCAGGGGGACTGTCAACATCGGCCGGGGTGTGTGACCGATCGGCGCGCGCCAAACGACCGGCACGCCCGCTTCCGGAAGCAAGCGACGCAGCGCGTCGAGCACGGTCACGTTGCTCTCCGCAGGCGGATCGCACTCTGGGAATTCACCCAGGACAAATCCCCGCACATCCCGAAGCTTGCCCGCCTGCTTCAAGTGCACCAATGCGCGATCCACCTGGTAGGGCCTCATGCCGCGATCCTCAAGAAGCAGGATGGCCCCCTTGGTGTCGAGCTCCCAAGGTGTTCCGATACTTGTTTCGATCAAGGTCAGGCAACCCCCCAGCAGCACCCCTTCCGCTTGGCCGCCCACGAGTACTTCGCCCTCGAGGCTCAGCGACCAGCTGCTCTCGGTCTCGGTGAGCGCGCACTGGAAGCTTCGGAGATCGTAACCCGCCGAACCATTCGCTCCCCCATCCAAACCGGCCGCGACCATCGGACCATAGAATGTCACCCAACCCAGTTTCTCCCAAAGGAAGATCTGGACCGTGGTGATGTCGCTATAACCCAACAAAACCTTGGGAAATCTGAACCCAGAAGGACGCAGGCCATCGAGGAGATAGTTGGAGCCGTAACCTCCGCGCGCGCAGAAAACGGCCGCTTCATCGACACTTGCAAGGGCGACTTCGAGCTCCCCCCGGCGAGTATCTGTATTGCCGGCGAAGTACCCATCCCGCGAAAGAACATTCGAGCTCGTGCGCGCCAGGTAACCAAGCCGCGCCAATTCCTGGAGGCCATCCTTCAAGCGCGCTTCTTCAACCGGGCTTCCGGGAGCTACGATTCGAACTTTGGAGCCTGTTTTCAGTCGAGGTGGCTTGACTGGTCTGGGCATAGAGGGCGGGAATAAGTATACACTGCGGAAGATGTCCGCCATGACCACGGGAGGTTGGAATTCTGAATTGTCAATCCCCCGGTAGGCTCGCCGCGGAAGGACAGCCTCACTCCCGCTGCGCCTCCAGAGGCATCACCTCCGAGCGCAGGCCGAGCGCGCTCAATCGGCTGATGAGCTCATGTTGCTGGTTGTAACTCACTTCCGCATCAAACTCCATGACGAACTCCTTCCCGACGTGAAAGACCCGGAAGTGCTCCATGGCCACATTGAGCTCCTTCAAGAGCTGGCTCGTGCGCGCCATCGCCTCTTCGAGGTGCGGCGTGGTCACGCGGAAGGTCAGCGCGCGAGTTTTCAGGCTGAGGCGGTCTTCCGCCCACCCGAGCAGGCTCAGCGCCAGCAGGATGAGCAGGCCCGCAAAGCTGGCGGTCAGGTACAGGCCCGCGCCGACGGCCATCCCCATGCTGGCGACGACGAACACGGTTGCTGCGGTGGTTAACCCCACCACCGAGCCGCGCTCGCGAATGATCGCGCCTGCACCGATGAAACCGATGCCCGGAATCAAATTGGACACGATGCGCGTG
>DATFXF010000340.1:0-2551 GCA_035258565.1 Candidatus Acidiferrales bacterium
CAGACCGAGCGCCCGTCCAAGGTGAAGGTCGGCCCCACCTCCGGCGGCCGCGAGAGCGCGCCCGGCGAGGTGCACACGGTGGTCAAGGGCGACACGCTGTGGGACCTGTCGCAGACGTACCTGGGCAACCCCTGGTACTGGCCGAAGGTGTGGTCCTACAACCCGGAGATCGCCAACCCGCACTGGATTTATCCAGGCAATCGCGTGCGGTTTTACCGCGCGGGGGAAGAGGTGCCGTCGGAAGTGGAGGTCGCCTCGGAGCCTGTCGGCCCGGAGGAGCAGGTCAGCTCTCCCGATTCAATCAATCTAGAGCATGAGGCCGGGGTCAGGGTGGCAGGGAAGATCGGCTATCGAGCGCAGCCCGGCTTCCGAGTGACGCATCAAGGCTTTGTCACCGCCAAGCAGCTCCAGCAGTCGGGCATCATCGACTCGTCCTTTGCCGAGACGCAGATGCTCTCGTATCCGGACACCGTCTACATCAAGTTTCCAAAGGGAGCGCCGGTAAAGCACGGAGAGAAATACATCGTTTTTCGGACCGCGGCTGAGCTGGTGCATCCGGCCACTAAGCGCAAATACGGATATCTGACCCACATCCTGGGCACGGTGCGGGTGGTCAAGTCGTCCGACGAGTTCGTCACCGCCGATCTTAGCCCTGACACCTGGGACGAGGTGCACCGCGGAGATCGGATTGGACCGGCAGGCGAGCAGCTCAAGGAAGTCATCGAGCGACGGCCGAACGACCGGCAGTTGAAGGGCTACGTCATCGGCGTGCTGATTCCTTTCCTCACCGTGCTGGGTGAGCACAACGTGGTGGTTGTGGACAAGGGCCGCGCCGACGGAGTTCAGCCTGGAAACACCTTTACCGTGGTCCGCCAGCAAGATCCGATCACTCCAAAGGCCTTTCTAAACCCAGCGCAAGTGCAAAATCGCCACTTGCCGGTCGAGGACGTGGGAAGCTGCATGGCGATCGACGTTAAAGACACTGCCACGATGTGCTTGCTCACCCGATCACTGCGCGAGATCGTCTACGGAGATCGCGTCGAGATGAGGATCGACTCCGAGAAGGAACCGCGCGCGGCGCTTCGCTGATCGAGCGGGAGATGATTTCCCACCAGCTCATCGGATGCAGGGCTGCGCCGGCTGAGCCGGCCACTATCTTGACGGCTGCGAACGCGGCTCTTATAGGGAGCAGTCCTGGCTGTCGGACCTGGGGCAGTATAGTGCCGCGTCAGGTAAATGGCGGAGGGGCGGGTTTGAGGGGGCAGAAGCTGCTGAACGAGCGTGAACGGCTTGCAACCCTCTCGCTGTGGGCGGTTCCGGGCCTCGGCCCCAAGGCATTCGCGGCGGTTCTCGACTTGTTCCGCGGCGACGTGACTGCGGTGTTGGACTTGGCGCCGGGCGAATGGGCGGGAGCGTTAAACCTCACCGCCACCGTCCGGGAGATGCTCGGTCGGGTGGAGAAGATGTCTGACCTGGGTCTCTGCGTAATCGAACGGGCGCGCCGGGCGGATGTCGGTATTGCCTTCCCCGGGGAGGAAGCGTTTCCCAGCAACCTCTGCCGGATTTCGGATCCGCCGCCGGTTCTTTTCTTTCGCGGGACGCCCAGTGCGCCAAGGCGACGCCTCGCCATGGTGGGAAGCCGTCACCCTGACCAGGGCTTTGAACAGATCGCGCGGCGGTTTGCCCGCGAGGTGGCCGAGGGCGGCGTCGGAATCATCTCCGGAGCAGCAATCGGCGTGGACTCGGAATGTCACCTGGGCGCGCTCGAGGCCAAAGCGGAGACGTGGGCTTTCGTCGGGTCGGCGCTCGACGAACTTGATCCACCGCAGGCCCGTCTCCTACCGCGAATATTGGCCGGCGGCGGGATGTTCTACAGCGAATTCCCCTTCGGCGTGAGAGCCAGCGCAAATACGTTTCCGCGCCGCAACCGGCTCATCTCGGGCGCGGCGGACGCGGTTTTGGTGTTGCGCGCCGCAAGGCACTCGGGTGCCTTGCACACTGCGCAGGCGGCGATCAACCAGGGGCGTCCGCTGCTCGCCCTGCCCGGCGAGGCAGGCAACGAAGCCGCGCACGGCTGCAACGGGCTCATTCGATCAGGAAACGCCAGGCTTTGTTTGACCAAGCAGGACGCCTGGGCTGCATTGGGCGTGTCGCCCGCGGTGAGCGTCACGCCGCAAGCGCCTGGGGTGCGGTTGAGTGACGCTTGCCTCTCGGCCAATGCGCTGACGGCCTACCACGCTCTTGGCCGCGCGCCGAAGAGCTTCGAGGAGATGCTGAGCAGTTGCGAGCTCGCGCCCGCCCCCTTAATCAGTGCGCTGTGCGAGCTGGAGCTGATGGGATTGGTGGTTCAACATCCTGGCAAGCGTTACGAGAAAGTTTAAGGTTTAGCAGGAATGGCCAAACGGACCCCCAAAGCAGCGGCTGGACCCAAACGCGCAAAGTCTCGCTATCTCGTCGTGGTGGAATCGCCGGCGAAGGCGAAGACGATCAAGAAATATCTCGGCTCCTCCTATGTCGTGAAGGCCTCGATCGGCCACGTCAAGGACTTGCC
>DATFXF010000341.1:0-3866 GCA_035258565.1 Candidatus Acidiferrales bacterium
CGCCAGTGACCCTTTAGCTTTGCAACGGGTGTGTCCTGATTGGGCCACCACAGGGTTAGCTCGCCATTCGTCAGACAGAGCTGCACCATACTTTCACGAGCCTCGCCATCCCGCTTCCACCAATACCAGCCTGGCTGTGTGGGTGCGGCGGTGGACTGTGGCGTCGGGGGTGCTGACGGGGCTGATCGTGGCATACCTCGGTCATCCTTTCCCTTTCGGCAAACTCAGCGTAATCCCTTTCCGCTCCAAGTCCTTCAAGTGCGCCTCTAAAATCTCCTGGATATAAGCCTTGACCGATCTCCGGTGAAGGGAGGCGGCCACCTTCAGCTTGTGCGCCACCTCAATAGGGAGATCCCGCATCAGAAAGTCTCGCGTTGGTCGCCCCACCTTCGACTTCGGCATGGGGCGGGAGTGTAGCAGACAGGGGTCTTGACTTCAAATGATACTTACAGATATCATGATATAGTTCAGTATCTATGCTTTATAATTCCTGACCGCCTATCGGCCTGTCGTTATGTCCGAGAGGGTTTGCCGGGGACTATGCGGAACCCGTTTGATGCCCCTCTGTTCGAGAAACTTGAAGAGGCGGAAAGTCGCACTCAAATGGTAAGCCGGATCGGGCGCAAAGTTTCTGCATGTGCCTCCCCCTGTGCAAGTCGTTTGACGTAGTGTTCAAGCCGACTCTGTGGTAGCTTCTCTATGTCCGAGGTTTCTAGACCGTACTCTTCTCCACGCATCCATCGAACAATCGACGCAACCACGAAGAGGCTTTCCTTGTTCGGCAGCGTCACAGTTTATGGAATGGTCTGGCCGATTCGCAGCGAGACATCACCAGACAGACGCAAGCCGTTCAGCGCGAGGTTCCAGAGCGTGCCGTGTCCTTGAGACAGACCTGCGCAGTGTGTGACGGCACACTGAACAGGAATCGACGATCAGGGCGAATGATGAACCTTCGTGGGCGGTTATCAGACTGACCTTGGGGAACTTCGGAGAAGGACATCAAGGCCTCCGCAGGAAGGGAGAAGGAGACGCGCCATGTTCCACCTTCGCAGAGTCATCGTCTCGGGCGCCTGGCCCGTAGTGCTGGGTTGCGTGCTCGCCGCGCAGCCCATCGTGAAGGCGCAGGAGCCCGTCAATCCGAACGCTTCACAGAAGACTCGCGCCGTTCTGAAACTGCTCTACGAGCTTCCCAACCGCCCCGACCGCCGCGTGATGTCGGGCCAGGTTTTGAGGATCATGACGTCGGGGCCTACCCGCAGTGATCCTACGGCCCCCGTCGTCTACAACCCCAACCCCTACAGCCATATCCAGGACATCTACAACAAGTATGGGATCTGGGTGGCGATCGCGGGCGCCGAGTACTCCGACTGGGGGTTTGGCCGGCCACTCATCAATAACCAGACCCAGCAGCAGATCCTGTGGAGGCAGATCAATCCCGCGCTCATCCAGCATTCCAGAAACGGGGGTATCGCCGAACTCCATCTGCATCCGGCGAGCCCTCGCAATGGAAAGGGAGGGGACTCCGACGAAATCGGGTTGACCGCGGACGAGGTTCTAAATCCAGGCTGGATCCACGACAACTGGATGAGGCTTCTGGACGAAGTGGCCACCGGCCTGAAGCAGCTTCGGGATAACGACGTCGTCGTGATCTGGCGGCCCATGCACGGAAGGGATTCGGGGAAAGGCTGGTGGTGGAGCGAATACGCGATGGCCCAGGCGGATTACAACCGCATCTGGAGGCACATGTTCGAGTATTTCACCTACACCTGGGGGCTCAACAACCTTCTCTGGAACCAGGACTTGTACCACGCGGGCCGTTGGAGCGGGGGCGACGTCAGTCATCTCTACGTGGGAAACGACCTGGTGGACATCGTGAGCGTGGACTCGACCAGCGTGGACATCACGCCGGGGGAGTACGCCAATCTCCTGGCCTTCGGGAAGCCCATCGGGGTCGGTCAGGACGGGGCCGACTCATCGGACCCCACGTTCGTGGACGACGTGGGCCCTCAGATCGATAACATCCGGGCCCATCTGCCTCGAATCACCCACCACGTCCAGTTCGAGAAAGACGGCTGGGGCGGACGCTGGGACTGGAAGTGGGATCTGGCCAACTGCAAGGGCACCGGTCGCATGCTCACCGACTCCTGGACGCTCAACGCGCCGATCTTCGAGGGACCACCGCCTCCTCCACCGACGCGCGAGTAGAGGAGAAAGTGAGGTGGTGCCGAAGCCGGGGGGAATTGCTAAAGTCCTTGATCGGAGCATGCGAATGATACGCATCCCCATACAAGTCCCAGCATCATTGAAAGCCAAACTCGATGAGGAACGAAGACGCGGCACTACTGCAAGCGGGTTGATCCGTCGACTACTCGAACTGCATTTCAAGGGCAAACGAGCCGCATAACGCACGTCTGTCCGGATAACAAAGGAGTCTTAATCATGGGAGTCAAAGTCCGAGAAGTGAAGAGGAAAGGTTGGTATGTGTTCATCAACTGGCGAAATCAGCGGAAGGCCAAATCCTTCTCTAGTAAAGAGGCGGCAAGGGCCTTTGCGAAGAAGCTTGAGGCGCGGTTGAAGTGGGCCGATGTAAGCGGGGAGCCTCTGGCCCTCTCACAGCCGGAACAACAAATGCCCACCGTCAAGGCGTACCTCACCGATTGGTTGAAGACCTACGCGCAGGTCCACTGTAAACCGTCAACGGCCGCCGGCTATCAGCAAGACTGTGTCAAGCATGTGTTTCCCGCGATCGGAGACCGCCCGCTCCACGAGGTGAGCCGGGCTCACGTGAAGCGACTCATCGCGACCTGGTGGTCGCACGGTCTCAAGAAGCGGACGATTCACAATATCCTGACGCCGCTCAAAGAAGCGTATCAGCATGCGATTGATGACGGACTGCTGACCGTCAACCCAGTGTCGAACATGGGGCGGGCTCTTCGGTCTCGAGACTCCGCCGATGCCCACATTGATCCGTTGACCGCCGAGGAAGTCCGCACGGTTTTGCAGCAGGCGAAACAGACGGCTCCCCTGCTCTATCCCCTCTTCCTCTGTGCTGTGCGGACCGGGATGCGCCAAGGGGAATTGCTCGGCCTGCAATGGGGAGACATCGACTTTCATGGTCAGTTCATTGAGGTCCGGCGGGCCATTGTCCGGCGGCAGGAGACCACAACTAAAACACACAAGATCCGCCGTGTCGATATGTCGCCGCAATTAGCGAACGCCCTGAGCGTGTTGCGGGAGACTCGCGAGTGTGAAGCGGCCATGCACGATAGGCCCTTGGCACCATGGATCTTCCTCGGCCCCACAGAGCGGCGCGTGAGCAATGAACTGGTGCGGAACGCCTTTCGAACCTGTCTCACCGCCGCCGGCTTACGCCTGGTCCGCTTCCATGACTTACGCCATACCTTTGCGAGTCTCCTGATTCAGCAAGGGGCCAACGTGAAATACATTCAACAGCAGCTCGGCCATGGTAGTATCAGCATCACGCTCGATATATACTCACACCTCTTCCACGGGGACCATCGGCACCATGTCCATCAGCTCGATGATCCACCAGAGAGGACGGAGCAAACCGGGGAAGTACCCCCCGAATCCGCAACCCAGCCGCAACCTGCTCAAACAGGCTACGGGATGGGATGCTGGAAGTGATTGAGAGGAGAAGAGAAACGGCCGATGGAGGGGTGACGGAGTGGCCGAACGTGCCGGTCTTGAAAACCGGAGACCTCGCAAGGGGTCCGCGAGTTCAAATCTCGCCCCCTCCGCCAAAACTTCAATGACTTACGCGCTAGTCCGTGAGTCAGTAACATTCGCAATTTCCTCGAGTGTGCCCGAAAGTGTGCCCTTTTTTCGTTGGATATACTCGCCAAGCC
>DATFXF010000342.1:0-2658 GCA_035258565.1 Candidatus Acidiferrales bacterium
GACGACATGATTCAAAAGTACCAAGAACTAGCGAAACAACAGTGGCAAGCGCTCATCAACAGAAAAAACCCCGAGCGCAACAAGAAAAGAAACGACGAGATTATGCGTCTGCACCGCTCGGGTGCGACGCCCGGCCGTATCAGGTTGTTGATCAAAGATCGGTGGCCTGCCCTGGAGAACGGCAAGCCACTTACCGCCAACGCCATAAAGTCGGTCATAACACATCGGACCAAAGCGCGGCGGCAGAGAAAGGGTGCAATATGATTTGTATCGCTTCGATACACATCAATGTGTACCACCAAATCGGATAATCGAACTCGTCTCCATTGCCCGGCAAATCAAAGCGCGCCTATCGTGAATGGTAGGTGCTTTCCACTCCCCCTTGCACGCCGCGCGGCGGATCAATCCCGGCGTTTCGTAAACCTCACCGCATAACGCCGGGGACCGCGTGCACCTTAGAATCGAGGAACAGATATGCTTATTCGAGATCGTGTTCGTGAACTGCGACGCGTTCCAGCTGGCCAGCTTCGGCCGAATCCGAGGAATTGGCGAACCCACCCGGCGGCCCAGCGCGACGCCCTCAAAGGCCTGCTGGCCGAGCTGGGCTATTGCGATGCCTTGCTCGCCAGAGAGCTGGCCGACGGCGCTTTGGAGCTGATCGACGGCCACCTCCGGGCCGAGACGACTCCTGACATGGAGGTGCCGGTGCTCGTGCTGGACGTGACCGCCGAAGAGGCCGACAAGCTCTTGCTGACCCTCGACCCACTCGCCAGCCTCGCCGAAGCCAACCTCGAGCAACTGACGGCGCTGCTGGCATCGGTTGATACAGACAGCGAGGCCGTCCAGTCTCTGTTGGCGGAACTGGCTGCGGGTGAAGTCACCCGCTTTCCGCATCCTGAGAAAATCACGGGGCTGACAGACCCGGATGCGATCCCCGAACCGCCGGATGAGGCGATTACGCGCCCGGGCGACTTGTGGATCCTGGGCAGGCACCGCGTGTTGTGCGGCGACAGTAGCAAGCCCGAGGACGTCGATTGCCTGGTCAACGGAGCCAGAATCGACCTCCTGATTACGGATCCTCCTTATAACGTTCGCGTCGAGCCGCGCAGCAACATCGCCATCGCTGCCGGCTTGAGCTCCTTTCAGGGCCCGCAGCATCATCAGGCCCTGGACCTGGCTCGCCACCCGGAGAAGGCCAAACCCACACAGAAGAAGATGCGCGCCAAGGATCGGCCCCTCGAGAATGACTACCTTTCCGATACAGAGTTCGACCAAAGGCTCCGGCAGTGGTTCGGCAACGCGGCGCGCGTGTTGAAGCCGGGTGGCGCTTTCTACATTTTTGGCGGCTATGCCAACCTCGCCAATTACCCGCCGGTGCTCCAAGCCTGCGGGCTCTATTTCTCCCAGGGGATCGTCTGGAATAAACTTCACCCCGTGCTCACGCGCAAAGATTTCATGGGATGCTTCGAACTCGCCTTCTACGGTTGGCGCGAGGGTGCGGGGCATAACTTCTACGGGCCGAATAACGCCTTGGACCTTTGGGAAGTTAAGAAGATCAACCCGCAACGCATGATCCATCTGACAGAGAAGCCGGTCGAGCTGGCAGCCCGCGCCCTGGACTACTCGTCGCAGCCAGGGGATACCGTGCTCGACCTGTTCGGCGGCAGCGGCTCAACCTTGATTGCCGCCGAGCAAGCCGGCCGCCGCGCCTGCCTCATGGAGTTGGACCCTCTCTACTGCGATGTGCTGGTCACCCGCTACGAACAATTCACCGGCAAGAAAGCGGAACGCTGCGCTGCCTAACATGGACCAGGAGCCCAAGGCAATGTCCGACAGCATCGCCCAGTCCGAACCCTGGGACCGGCAACCGGGGGAGCCGAATCTCTGGTACAGCCGTTTCGAGCGCTACCGCCTGGCCGGGCCAAGCCGATCTCTGCTTGGCACGCTCAATAGCGAAATGCTGGAGAAGGGATTACCCAGGAAGGCCAAGGTTCCGGGAGCCTGGAATCGCGCTTGTGAACGTTGGCATTGGCGGGAACGGGCCGAGGGCTGGGACGAGCACGAGCGACATAAGGCCCAGATCGTCCGTGCCCGGGATGTGGAGGAGATGAATCGTCGGCACATCCAGGAAGCGCAGGCGCTGCAAAACAAGGCTCTCCAGCGCCTCAAAGCCCTAGCCGTGGAAGATCTCTCCGCTGCCGATGTCTTGCGCTATTTCATGGAAGCGACCAAGCTGGAACGCAGCGCCCGCGGCGAACCCGAAACCATCGAGGAACGGCGCCTGACCGGCAAGAACGGTGCGCTCCTCTTCTCATTCGAAGATGCGGTAACGGCCGAACTGGAATTGCAGGAGTGGCAAAATGATCGATTGCAGCCGCCTAGCGGCGACGCACTACCGGAAGGAAATCCGCAAGTGCCTTAAGTTGCCTGCGTATTTTCTCGACACCTATGGCCACATTTACGATGCCACGTCGCGCGAATGGGTGCCATTCCGCCTCTGGCGCTCTCAGCTCCAGACCCTTCAAAGTGTCGCTGAGCATCGCCTGGTGATCATCCTAAAGGCCCGGCAACTCGGTCTGACCTGGCTGGTGCTGGGCTACGCGCTCTGGCTGATGCTCTTTCGGCCTGCGGCAACCGTGCTGCTGTTTTCGCGGCGCG
>DATFXF010000343.1:0-6864 GCA_035258565.1 Candidatus Acidiferrales bacterium
GAGCCAGCTGTGCCACGCTTCGCTGGCGCTAGCGGAAGCCGCCCAGAGCAGTCTGCTCGTCGGTATGGATCTCAAAAAGGGTATGCAGCTTCGTGATTTGGAGAAGATCCTGCACGCGTTGGGCGAGGTGGACAAGCTTCAGCTGGCCGCCGCGCATCCGGACGGTTGCGTAGCAGCGCGCCAGCTCGCCGATGCCAAAGCTGTCAATGAAGTCCACCTCGCGCAGGTTCAGCAAGAATTTCTTTTGGCCCTTGCTCGCCAGCACGTGCACGAGATCGCGGAGCGCTGTGCCTCCGGAACCCAGCGTGAGACTACCGCTAGCGTCAATGATGGCCACGTCACCTAGTTCGCGCGCATGCGCTTTGAAGCTCACCGGGCTCTCATCCGAGACGCGATTATTTTGACCCGTCGCGCGAATCATACGCGAGCCGTCCCTTGTTTCCAAGCGCGCTGGCACGTTGTTGCACGTTGTTGCACGTTGTTGCGGCCCCAAATGAGCCCGCGAAACTGTGGGACGGCCCCTGGTCGCAACTTGGCCTTGACACATGGACATGACCGGCGTATCTACGAGCGCTGCGCCCATACTACGCTCGAGCGCTCCATGACAAAGAAATTAAAGTGGATACCTTTGGTATTCGCCCTCTCGAGTGCCTGGCCGGCGACTGCCGCCAAGGTAACCATCGACGATTTGATGCGGCTCCGGTCACTCTCTGAAATACGCATCTCTCCGGACGGGAAGCAGGTCGCTTCTGTGGTCTCAACGCCGTCGTTCGAAACCGCCGCTCACGAAGCGGTGCTTTATGTGGTGCCGGCGGCAGGCGGCACTCCGCTGCGCCTGACCTACATTACCAGGATTTTCAATCGACCAGTGCCGGCGCCGGCGCTGCGCTGGTCGCCTGACGGTTCGCTCTTATCCTTTATCGGCTTTGTGGATGGTGTTCCGCAGGCGATAGCGATGTCGTCCGCCGGGGTGAGGCGTGGGCGCTCACCTCCGTCAAGGAAGGCGTCACCAACTACGAATGGGCACCGGATGTGAAGCGCAAGCGAACTATACCTATGCGAAAGTCACCGACGACCTGCTGAACACAAACCTCGGATTGGGCGATCCTGGCGCAGGGGGGTGGCGCGGTGCCGAGCGACAACAACAACCTCGAGTTTGACCGCGGAAACTCCGACCTGCTTATCCCGCATGTCTTCGTCTCCTTCCCGTTGGCTTCCGCTTGAGCGGTGTCTATTTCAGCGCGAGGGGGACACTGCATGACATCGACGGGGACGGCATCCAAGAAACACGGCCGATCACCACCCAGCGGAACCAATTTCGCGGCCCTGCATCTGCCAACCTCGATTTGCGCCTCGAGAAGCGTTTCACGTTTGCGAGCGTTACGTGGCCTCGGGCCTGGTGGAATTCTTCAATCTGACTAATCAGCAAACCCGAGACTGATCAACAATTTCTTCATCAATGGGGCGCCTGGGCCAAGTTCGTGTGCCACTACCCGGCCGTGAGGTGCAGTTCGGATTAAGATTCAAGTTCTGAAACGGCTGGCGTTGGCCCTGGGCTTGGCCCGAGCCGGCTGGCAGGCCGCGAAAAGATAAAAAAATCAGTCGTTTCTCGTTCTTTCATGCCCATGCCCCGCCGCGGGCTTGCCGCTTCAGATAGGCCCCTCGGCCTGCCTTCCCGAAGAACTGGCCTTTATCTACGATCACTTCGCCGCGGGAAAGCACGGTCCGTACATTTCCCCTTAGCCGGCAGCCTTCAAACAGGGAGTAGTCAATGCGCATGTGGTGTGTTTTCACACTGATGACGTGTTCGGCTTCCGGGTCCCAGATCACGATGTCAGCATCGCTGCCCGGGGCGAGAACGCCCTTGCGCGGATACATGCCGAAAAGGCGCGCCGGTGTGGTGGAAATCAATTCCACGAAGCGGTTGAGACTCAGCTTGCCGGCATTGACACCGTAGTGGTAGATAAGCTGCAGCCGGTTCTCTATGCCTGGCCCGCCGTTGGGGATCTTGGAGAAATCGTCCTTTCCAAGCGTCTTCTGATCCGCATAACAAAACGGGCAGTGATCGGTGGAGATCACCTGCAAATGATCGTTCTTCAAGCCTTCCCACAGCTTGGGCAGGTTTTCCTTTTCGCGCAGGGGCGGGGTGAAAACATATTTCGCGCCTTCGAATCCAGGCCGGTCGTACTCCTCGATCGAAAGCAGAAGGTACTGCGGGCAGGTCTCTGCAAAGGCCGGCACGCCGCGGTCTCGCGCTTCGCGCACCTCGTTGAGTGCCGCCTCGCAAGAGAGGTGAACGATGTAGACGGGAACGCGGGCCATCTCCGCCATGGCGATGGCGCGGTGCACGGCTTCGGCTTCAGCGGTGGTGGGACGGGTGAGGGCGTGATATTTCGGCGCCGTTTTCCCTTCGGCCAGCGCGCGTTGCACAATCACGTCAATCACACCGCCGTTTTCCGCGTGCATGCAGATGAGCCCGCCGTTCTTAGCGGTCTGCGAAAGCGCTCGGAAGATGGTGGCGTCGTCCACCATGAGGGCGTTGGGATAAGCCATGAAGAGCTTGAAGCTGGCCACCCCTTCCTTCACCATAGCGTCCATGTCTTCCATGCCCGCGCCGGAGAGATCGGTGACGATCATGTGCAGGCCGTAATCGATCGAAGCCTTGCCCTCGGCCTTCTTCCACCAGGTATCGAGCGCGTCGCGCATTTTGACACCTCGGCCCTGGACGGCGAAATCGACGAGAGTCGTCGTGCCGCCGAAGGCAGCCGCCCGCGTGCCGGTCTCGAAATCGTCACTGGTGACCGTGCCGCCGAAGGGCAACTCCAGGTGGGTATGACAATCCACCCCTCCAGGAAACAACAACATGCCAGTGGCGTCGATGACTTGGTCCGCTGCCGTCTGAGGAATGTTGGCGCGTATGTCCCGGATCGTCTCGTTCTCAATCAGGATGTCCGCGGGATGTGTAGATTCCGCAGTCACCACGGTACCGTTCTTCACCAGCGTGCTCATGGATATAGCCATCCCTTCCTATGGGTTCAACCGCTGCCCATTGGTCTTACAATAGAACACAGTTGCCGCCTGTGATCATGCCACCTTTGGCGCGGTTTTCCCACCTTCCCCAGATGACACGCCTGTCCACGTCGATGAATGAGCGGCAGGGCTGGCCGAGAACATGGTGACCGCCACTCATGTACACGTACACCAGCGGGCCTTCTATGGTCTGCCGCAGCTGATTCAAAAACCCACTCTGTAATTGTTTCCAGCCTTGCTCGATCACATCCTTCAGTGCTAGTCTCCCAATCAGGTGCCTCCTTTTCTGCCCGTGCCTGGGCAGGGATTTTTCCTCCCTAACTTCAACAGAAAATCCTACAGAGGGGAGGCCGTGGGCGCACGACGTGGAAGTGGCATTTAGCGGGCTTTCTTTTTTAGTGGCTTGGTCCTGAACGTATATAAACGTACAGATGGGATGCGCTACACAGAAAAGGTAAACCAACTTCTCAGCCGTGTCTTTGCGCAACGCCGTAAGGACGGGCGGACGGATCTAGAGGACGCGGGCGAGAATCACGTTGGGGTTCGTATGGGTCGGCTTATGGACCCCGAAGGGGTTGACTTCGATGATCTACAACTTTCTCGTCGAGACTTACGAAACCGAGCGAATCAAGGTCCTTAGCGTTTGGAGTGAGTTTAGGGACGAGGATCTTCCGGTACGTCCCCACCAGGCCGATCCGCGGGGACGCAGCGTCCACGAGCAGATGGTGCATCAGTGTGTGAGTGAGGATCTGTGGTTTCGCACCATGCTCGGCATCGACGTTGCTGCACCACCTTTGCCGAGACAAGAAACGCGTCTGGAGTTCATGAAGCGCTACGCGGAGGACAGCGGAAAACGCCTCGCCGCCCTGCGGAGCAAGGGTGAGCCTTGGTGGGAGGAGGAGGTCCCGTTTTTTGATGTGCGGCGCTCGCGGGCGTGGGTCATGACCCGGCGTATCGCACATACCTCGCACCACCGCGGGCAACAGATGGCCATGCTCCGCATGCTGGCGCACGACTTGCACAGCAACTATGGCCCTACAGCCGATACGGGCGGCTTAATGCAAAACCATGCGCCGACCATCTACGCCTATCCGAGCGTGGACGCCCTACTCCAGGGAGAAGCTGAGGGAGGTGCAAAAGCTCCGTTGCCAGGGCTCGGCAGTAAGCCCGTCACGGAACGGCCCGCAACGAGGTAACCGGGCCACATCTCGTACTCTTGCTGTTCAAAAGAGCTCTCGTCAGAGGCCCTCCAAGACCATTGATCACGCGGTGGGCAATTGGCTGCCTGCAAACTTGCCGGTCAGCTTTTCCATTCCCGCGATCGGGTCGCTCGGGTCCTAGCCTTCAAGATCTTTGCCTGAATCTTCTTAGGTAACTTCGATAGCACTAATCCATGGGATTGACGAATTAACCTCTCAATCTCTCTGCGCGGCAGCACACCTTCCGTTTCGAGGGAAACCCAATGAGCCCGAGCTAGATATGCCGCGGGCCGGAGCCCGGGCCGCTCGGTGAGGTCAGCAAATTCTTCGGACATCTTCCCACCGACTTTGAAAACAAGGTCGTCTCCCCACTGGACTTGTTCCGTCGCTCCTGCGAGCGAACAGCAGTACTCCCGAATCCAATCGATGTTCATGCGGCGCAGAGTACAGCAAGAGGGTTAGGGCGTCGAGGGCAGGATTCGTTTATTGACCCCAGGATCTTGCAGCTCCATTTCGAGAGCACGAACCCACTCACCACCATGAAAAGATCCCTTGCTGGGTGCCAGAAACATATGATACAAAATTTGAAGCAAGTGATACAAGTGAGTGTACTCCCTCAACTCGCACAACCTTCCCTTGAACCGCAGGCCCCAGCCTGGCTCTTGCTTGTTCACCAGCTTCCCGTGCGGCCCTCGAACGTCCGCGTGAAGACCTGGCGACGGCTTCAGAACCTCGGCGCGGTGGCGGTAAAGGACTCCGTTTACGTCCTTCCCAACACCCCGCAGGCCCGCGAGGACTTCGAGTGGCTCAAAGCGGAAATCATGGCCATGAAGGGTCAGGCCACCGTGTTCGCCGCCGACGTGTTGGAAGCCGCAGCCAAGGAAGAAATCACCGGGGCATTTCAGAAGGCGCGGCAGCGGGACTACCAAGGGATCGCGCGCGAAGCGCAGCGGCTGCTTTGGCGCGGAGCGGCAAACCGGGGCCGCAGTCCGGATGGACGCCGACTGCGAAGACTCCACGCCTTGCGCGAGCGGTTCGCTCGGACCCAGGCAGTGGATTTTTTCCGGGCTCCGGGACGCGACGAGGCGCAGGGAGCGCTGGACGAGCTTCAGTACCGGCTCAAACGGGGTGGGGTGGAATCGGGAACACGGGAAGGAGACTCTCTCATGGCAAGTGCATTTCGGGATCGCCTCTGGGTGACGAGGCCGCGGCCGGGGATTGACCGCATGGCCTCCGCCTGGCTGATCCGCCGCTTCATCGATCCCGCGGCGAGGTTTTGCTTTGCGGAAGAGCCCGAAGCCGAATCCACTGCTGTGCCGTTCGATATGTTCGGCGTTGAATTCGGCCATCAGGGCGATTGCTGCACCTTCGAGATGCTCGTGCGGCGCTTTGGCATCAGAAGCCAGGCGATCGAACGAATCGCCCAAATCGTCCACAGCCTGGACTTAAAGGACGAGAAATATCCGATGGAGGGAGCCACCGCTGTGGGACAGCTCGTCGATGGTTTGCGCCAGCTTTACTCGGACGACCACGCACTGCTCGAGCAAGGCATCACGATTTTCGAAGCCCTCTATCGCTCCCTGGCAGGGGGGCCTGCCGAGCGCAACCCAGCGAAGGCTCGGAGAGGCCGTCTCTCGCCGAAGGCGGCTCGCTGACCGAGGCAGAGGAGTCCGGTTCGTTGTCTCAATGCGAATCCGGGGTGATCCCCGCTCGAGACCCGGGAGGGGTTGCACCCGTCAGCCTCCGAACCTTTGCGCTCTATTTCCTAAATCTCGGCGCTACCGGATTTGGGGGGCCGATCGCGCTGGCAGGTCACATGCAGCAAGCGTTGGTGCTGGAACGACGCTGGATCAGCAAGAAAGACTATCTAGACGGGCTGGCGCTGGCGCGACTAGCCCCAGGGCCCTTGGCGGCGCAGCTCGCCATGTACCTCGGGTACGTCCGCGGCGGCGTCTGGGGAGCGACGGTAGTCTCGGCGGCATTCATTCTCCTTTCGTTTCTAATGGTGTGGGCGATTTCGGTCGCCTACGTGAAGTACGGCGGCCTGGCCTGGATGGCGGCGCTCTTCTATGGCAGCGGTGCTGCAGTGGTCGGAATCATCGCACGGTCGGCCTACAAACTGACCCGCATGACGCTCAGCCGCAGCCTGCTGCTTTGGACCATCTTCCTGATCCTTGCGGTCTCGATGGCATGACTGGAGCGCGAACCCGTTTGGCTGCTCCTGATCGCCGGAGTGGTTCCGGTCCTGCTCGTGTCGCGGAAATCAGGGCCGGAGATCGCCGCGCTCCTCCCCATAGCGCTTCCGATGCCACAATCACTTGCTGTTGCGTCCACTTCGCTTCCGCAGTTGCCCTGGTTTTTCGCCAAAGCGGGATCCTTCGTTTTCTGCAGCGGATTGGCAGTGCTTCCGTTTCTGTACGGCGGCGTGGTGCAGAAGCATCACTGGCTGACCGACCGGCAGTTCCTGGATGCGGTAGCTGTGGCGATGATTACGCCGGGCCCTGTAGTCATCACCGTGGTGTTTATCGGTTATTTGGTGCGCGGCTTCTGGGGTATGACGGCTGCCGCGGTGGGGCGTGTTTGCCCCCGTTTACCTTGTCATTGTAGTTCTGGCGCCCTACTTTCGCCGGCAGTT
>DATFXF010000344.1:0-4835 GCA_035258565.1 Candidatus Acidiferrales bacterium
AGCCCGATCTTGCGGCGCAGAAAAGAGGAATTCAGGAAGCCCGCGATTCCCTGCGTATGGTGATTCACGAACGCATCGAGTCCGATTTCCCGCCAGCTTTTGCCGTAAAGGGGAGAGATTTCATCAAGCGGCAGAACGTAGCCTTTCGGAGGATCGCCGCGGTCAAGGTCGAGGACGGCAGTAATTTTCCAGGGAGCCTCGTCGGCCGGAACGGATATGCCGGACCGCGGACCGGTGCTTCCACCCAGCCGGTAGGAAGGATCGGCTGCGAGCGAGACGGCCTTGGGTGTAAGGATCCCGGAGGCCTGATGGTGCCCATGACCGGTATGCACCCCGCCCCAGTTGTTGATAACGATATTGGGACGGAACGAACGCATGACGCGGACCATGTCTTCGACGACCTCGTCGCCCCAGATTTTCTCGGTTTCCTCGGGAGTCTTCGAGAAGCCGAAGTCCCGCGCGCGTGTGAAGTAGAGCTTTATACCGTAGCCACGCGTGGCGGCGAGCAGTTCCTGAGTCCGGATTAGACCAAGTTGTGGAGCCTGTTCGGGCCCGAGAGCGTTCTGGCCGCCCTCGCCGCGTGTCAGCGAGAGCAGGGCGACGTCGGCGTGAAGTCCGCGCGAGAGATAGGTCAGGACGGCGGAGCTTTCGTCATCCGGGTGCGCGGTGATGTAGAGGATGCGGGTCGTGATGCGTGCGGAGTCGATAGCCTCGATGGTCTCAGCAAGACCGGGGCCGGTGCCAGGAGCGGGAGGGAATTGCGCGGACGTTTGCGTGCCGATCACGAGAAGCAGGATTCCGAACCATACGGGGCGGGCTGGACCTTTCACGAAACCTCCCAGAGGGAAATCATAGAGATGCTCGGCCGCGAAGAAACGTTTTTAAGCCGTGAGTCTCGGGATGACAGAACCGAGCGCTCGAAGCCAGCGCTACAACGGCTCACGACGGATGTTTTCGTGCGCGAAGGGCCATTGTCGCATTTCCCGGGTCCAAATCAGAAATGCGAGAACGCCGAGGGCAATCTCGAGCAGTCCCCATTTACGAATGGGACCCGTATGCCAGAAAAGCCACGCCCAGGCGAGCATCGTGAGGACGGCCGGAAAAGGATACAGCCACATTTTGAACGGAAAGCGTTCCGGGGGCCAGCGCTTGTGGAGAAGGATAACGCCGACGGCCTGGCCGATGAATTGGACGAGCAGGCGCATAGCGAGAATAGCCGCAATGGCCGTTTTGAGCTTGAGGGTCAGGCTGAACAGGAACGAGAGGCCGCCTAGGGAAAGCAGCGAAATGTGGGGAAAGTGCTTTGTCGGATGGACTCTGGAGAACACCGGGAGGAAGTTGCCATCGAGAGCGGCGGAGTAGGGCACACGGGGATAGCCAAGCAGCACGGAAAAAACGCTGGCCAGCGCGATCCACAGAACCATCAAGGTAACCAGCCGAGCGGCTCCGGGGCCGTAGAGTTTTTCGATGAATAGGCTCGCGACGAACGGTGAGTTTTGCGCTTCGCGCCAGGGCACCACGCCGAGAAGGCTGGTTTGCATCGCAAGGTAGAGCACCGTGATGCCCAGGATAGAGAGAAAAATGCCGCGGGGAATGTTTTTTTCGGGCTCGCGTATTTCCGCGCCGAGGTGACAGATATTGTAGTAGCCCCAATAGCTGTAGACGGTGTTGACCATGGCGCCGCCGAGCCCGGCGAACCACAGCGGAGATAGCTCGAAAGCGCCCGGCGGAAAATCGAAGGCAAGTTTGGCGTCGAAATGACGCAGGCCGCCCCAGATAAGCCAGAGCATCGTGCCCACAACTCCGAGCCAGAGCAGAACCGAGATTTTTCCGATGGTCGTAATGCGGCGATAAAGAAGGATGACGAGAAAGATGACCAGTCCGCCGGAAAGTGCGCGAGCCTGCCAGCCGCTGAGCGGATAGAGATACTTGGCGTAATCGGAGAAACCGATCGCGGCGGATGCGACCGACAGCGGGGCCTGAATCAAGGTCTGCCAAACAAAAAGGAAGGACATGAGGCGTCCCCAACGCCCGGGGCCGTAAGCCTCACGCAGAAAGACGTATGTACCTCCCGCTCTGGGCATAGCGGCGCCGAGTTCAGACCACACAAAACCATCGAGACAAGCGAGAAGCGCCCCGGCAAGCCACGCGAGGAGAGCCTGTGGACCGCCCATGGACTTGATGACCAGCGAGCTCACGACGAAAGGGCCGATACCGACGATCTCGATCATGTTGAGGGCCACGGCCTCTTTTAGGCCGAGGCCGCGCTCCAACTGAGGCTCTGAACCGGTCGAGCGAGGGAGCTGATCGAGGGAAGCCATGCGAAGCGAGAATAGCAAAGGAAGGCGAAGGCGCCCAACCTCGAGGTGAAAGAACTTGCACGGTCGCAGAGGAGGGGGTGCCTTAAATGCCGTTTTCCCTCGGAAAAACCATTTCGATTTGCATCCTTGGCCGAACAGCTTAAACTCGTCACGCACAAAAGTTGAAACCGCGAAAGCTTGCGAAAAGAAACATGCAACGGATCCCTGCGTCGCCTGTCCTGGTGGTGGTCTTCGTGGTCGGCTCTATGGGAGCCGCTTCGATTGCGCGAGTGCCGGCCGGGTCGGTGCTCGAGCTGCCTTCAGCTACTCCGGCCATCCTGGACAACATCTATTCCGGACGCACGGACATCGCCACAACACAAGCAAAGCAGCTCCAAGGGCAGTATCCGGAAAACCCGCTGGGTTACCTGCTGGAAGCGGAAGCCCTGTGGTGGAAGATCTGGTGCGCCTCGGCGGAGTTCAAATATGGAATGACCATGGCGCGGCACCGCGAGAAGCTCGAGGCGGACCAGCCGTACCTCGATCTGACGACCAAGGCCTACAAACTGGCCGAAGAGAGCATTCACAAGCACGACTCCGGCGAAATGCGGTTGTACGCCGGAATGGCGGACGGGCTCGCCGCGCGGCTCTACGGGCTCAGAGGAGAGGCTCGTGCGAGTGCCCGAGCGGGGGTGCGTGCGCGGGAAAATTTTCTGAAGGCTCTCGCGCTCGACCCAACGCTCGTTGATGCCTACATGGGCCTGGGGCTGTACAACTACTATGTGGACACGCTGTCCGGCCTGGCGCGCGTGCTGCGCTTTTTCATGGGCATCCCCGGTGGCAGCAAACAAGAAGGAATCCGCCAACTGCAAAGGGCCATCTCGGGAGGGCAGCTTTCTCCGGCGCTGGCGCGCTTTTACCTAGCGCTCGACCTGCACAATTACGATCAGAAATTCGAGGAGGCGCTTGAGGTGATCGGTCCGCTGGTTGAAAAATATCCCGAGAATCCGGCTTTCCAGCTGATGCAGGGAGACTTATACGCAAAACTGCAACGCGAGGCCCAGGCAGAGGCATGCTACCAGGCAGCCGCGGCAGCGGCGGCCAGGCTTCGAGACGTCGATTGCCGAAAGAAGATTGATGCCCTGGTCAAGGAATCCCTCGATGCGCTGAAGAAATGATCCGAAAGGACACTCGCCGCCGATCCGCACTTCGAACCGGCCTGTGATCCGGGACGCAATCAGGGATCGCTCATCGCCGTGGCCCTTAAGGTTCTGTTCCGCTCTGAACGGCCGACCATCCTTCCTCCCCCACCTACCCAACTAAGCACAATCCCCCACGCCCTCCCTCGTACTGCGCTATCCTCAAACCTGTTTATCTTTCTCGAGGAGTCGATCGATCCATGATTCGCAAGTCGTCCCCATTTTTCCGCGCGCGCCTCATTCCCCGTGGAGCCGTTTTTCTTCTTGGTCTGAGCCTCGCTGTCGCTTCTCCCGCTTTCGCCCAAAAGAAGAAAAAGAAGGACGACACGCCCCCGCCGCCGCCATCGAGCGTCATAACCTCCATCCCCGACGAGCAGAAGATCGATACCGCCATCGGGCAAATGCTCGGCGCCTGGCAGGTCGGCGACACCACCGCATTGCACAAATACATCGCCGACGACATCTCCGTCGTCAACGGCATCTGGGCCCCTCCCGTGATCGGGTGGGTCAACTACCTCGCCGCCTATCAGGCGCAGCGCGCGCGCAGCCAGCAAGTGCGCCTCGACCGCAGCAATACCCTCGTGCGTATTGCTCCTTCAGGGACAGTGGCCTGGGCGTGCTATCAGTGGGAATTCACGGCGACCGTGGATGGGGTTCCGAGTGCGGCGGACGGCCAAACAACTCTGGTTCTCGAAAAGCGCGGCGACGACTGGCTCATCGTCCACAACCACACTTCTCTCATACAGGCTTCTCAGCCAGCCGCTCCCGCGAGCCCCGCGCCGCAACCGGCAAACCCGGCTAAGCCTTGACGCCTCGCTCGCTGCGCAGCTTGCTGACGCCCCGGCTTAGAAATTCTTCAGACCGTGATAGACGAAGATCCCCGCGATCAGCAGCAGCAGTACCCCCGAAGTGATCCCGCTTGCCATCAGCGGCTTTGAGAGCGACTCGATCTTCGCTACCAGCTCGCGCTGCTCCCGCGCCATATGCTCTTGGGCTGCGTCTATGAAGATCTGATCGTCTTCATGACTCGAGAGCACGCTCCGCCACGCCACTAGCACCAGGAATATGGCGGTTACGACTCCCCAGATGACGGTCAGATACAACGTAGTCCCCTGGAACAATTCCTCTACCTGTTCCATAGTTACCTCCCGATGGAACCCGGTCCCCAAAATAGGCCAGCCCCGGGGCAGGCCCAATCTGCGCGCAGTATAGCACTCTGCAAGCGGATTACCAGTGGCTCCCTCGAACCCTCGAACCCACCGAACGGTCGTTCGCCCCCCGCTTCCGATCCCAGCCAGCCCGCGAGGTTTCCGTGGCTCCCACTTCACACTCGAAG
>DATFXF010000345.1:0-3869 GCA_035258565.1 Candidatus Acidiferrales bacterium
AAGAGACGGGATAGGCTTAGACTGCGCCCAGCCACGACTGCTCTTTCTGGGGGCGGCTGTCGTTAGGGGCGCGTAGGTGCTAACCCGTCCTGCGCGTCCCGCTCCAATTAACGTACCCCTGCCTGCTGAGGAAGTCAATTCAACCAAATGGTCGGTAGTGTCAAGCATGTTGTAAATTCCTTGAGGGTTTTTCTCTCCCAGGAACGGTTTAGGTGACTGATCACGCCGAACACGATCCGGTCACAGCTGTCCGGATTGGTGAAGCTGGACATGGGCCGGGTGCGGCGTCGGACCTCCCGCAAGGCGCGTTCGATCACGTTGGTGGTACGCACCTTCTTCCAATGAGATTGGGGAACGGAGAAGAAGCTGAGGAGCTCCTCCAAGTCGCGCTCCACACAAGCTACCGCCCGGGGCCGCCGCTTCCGCCAACGGCCCGCCTAGCGCCGAAACGCCCACTCGGCTAGCCCACGGTTCCGAGCGCGATAGATCGCTGCCGCCTGGGCCACACACGAGCCTTCTTTCTTGGGCACCTTGTCGGCAAGGTTGCGTAACTTGTGCGCCCAGCATCGTTGCACTCGGGCCTTTGCCGACTGAAGGCTGGCCCGCTCGGGTAGTGTCGACCAGAAGTTCACTCGTAGATCTCCCGCCGGTGACGCACACGGTAGAGAAGCAGCACACGACCTTCGATATCAAAGCGAATCCGATAGTCGCCCACGCGAAACCGCCAGCGGCCTGGACCTGATTTCCCCATGAGCTTCTTGGAATACTGGAATGGATCCCTTAGCAGTTTGGTCTCGATGGCCTCCAGGATCCGTCGCTGAATTGGAGGGTCGAGCTTCCGCAGATCGGAAAGGAATTGTTGGCTGTATCTCGCTTCGAAGCGCGCGGGCATCACCGAAGCTTTTTGTTTGCCAGCGCGAGTTTGAGCTCCGTGTGGGTCAGGTAGCGACCTCGCTTGGCTTCCCGCGCTCCCTCCTTCAGGCTGCGCTGGAATTCAGCGTCGCCTTCTTCGAGCAAGGTATCCATGAAATCCTCGACATCCTCATATTGGTCCGCGTGTTCTTTGACGTAGTCCTGAATGCTGACGAGGACCCCCACGGGAAGATTGCGCCGCAGAATGACAAAGCGTTCGTGGTCCCGAAGCTCGCGCAGGACACGACCCAACTGGGTCTTGAGCGTGTAGGCGGTCAGCGCTTTGGCCATTCTTCCCTCTCTTGACCTATTGAACAGATCAATCTAATCGTACAGATAGTGACGGGGCTTGTCAAGTCTCCTTGCAGGGTAATGCCCATGCACGGGCACTCCCTGTTAACGGCGATGTGGTTTACTGGTCTCTGCTCCCTACCAGGGCACCTTCCGGGGTGCGCCTGAGGAGAGAATCTCGATACCCCCCCCTCTGGGCCCGCTTCTGTTGGGCCAGTTTCTTCTCGCGAAGGACTTTCGCCTCGCGGTCTACGAGAAACTTAATGTCTGATCCAAATCGGTTTCCTCGTTGATCGAAGACCCGGACGCGCAAGTCGAGGGGTTGGCGGTGCTGATAGTCACTCGGTATAGGTTCCTGCCCCACCCCCAACAGGAGACCATACAGGCCCCCAAAACCCGCGCCAGGATCCTGATTTCCGAGGCCAGCCCCGGAAGATCAAATTCGGATTCGCGCACTTTGGCGATGCTCCTGAGGCGATACATGAGCAAGCAGGGTTGCAGTTATGGCGATTTCTTGCGCGGCGGTTCTCAGCTCCTGACCCCCGTACTCCGGCATTGTCCGCGAGGCGGGATAGAAGGAGGATGCCCTCAACGGGGCATCTCTAGAACTCTCACCGGCTCATCCTTCTCAATCCCCGTCAGGCTAGTGTGCAGTATGGCGTTATCAAAGTCCGGTCCGCTGGCATACGCCAACAGTTTCTTCCCTCTGGACTCGAAGGTTTCCAGCAGGCCTCTGGCCTTGCCCAAGGACTCCAAGCAAACTCGCTTGATCTTCTCCCATAAATATGGGAGGATCGCTTGGTGAAAACCACGCTGGAAATTCCTAATACCATCTTTCGCCGCGCCAAATCCGCGGCGGCCGAGCGCGGGATTCCACTGCGTGAGTTTGTCACGGAAGCGGTCAAGGACAAACTGGCAACCAATGCCAAGGCTGGCGGAAAGCCTTGGGTGAAACATATGGGCAAGCTGAAGCATTTGCGGAAGGAGACCGCGCGCATCAATCGGCTTATTGAAGAGGATTCCGAGAAAATCGATGCGGAGATGTGGCGTTGATTTTGGATACGAACGCCTTGTCTGCCGCTGCGGAACGCGAGCCTTCGGCACTAGAGGTCGTGGCCCGCGCCAAACGTCTTGCGGTTCCCGTGATTGTCCTGGGCGAATATCGGCTTGGAATCGCGCAGTCCCGCTACAGGGCAACCTACGAGAGCTGGCTCCGGGAATGGATTGCTGCAGTAAGTGTGCTCGATATTGACGATGAGACAACTCACTCGTACGCGGCGATTGGCCTCGAGTTGAAAAAGAAAACCAAGCCCATTCCCGCAAACGATCTGTGGATCGCCGCGCTCTGCCGCCAACATTCTCTTCCCCTCTTGAGCCGAGACCGGCACTTCGATTTCGTCCCCGGACTGCGGCGGATCGATTGGTGATCGCTGGACGGGAAAGGCTGGACGGCATCATGAACGTCGCCGCTCGCCAATGACTGGTCTCGAAAACATGAGTCCACAGCAAGCGGACACCGGGGCCTCCTCGGCATCCAAGGACCTCGTGGTCTTCTCGATTGTTCGCGGACTCCGAGTGCGGCGAGTGTGGCGAGGAAATGGGGAAGGGCAATTTCCTCTTCTTGCAGAGCGGACAGCCGCTTTGCCTCCGTTGTGCCGATCTCGATCATCTCCTCTACCTGCCCAGGGGTGATGCAGCTCTCTCACGACGCGCCAGGAAGTACAGCACCCTTTCGGCTGTCGTTGTTCGCTTCAGCCGGTCACGGCGCCGCTACGAACGCCAGGGCATCTTGATCGAGGAAGCCGCGCTCCGTGCGGAAGAAGAATGTCTCCAGGACGCCGACAAGCGCGCTGCACAGCGTGAGCGCGAGGAGATACGCCGCGCAGAGCAAGATCTCTCCTTCGCCGCGCGCATGGCGGACGCCATCCTAGAACTTTTCCCCGGCTGCCCGCCGTCAGAGGCCCGCGCCATCGCCGCGCACACCGCCGTCCGCGGCAGCGGTCGAGTAGGACGCGCAGCCGCAGGACGAGCACTTGAAAAGGACGCCCTCACCGCGGCGGTCATCGCCGCCGTCCGCCATAAGCACACGCGCTATGACGAGCTACTAATGAGAGGCTATTAGCCGCATGGATGCCCGCCATGCTGTTCGCGAGGTTGTTGATCGGGTGCTGGACCGGTGGCCGTACAGTCGCCGGCAGGGTAGAGGCCTGCCAGATTACCCGGGCAGCTCGGGCCGACGTCGTAGCTCGCGTTGGCTGTGGGCGCGGGGCTTACGCACCAACTGCTGGTCAGGGCAGTGAGCCGCCCGAGCAGCTCACATCCTAGCAGATTTCGTCAGTACATCAACTCGCGAGAAGCTAGCACGCGATAATTGGCAAGACTTTCGGCGCTGCCTACACACCCGCTGCTATAGTACACGCCGTTGCCTCCCCCACCAATCCAGCCGAGCGTAGTGCCCCCGAGTAAGGGGAGCAGATTGCCTTGAGCGTCGCGTGTCTTGGCCAGCAGCACAGCCCCGTCGTACTCGTTATTGCCGCCGCCATTCACTTGCATATTGCCCTGCCCCACCACCAGAACGATGCCCCGCCAACCATCGGTTCCACTCGCCGTATAGGTGCCCGTTACAACCAGGATACCGTAGCCAGTGGTATTGCCGGAGAGAGATA
>DATFXF010000346.1:0-16341 GCA_035258565.1 Candidatus Acidiferrales bacterium
TTCCCCGAGGCTGTTTGCTCATCCCCTGCCTGCTGCGCAGCCCAGGACGTTAGGGCAAGCGTTGAAGCAGTCGGTCCGGCCCAGCAAGTGTTAACGGCCAGGAGTCCGGCCAAGCCGGCCAGGCAAAAACACAATCTCCAATTCATCTTTTCCCCCTTTTAGACTGTTCTCTTTTCTGGTTTGGCTCCCGATTCCGCGTACTGTCGATAATCGGGGTGAGGGCTGATTGTCCGTTATTTAACTACGATTGCTTGGATAATTGCAACTTGCTTTTTCGCGTCCACGCTGACCACTCTCCGTCCGCCAGGTAACTTTCTGACACAGGCGCAGAGTTTTTAGGTCGGGAAGCGCCGGACCGTGTGAGATAGTTTCTTCAAAGGGTGCGGTTCTTCGGAGGTGTGGGTGAGAAAAGTCCTTTTGCAAGGTGTGTCCTTGTTCACACTGCTGTGCGTGGTCGTCTGTCCGCCGGCCTTGACCCAGCAGCCGGCTAGTGAGGAGTCCCGCATCGCCACGCGGGAGAAGCTCCGGAAACTGCTCGAAAGCCACGGCACGATCATGAACGTCGTTTTTCGTCCGAGCGATGCGGAGCCGTTTTTCTTTTCCGGTATCCTGACCCAGGGGCTCGCGAACGCGGAAAGCTTCGAGATTGTGATCGGCGTGACCAGCGCCGATACGATCAGTTTCCGCATCTACCCTCATTACAAGCGTGCGTACATCAACGTGGACAAGGCCAGAGAAAGCCTTGCGCTGATGCGCCAGCTTCTGCGGTTCAGTGAGCGTACCTTTCTGTTCTGGGGAACGGACTCGGGCGGCGACGTTTTCGCCGGCTACACCGTTACGCTGGAGTCCGGCTTCCCGGAGGAGGCCGTTCGTGTGGTGCTGAACAGTATCAAGAACCTGGATCGTTACATCGGCGAGATGCGGCCGGCAATCGACGGCAGTACGGCGGCCGCGCCATCTACCTCCCGTCAACCTGCCAGGACCGAATAGACGGCTTCGCGGTTACGGCAGCGACGCCGAACTCGGCTCGAACGCGCCATCAAGAACTGAGAAGCGGGCCCTTCAATCTCCCTTGCACTTGGCGACGATCAGGGTGATGTCATCATGCTGTTCATGAGGGCTGAACTGCCGAATATCATTCACGATCGACGCAAGCAATGCCTGTGATGACAGTTCTCGATGTCGCCGCAACGCTTCGATGAGGAGCCGTTCTCCGAATTCCTCTCCTGCATCGTTGAACGATTCAGTTATGCCATCCGTGTACAGTGCGAGTGTGTCTCCTCGGAAGAGTTGGCATTCCCCGATCGAGCAATCCCATTGATCGAAGAGTCCCAGCACGGTGGCCGTGGAGCCGAGCCGCTCCAGGCTGTCATCGCCCCGGAGGAGAAGGGCAGAGAGATGCCCGCAATTCGCGTAGCGCAAGCGCCGTGCTTGGTCGTCATATTCGGCAAAGAACAAGGTCGCATAGGCGCTGTCGGTCGTATTTTCGCAAAAGAGCTGGTTCACTGATCGCAAGAGTTGCTGGGGTTGATCCAGCGCGATTGCACACTGGCTGCGCAGATTCGCCTGCAGATTGGCCATCAAAAGAGCAGCCGCGATTCCTTTCCCGGAAACGTCACCGATCACGAGCCCCAGCCGTTCTCGACCTAGACTAAGGAAATCGTAGTAGTCTCCGCCGACCTGGCGAGCCTGGATGCAAATACCGGCATAGTCGAGTGTGCGAAGAGTCGGCAGCCTTTGGGGAAAGAGCCTCGCCTGTACCCGTTTCGCAATTTCCAGTTCCTGGGTAGCCCGGCGTTCTGCTTCCAGCTTCTCTGCCATCGCCCGACGCTTCCTTTCGATCTCCCGAGTCACCTCGTCGAAGCTCACCAGCGCAAAAGAATTCCGGTCGATATCTTCGAAGCGCGTGAACACGCCGCCCCAGATCGGCGTCTGCTCTCCGAGCAGCATCGATGGGGCAGTGGAACCCGGGGTCGGTGCTGGCCGCTCGTACTTCACGCGCCGCAGCCGCGGCGTATGGCGAAAGTGAACTCCGCGCTTGCTCCATTCGCGTAGCTTGGCAGGGACATCTTCGGTAACAAAAACAACCTGCGTAGGCCGACCAATGAGCTTGTACTCTTCAGAGCCGGGATCAGGTGCGATAAGCGTGAGCACGGCGCTGCCTTCGGGAGGGGCGACGGCTACCCAGCGTTCGCCGGATTGAAGGCGGGCATCAAAAGCCAGATCAAATCCAAGCTGGTCCCGGTAAAATCGTAAGCTTCGCTCCTGATCTCGAACGTAAATGTTAACGGCATGAATACGTAGGTAGGGGGCCGGTCGATCCAACCGAGAAGTGGACCGATCCACCCCGGGGGGCGAAGGAGAGACGCTCATGGGCTCGATTATAAAATCGGAAGGGCGTTCCGGCACAGTCCCGTTGTTCTTCTCGCAGGCGAGAAAGCAAGAAGCGTCGCCATCGAGCACGGCCGCCACTGCGCCGGCATCGAAGTGCCTGGTCCGCCGGGCCGTCAGACCATCAGCGACATGCTCTCCCCAAGCACATCATTTCCGCTGTTCGGAGCAAGTGGAGGACCGCCAGAAGTTCAAGGAGGGGTGCCAACAAGCCGCAGATATGCTAAAGACGCACTGCAATGAATAACCGAGACCTAGAAGCTGCCTGGACCTACCATAACCGTACCAAGCATTCTTACGGGAGTGTTCGCAGCACTCCCCATTTTCTCGATTGGTCGAACGAGCCCCTGCTCTTCAAGGTCTATCCTACCTTGGAACCACTCCCCCTGCCCCAGGAGTTCCCGCATAGTGGTTTCGCCGCACTTTCGGCAATCGCCCAGAGTCAATCCCAGACCAAAGGGAATGTCCTGCCGGATTTGAATCGCCTCGGAGCACTGCTTTATTTTTCCGCAGGGATCACCAAGCGGCGGACGTACCCTGGCAGGGAGATTTTCTACCGCGCGGCGGCCTGCACCGGCGCGCTCTACGAAACTGAGCTGTACTTGGTGTCGGGTGACCTGCCCGATCTACCGGCTGGCGTATACCACTTCGGGCCGGGCGATTTTGCGCTCCGCAGGTTGCGCAGCGGGGACTACCGCGGAGTCCTCCTCCGGGCCACCGGTGCCGAGCCAGCCATTTCGCATGCCCCACTATCGGTTGTGTGCACAGGGACTTACTGGCGCAACGCCTGGAAGTATCAGGCCCGAACGTACCGGCATTTTGGCTGGGACGGCGGAATGATTCTCGCCAACCTGCTCTCGATGTGCACGGCGCTCAAGCTGCCGGCTCGGGTGGTGCTTGGTTTCGTGGATGGCGAGGTCAACCGGTTGTTGGACCTCGAGACGAAGCGGGAAGTGGCTTTCTCGCTAGTTTCCATAGGGCATGTGACCGAGTTGCCGCCAGAATCGCCAAGAGAACTCGAGCCGCTGGAGCTTCAAACCGTGCCGCTGTCGAAAAGGGAAGTCGATTATCCGGCGATGCGTGCCATGCACGATGCCTCCTCTCTCCACTTAGAGAGAGAAGTTGCCGAGTGGCGAGGGGGAGCACCGGCGGGGAAATTACCAGCGATCCAGGGCGCGTGTGTGTCGCTTGAACCATACGAAGGAGAGGAGATTTCGCGCGACCCAATTGAGGAAGTGATCCTCCGGCGCGGTTCCGCACGGAGGTTTGCCCGTGCAGCGATCAGTTTTGCGCAGCTTTCGACGATACTCGACCGGGTCAGCCGCGGCATCCCCGCCGATTTTCTCGATCCAGAAAGTACATCTCTGAACGACCTGTACCTGATCGTGCATGCGGTCGAGGGGCTCCGACCCGGTGCCTACGTGTTCCACCGTGAGGGGAGGGAATTGGAGTGTTTGAAAGAAGGCGAATTCCGCCAAGAGGCGGGCTACCTTGGTCTCGAACAGGAACTTGCCGCTGAGGCTAGTGCAACAGTGTTCTTCCTTGCGGACTTGCGGCGGATCTTGAACCGCTTCGGCAACCGGGGATATCGGGCCGTCCAACTCGAGGCGGGGATTCTCGGTGGGAAATTATATCTGGCCGCCTACGCGCAGCACCTGGGTGCTACCGGCCTCACGTTCTATGATGATGACACGATCGCGTTTTTCTCGCCTCACGCTGAAGGCAAGAGTGCCATCTTCCTGACCGCACTCGGCAAGAGCGCGAAAAGGAAGCGCTGAGCGGTAAGCCTAGCTTTCGTTCTAGATTGGGAGACTTCGAAAGGTTTGCTGTTCAAGGCCGGAGACCCTTTACGGCCGATTAACCGTTTCACTTTGCTTGATCGCCCCGGGAAAGTGAGTCATGAGCCGCTCTCGAACTGCTGCGCTAGAATCGTGGGTGCATTGTCCAACGGTATAGCATGTCGGCGCCGATTAGGATCACGCCTCCACCCAGAATGCCCCAAAGCATGCGCTCGCCAGCTCCCATAGACTCGCCGGATTCGTTCCAATCCGAGGAGGTCGAAGAAGGTCTGCTACCGGATATCCCCCACCACACAAACATGACGCCAATTCCAATGAGAAGAACGGGGCCAAGAACAGGGCCGGCGCCGCGCACGATACAAGTCATCACTGCCACGCGTTCATCTTAAGCGGGTTTCTTCCCCTCAACAAGCGGACGCGCACACCTTGCGCCGAATACTCCTGCTAACCCCTAGTGTCGGCTTCAATCTCCAGCCCAAGCAACTTACGCTTGCTAGGGCAAGGCAACTTGAATTGGGTTATAGAGTATTAAGGCTTTATTCACAATAGTCGCAAGCTAGGTGCTGCGCACCGTCAACTGGGCCGTGGACAAGGTTCGCCGGCAGGAGCACAAGGTTCTGCTGGAGCGAGGCGATGCACGGCTGAAAGGAACCAAGCATCTCTGGTTGGCTAACGAAGAGAACGTACCGGAGTGGCGTCGAGCGGAGTTTCAGGCGGTCAAAGGCACGAATCTGAAAACCGGGCGGGCCTGGGCGATCAAGGAATCGCTGCGCCAATTCTGGACCTATCGCTACGCCCAGCGGGCGGCGGACTACTTTCGGCGTTGGTACTTCTGGGCCACCCACTCTCGACTGACTCCGGTGGTGAGCGCGGCGAAGGCGTTGCACCATTACGAAGTTCTCCTCCGCAGCCAGCATCTCGGTCTCAAAGGTCTGCAACCGTGAAGTCAGGGCCGCCCCTCGATCCCAAATCTTTTCGGAGCCGATCAGCCGGAAGGTCGGGTCGTGGCACAGCCGCTCGGCATCGTTAACATCCTCGTACCCCGCCAAACGACTGTACACCGACTGTCGCAGCAGGTCGGCGAAGGGAAACTGCGTATTCTTCCCACGGCGGGAGTCCGTCAGAAGCCGTTCGATCAACTCTCCGAACCCGAGGCGCTCGTCAAGTTCGCGCGCCAGGATCAGGCCGCCATCCGAGGTCCCGCGGGAACCTTGGAACTCGACCTTGAGAGAGGCGTTGAAGGAGAGGTGAAAGGGCCGGTTTTGTTCTTCACCCATTGGGTATGAACCTCCTCAACGTTGTGAGCGCGCTCAAACCCGCACAAATACAGATGACGGATAGCCCTGGAAGATTCGCGTGCAACCTTCAAAATGGAAATGCGGGTTTACGCGTTGACACCCTAGCGGTGATCGCATGTCGTGCGCTTCCCTAGCCATATCATTGACTCGCAGGTTGAGCAGGCGTTTGCTACTCTTGGCTCCCGAGCGCCAGAAGCTTCTTGGAGCAGAGGGTCTTGAAGAACTCTACCGTGAGAGAACTGCGGCCTTCCGAGCTTATCCGCGCCGTTCAGCGGCTAGGATGCCATCAACATCGTGAACACGACTAGACACAAGTCTTTGCTGCTTGTCGTATTGTTCATTTCTGCGCTTACCGCCGCACCAACCAGCGGAACTGATGAAGAGCCTTTCCAGAATCCGCTGCTCAAGCGTTATTACTCGGAGCTTCAGACGCTTTTCCGCAGGTACTACCCCAAGGCCACGTCACATTTGCTGAAAGACAAGATTCACTTCGAGCACGACACGCGGGTTTTCATTGTCCACGAGCCGCTGAAGACGGGCGAGTGGCAAGACCCATGGGAGACGCGAGGGCCGAAGCCCGGCGGAATTCTGTGCGACATCGAGCTACGGAAGGGAAAATATGAGGGTGCAGCGGTGGTGCCACAGACCTTCGACAAGCGCTACTTCAAGCTTCTGGTGATGGCCCCGTATTCGCCCAAGCAGGACGTTTATCTTTACATTCACTTGTCGTACCCTGCTAACGTGAGCGCTGACTTTTTGAAGCAGTTCACCGAGCTTGCTAACAATTTCGGGCGCGGTATGGAATGAGCCGCCCAAAACCGCGCTAGCGCACACACCCGCCTCGCTTCTCCGTTCTAAGGTGGCGTCGTGTGCTTCGCGATTTCGATCAGCAACTGAGCCACCCCATTTGCCCGCACTGCTGCTTGCTCTCCTCAAGCGCTTCAAAGCTTGTAGCCGATTTTGCGGAGAAATTCCTTGCGGTGTTTCACGTCCTCGGGTCCTTCGACTCCCTTGGGCGACGACCCGTCGATCACTCCCAGTACGCCCCGGCCCTGGGGGCTTTCGGCGACAATGACCTCGAGGGGATTAGCCGTGGCGCAGAAGATGGAACAAACCTCAAAGCTCGCTTGGATCCGCCCGAGCACGTTAATGGGGTAGGCCTGCCGGAGCAGCACCACGAACAGGTGTCCGGCGCCAATCGCCTGGGCGTTGGCGATGGCCGCCCGGCGCAACTCATCGTCGTTCGCCTCTACGCGCACCAAGCATGGCCCGGATGCTTCGTTGAAGGCGATCGCGAACCTGGCCGCAGGCACTGTGTTCACGATGGCCTCGTACAAGTCTTCCGCGGTCTTGATGAAGTGCGAGTGCCCCAGGATCAGGTTTGCACCCTCGGGAATTTCCATCCGCACGCTTTTCAATTCCATATTGCCTCACCGCGGCGCTGGCTTCGGCCTCTTCCCTTTCTTCTGCGCGCATCCTAGCACAATCCCGTGAGCTCGTTGCCCGCCGGGTCCTTGCCGCCCGCCCCGCGGGCCCGGAGCGGGCTGGCACGTCACAGCCAAGCTAGAGAAGGACTACAATGGTTGCCCGACGCAGCGAGGAGGCGCGATGGATGACTGGCGGGGCAAGTGGGTCTTGGTGACAGGCGCGAGCGCGGGAATCGGCCGGGCGCTGGCGCAGCAGCTCGCTGGGGGCGGAGCGAGCCTCGTGCTGACGGCGCGCCGTCGCGAACGGCTCGAGCAGCTTCGGGCGGACCTCAACACCAAGTACGGCGTGCAGGTCGAGGTCTTCGCCGCCGATCTGGCGCGGCCTAGGGCACCCGACGAGCTCTTCACTTTCACGCAGCAGAAGGGAATCAACATTGAATTGCTGGTGAATAATGCCGGCTTTGGCGCCTACGGAGAGTTCTTCAAGATCGAGCTGGCGCGCCAGCTCGAGATGGTGCAAGTGAACATCTCTGCCGTAATTCACTTGACGCATCTCTACCTTCCGCCGATGATCGAGCGCCGCCGCGGCGACATCCTGATCGTTGCCTCTACAGCCGGCTTTCAGGGTGTGCCTTACATCACGACCTACGCGGCCACGAAAGCGTTCGATCTGCTATTTGCCGAGGCGCTCGCGGAGGAGGTGCGGCGCTACGGCATCCGCGTCTCGGCGCTCTGCCCAGGGTCCACGGAAACCGAATTCCGGTACGCCGCCGGCCAGCCCGAGCGAACCCAAGGGCATCCGGAGTCCGCGGAGAAGGTCGCCCGGGTGGGTCTCGAAGCTTTGGCCAAGGGGAAAAGCTCGGTGATCTCTGGCGTCGGCAATCTTCTCGGTGTGCTGGGCCAGCGACTCGCACCGCGCCGGCTGGTCACGCGCGTCGCGGCCAAGCTTTTCGAGCCGGTCGATGCTCGCTAGCCGAGTGCCGCTCCATGCCGATCGAACCTCTGTGCTATTCTCTCTTGCCAGGGGTTCGATTGCGGCGCACTTTCACATCCAGCTTCATTTGTCTCTGGCTCTTTCTGTCGCTGCCGCAGGCTTGTGCGCAGCACGAAGGCCACGCGGGACAAGAGGTCATCGGCTACGTGCCGCGCGAAATCCTCGAACAGCCAGTCAAATTACGGCCGGGCATCGGTCGGGTTCACGAGCCGGTCACGACTTCCTCACCCGAGGCGCAAGGCTTTTACGATCAGGGCCTCGCGTATCTTTATTCCTTTGTGTGGATCGAAGCTGCGCGGTCGTTTCACCAGGCTCTGCGATTGGACCCCAAGCTGGCCATGGCCTATCTTGGACTGAGCTATTCCTACTCGGGCCTGGAGGTTCTATTCGGCTATGGACGTCAAGGCACTCGAAAAACAGCTTCGCGAGGAAGGCTTCTCCCATTCCTATGTCTGGCAAGACCGCCCACACGCCTACTATCCTGAACACACGCACCCCACCGAGACCGCGCACATCATCCTCGAAGGCGAAATGACTCTCACCATGGATGGCCGGACGCGTACCTTCCGGCCCGGTGAACGGTGTGATGTCCCTCCGGGAAGAGTGCATGCGGCCAGAATGGGTCCCGCGGGCTGTCGCTACCTTATCGGCGAAAAATAGAGTCGATGTTTTCCTTCGAGGCGGATCGCGCCTGCGGCCTCGCCTCGGAGAGGTTCCCATTTGTGGTGCGCCTACCTACGCTCGGGTGGAGCCCATGGCGCGATCGAGTAACTCGACCACGTGCAGCACTTCCTGCCCTGTGTCGTGGAGGGTGGCCCCCGCGCGGAGTTGCAGGATGCAGCCGGGGTTTGCGGTCACAATCGCCTGCGCGCCAGTCGAACGAGCATGTTTCATCTTCTCAGCCAGCAAGTCCATGGACGCCTGCGTCTGGATGACGTTATAAACGCCGGCCGAGCCACAGCAGAGGTCTGCGAGCGGCATCTCGACCAGCTCGACGCCGGGCACCGCTCGGATCAGCTTGCGCGGCGCCTCGCGAATTCTCTGTCCGTGGAGCAGGTGGCAGGAATCCTGATAGGTCACGCGCAGCGACACCGCTTTGAGGGGCGACACCATCCCGATGTCAGCGAGAAACTCGCTGATGTCCCGCACGCGCCGGCGGAACAGGTGCATATGCTCTTGCGCCGGATCTTCGGCCGGAAAGAGCTGCTCGTATTCCTTAAGGGTAGAGCCGCAGCCGGCCGCATTGGTGACCACCGCGTCGAATTCGTCCCGCAGGAAGAGATCCAGATTGCGGCGTGCGAGCTGTCGGGCGACGTCCCGCACGCCCGCATGAGCAGCCAGCGCCCCGCAGCAGCGTTGTTCCTGCGGCACCACGACTTCGCAGCCATTGGTGGTGAGCAGGCGGATCGTGGCGTCATTGAGCGTCGAAAAGCTGACCTGCGCCAGGCATCCGGCAAACAGCGCCACACGCGCCCGACGACGCCCCTGTGCGGGAAATGTTCGGCCGAGGCGCGAGAAGAAGAATTCGTCATCCATCCTCGGTAAGAGCCGCTCGCGCTGCTCAAGGCCGAGGAGGCGGAGGGAGCCCGAGCCTCGCGCCAGCGCCTGCAAACCGGAACGCTGGTAGAAGCGCACGAGCTTGCCCAGGGCGGCGATCCGACTCGGGTAGGGAAGCAGATGACGGAAAACGAGCCCTCGCACGAATCGCGAGAGGGGAGGCCGGCGGAAGTTCAATTCAATCTGCGCTCGCGCGGCCTCCACCAGTTTTCCATACTCGACGCCCGAGGGGCAGGCCGTCTCGCAGGCGCGGCAATCGAGGCAGCGGTCAATGTGCTCAACAAACGATGGGCCTAGCTCGAGCTGGCCCTGATCCACCAGCAGCATCTGCCGGATGCGCCCGCGCGGTGAGTCAGCCTCGAGTCCCCAGAGGCGATAGGTCGGGCACTGGTTCAGGCAAAGCCCGCAATGGATGCAGCGCGCGTAGTCCTGGTAGGCGGGCTTGTCATTGCCGGTGAAGCCGCTCACCGCTCCGGGGCTCGAGAGCTCCGCCGTGGCCATTCGCTAGATGCCTCCCAGAAAGCGACCAGGGCTGAGGATTCCCTGCGGATCAAAGGCCTGTTTCAGCCGCTCGATCAGCGTTAGGTCATCGCGGGCGGGGCCCCAGACGTTGACCTGCTGCTTCAGCTCCGTCGGGCCGCACTCGATCAGAGCACGTCCATTGATCTCGCTGCTCGCGATGGTGTGGAACAATTCTCTAGCCGCCTGCGCGAGCCGGGTGAGTGTCTCCCCGTCGAGCGTCGGCGGCACAAGCGCGCAGAAAACGATGCCCGACGCGCGCACGAGCGTCGCCAGGGGAAGGTGGTTATGTTCGGCGACCTGGCGCGTACGCTCGACGAGTACGGCCATGCGCGTCGGCAGGATGGTCGTTCGGAACAGTGTCGCCGCTGGAGTGAAGTTCGTGATGTGCCTTGGGAATTCGCGGATGCAAGCGAGGAGCCCCTGTCTCTCCTGTTCGCTCAGAGCCAGGAAACTGAGCGCGTGCGCTTCCTGCGCCATGCGCGAGAGGTCGATCCGGTGTCGCTCGACGACGCGTTCGTCTCCCGCCGCGGCCACGACGACCGACCAAGCCCCCAAGGGCCATCGCGCCGGCGATAATCCCCCGCTGCCTCGTAGGAGCTCCGCCGCGTTCGGATCCACAACCTCCACCAGGCGCGGCTGCAACGGCGATTTGGCGATCGTGTGGCAGAGTCCGAGAGCTTCTTTGGCCTGGGCAAACGAGGCAACAAAAGTGGTTTGCGCGCGAGGCAAAGGAAAGGTCTTGAAGTTCACGCGGGTGATGACTCCAAGCGTTCCGAGCGCGCCGATCATCAACTTGTGCAGATCATAGCCACTCACGTTTTTCACCACTCGGCCGCCGCTCTTGGCACACCTTCCTTCGCCGGTGACAAACTCCATGCCCAGCACGTAGTCTCGCGCCGAACCGTATGCGTGCCGCAATGGCGTGCTCGAGTTGGTCGCCAGAACGCCGCCGATGGTGGCCCGCTCGGCGAACGGTGGCATCAAGGGCACAAACTGCTTCTCGACCGCAAGGACTTTGTCCAGCTCTCGAAAACGGATGCCGGCCTCGACGCCGAGCGTCAGGTCGCCGGGATCGTAGGCGAGCACGCGGCCGAGGCGCGTCACGTCCATGGCCACGTCGTATCGTCGGGGTGGGGCGCCCACCCCCAGTTTCGTGCGCCCCCCAACCGGGATGACCGCCAGCTTCTCCGCCGCGGCGAGGCGGACCACCTCCCCCACCTCCTCCGCCGAGCCGGGCAGGACCGCGGCCACTGGTTCTAGGCCATCAACGGCGTAGCCTTGCAGCTCGGCCGGACGAGTCAACATATGTCCGGCGCCAACAATTCCTTCCAGGCGCGTCCAAGGCGCTGTCGCGGATACCCTCATGCGGGGCGGTCAGCGGCCACGGGCAGGGGTCGGGCGCGGATTTCGCCGCATCCCTTGCCGAGGGGAAAAATTTTACCCGGGTTCAGCCGACCGGAGGGGTTGAAGGCGCTGCGCACGCGCCGCATGAGATCGAGATCGGCCTCGGTGTACATCAGCGGCATAAGCTCGTTCTTCTCCATGCCCACACCATGCTCGCCGGTGAGTGCCCCGCCCATCTCCACACAGAACTTCATAATCTCATTGGCCGCCATAACCGCCCGCTCGAATTGTGCTTTGTCGCGCTGGTCAAATAGGATAATGGGATGCAGATTGCCATCACCGGCGTGAAAAATGTTGCCGATCTGGAAGCCGAGGCTTCTTCCGATCTCGTCAATGCGCCGCAGCGTCACGGAAAGTTTCGTCCGCGGGATCACCCCGTCCTGGACGTAGTAGCTCGGCGAGATGCGCCCGATCGCTCCGAAGGCGTTCTTGCGTCCCTTCCAGAGCAGGTCGCGTTCTTGGTCATTCCGCGCCCGGCGGATCTCGCGCGCACGGTGTATCTGGCAGACCTCGGAAATCTCCTCCACCTGCACTTCGACCGCTTCGCTCAGCCCTTCGACCTCGATCAGCAGCACCGCAGCGCTCTCGACTGGAAAGCCGGCGTGGATGTAATCCTCGACCACGCGTAGCGTCCAGCCGTCCAGCATCTCGCACGCGGCCGGAGTAATCCCTCGGGCGGTGAGCTCGACCACGGTTTCCGTTGCCTCGTCCACCGTGTCATACACGGCGAGCAGAGTTTTCACCGCCTCGGGCAGCCGCGAAAGTCTTACGGTGATTTCGGTCACGATCGCGAGCGTGCCCTCCGAGCCCACCAGCAGGCCGGTCAGGTCGTAGCCCGGTGATTCCACGGCCTTGCCGCCCACGCGGACCACGTTGCCCTCGGGCAAGACAAGCTCCAACCCGGTGACATGGTTCGAGGTGACGCCGTAGGCGAGCGTGTGCGGCCCGCCGGCGTTTTCGGCGACGTTCCCACCGATCGTGCATGCCTTCTGGCTCGAGGGGTCAGGCGCGAAATAGAGTCCCGCGTGCTCGGCGGCACGGGTCAGGTCCAGGTTTACCACGCCGGGTTGGACGACGGCGCGCTGGTTTTCGAAGTCAAGCTCCAGGATGCGGTTCATTCTCGAAAAGACCATCAAGATTCCGCCCTCCCGCGCCAGCGCTCCGCCCGAGAGCCCTGTGCCGGCTCCGCGGCCCACGAGCGGCACGTCGAAGCGATTAGCGAGTCGCACGATCTCTACGACGTCGCGCGTCGAGCGGGGAAACACGACACCGTCCGGGCGCGCCTGCTCGACCGATCCGTCGTATTCGTAGAGGTGGAGATCCTCCGGCTTCCACAGCACGCCTTCCGGGCTGAGAAGCTGTTCGAACGCGCGGACGATTCTCTCGTTCATGTCCTGGTGGAAGCGCGATTCTCCAGTCACTATAATCGTCGCCTCAAGGCGGAGTCAACGCAGCCCGGTTGCGCTGGCCGCCGCAGGGTCATTTCCTGCCGGAGAGATCGAGCTTCTGTGCTACTCTCCCGGGCACATTTCGAGGTTTTGATGAGCAAACCGAAAATCTATTCGACGCACCCGCTTTTTGAGCCAGCACGACAGCTTTTGAAGGAGCGGTTCGAAGTGCAGTATTGGGATGGCCCGGAGAGGCCGCCGCGCGCCGAGCTTCTCGGGCGCGTGGCGGACAAGGAAGGTCTGATCTGCCTGCTCACAGAGAAAATCAATGAAGGACTGCTCGAGGCGGCGCCGAAGCTGCGGGTCGTAGCCAACGTGGCAGTGGGTTACGACAATGTGGATGTTCCCGCCTGCACACGCCGCAAGGTCGTGGTCACCAACACCCCTGGGGTGCTGGATGAAACGACCGCCGATTTTGCCTGGCTGCTGCTGATGACGGTGGCGCGGCGCGTGCTGGAAGGCGACCAGCTTGCTCGCTCCGGCGCGTGGAAGGGATGGGACCTCGATCAGCTCTGCGGCGCGGATGTCTGGGGCAAGACCCTCGGCATCCTAGGCTTTGGCCGCATCGGGCGAGCGGTGGCGCGCCGCGCCCTAGGCTTCCGCATGCGCGTGATTTACAACGATGCGGTGCGCGCACCGGCCGAGATCGAAAGGGAGCTGAACGCGGTTTTCGTCGAACGCGATCAGGTTCTCGCGGAGGCCGATTTTGTGACGCTCCATGTTCCCCTGATGCCCGAGACGCGCGGCCTGATCTCGGCGGCCGAACTCAACAAGATGAAGCGCACCGCCTTTCTCATTAATGCCTCGCGCGGGCCGGTCGTGGACGAGGCCGCACTTGTTGCCGCTCTCGAAACGGGACGGATCGCTGGCGCGGCCCTCGACGTTTTTGAGAACGAACCGTTCATCCATCCGGGGCTGCGGCGGACGAACGTGGTTCTGGCGCCGCACATGGCTTCCGCTTCGCTCGAGACGCGCACAAGAATGGCCTGTATGGCGGCGGAGAACGTCATTGCCGTGTTCAGCGGACGCCGGCCCCCCAATCTGGTCAACCCCGAGGCCCTCGGCTCGGGGGGGCCGCTGAGGGGGTGAACCCCGGCTGGCCGGCGACCCGCAGGCCCAGCCGGCGCACCTCGCTCGAAGGAGAATCCCATGCCACTGGTAACTCGCAACACTCCAAGGCTGACGCTCGAGGGGGCTCGTGCCGTGCTCGGGGCTGCCGAACGTCGTGCCGCCGAAATCGGCGTGCCGATGGATATTGCCATCGTCGATGATGGCGGACATCTGCTCGCCTTCGCGCGCATGGACGGGGCCAAGATCTCTTCGGTTCAAATCGCCATCACCAAGGCGGAATCCGCCGCCATGCGCCGCACGCCGACGGGGCCAGCGATGCAAGGTGATACCCCCAACCTAGTGCTCTCACTCGGACTGGCCATTGGAAGCCGCGCTCGTCAAACGCCTATCCGCGGCGGCATCCCGCTTCTCGTGGATGGTCAATGCATCGGCGCCATCGGCGTCAGCAGCGGCACCGAAGACCAGGATACCGATGTGGCCCGCGCCGGCGTCGCTGCTCTCGAGAAGGCGTAAACCAAAGTGGCCGACCTCAAGCGACTGGCCCGACATATTTTTCGTGAGACGCTCGCGGCGATTGATATCCCGGCGACCTTGCGGCGGAAGCTCGCGCGAATCGGGACACGGATTCGCTGTGGGGAAGCGACCGTGGATCTCGCGCAGTTTGAGCGCATCCGAGTGGTCGCCTTCGGCAAGGCCTCTTTCGCGATGGTCGCGGGCCTGCTCGAGGTGCTCGCGCCCGACTTCCGCGCCGAAGGAATTGTCGTCGCCCCAACGCCGGCGCCGCAGCCGCTCGAAGGCTTTCGCGCCTTCCTGGCTGGCCACCCCGTGCCGAATGCGGGAAGCTTTGCCGCGGGCCGCGCCATCTTGGACCTGCTTCGGACCTGTGATGAACGCACGCTGATTTTCTTCCTTCTCTCGGGCGGAGGCTCGGCCCTGGTCGAGCAGCCGCTTCACCCGGACGTTACGCTCGAAGATTTTCAGACGCTCAATCGGCTGCTGGTCACGTGCGGCGCACGGATTGACGAGATCAACGCAGTTAGAAAACATCTCTCGGCGGTGAAGGGTGGGCGACTGGCGGCCGCTGCGCCCAGCGCGATGAAAATCACCCTCGGCGTGAGTGACGTTCCGGAAGGGCGCGAGTCAGCGCTGGCTTCCGGGCCGACGCTGCCCGACCCAACAACGGTGGCTGACGCGGTGGGCGTGGCCGAGCGGTACGGGTTGATGCCGAAGCTGCCGCCAGCGATCCGCGCGAAGTTTGCGCATCGCGAGGCGTTACCCGAAACGCCCAAGCCGGACCACCCTGCCTTCCGCCGCGCATGGTTCCAGGTTGTGCTGGGTCTCGATGACCTCTTTCACCATGCGCATCGCGCAACCGAGGCCGCCGGTTGTGTCACCGTCTGCGACAACTCCACCGATGATTGGCCGCTGGAGAAGGCCGGCGACTTCCTTCTCACCGAGCTGGGTAAACTCAAACGGGAGCATCCCGCGTCCCCCGTAGCGTTGCTTGCCGACGGCGAAGTGAGCTCGCCGGTCACCGGCGACGGCGTTGGCGGGCGCAATTCCGCCTTCGTTCTCTATTGCGTCGAGAAAATCGCGGGGGAGAGAATTGCTGTGCTCAGCGCGGGTACGGACGGTATCGATGGCTCAAGCCCCGCCGCCGGCGCTGTTGCCGATGGCGAGACACTGTCTCGGGCGCGCGGCGCTGGCCTCGATCCCGGAGACTTCTTCCGCCGCAGCGACTCCTATACTTTCTTCGAGAAGCTCGGCGACGCCATCGAGACCGGGCCCACGGGCAACAACCTTCGCGACTTGCGCATCTTGCTCGCCCGGTAGAGCCTGAGCGATCGGAGTCGCGGGCCAGCGATTACTTCTCGCCTGCCCCAGCAAGCGCCCGCAGCCGGTCCACTGCGGCGCGGGCAATCGCCTCCTGCCCTTCGCTCAATTCGCTGCTTCCGAGCAGAGCCTCAAGCGCGGGAATCGCCTCCGGGTCAGCACGCTCGTTGAGTGCTGCGATTGTGGCTGCACGCACCCCACCATAGGTCTCCGCTAGGTACGGGAGCAGGCGCCGCGTGATCTCCTTGTTCTTACGGGCGAGATGCCCGAGGCTCGTGATGGCCGCGGCTCGCACCGGGAAGGGCTTGCCGGTCGCCGACCAGTTGAGCAAGAGCGGCACGGCCTTGTCGTCGCCCAGCGTGCCCATGGCGCGCAGGGCTGCCACGCGCAGGCGGTCGTCAGGCGAATCGGTGGCTGCCGCGCTCTCGAGCAGCGCCAGCCCGCTCGAAGGTTTCACTTGCCCGTAGGAGGCGAGCGCCGCGGCGCGCACGCGGTAGGCTTTGTCCTTCTGAAAGACGGCCGTGAGCTTCTCGGCCACCGAAGCCACATCCTGGAATTTCGCCAGCTCCTCGGCGGCCACCTGGCGCAACCAGGGCC
>DATFXF010000347.1:0-2384 GCA_035258565.1 Candidatus Acidiferrales bacterium
AACGCGCTGGAGACGCTCCTTTTGCATCGGCAGTGGGTGCTCGGCGATGGCTGGCCCAATGTCGCGCGGCGTTTGGTTCGCGACGGCGGGGTCCAATTGCGCGCCGATCCCGCTTCCGCGGCGGCGCTGGAGAGAGAGGCAATCCCGTGCTCCGCCTCCGTCGAATCCGACTACCGCACCGAGTTCCTGGATCTGATCTTGGCGGTCCGCACCGTGCCCTCGCTCGGCGACGCCTTGGCGCACATCGCCCAATACGGGTCCCATCACACCGCCGCGATCGTCACCGCGAATCGACAAAACGCCGACCGCTTCCTTCAGGAGGTGGATGCCTCGTGCGTGCTCTGGAACGCGTCCACCCGCTTCAACGACGGAGGCGAATTGGGTCTGGGGGCAGAGATGGGCATCTCGACTTCGAAGCTCCACGCCTATGGACCGATGGGGCTACGCGAGCTGACGACCGAAAAGTTCGTCGTCCTTGGAGCGGGACAGGTCCGGCGCTGAGACCGTCTCAGAGTCGAACGAGGAAGGCGAGTCTGCCGGCCGGTCCGATCTGCCCAGCGTCTGGGCTGAACGAGCCCTGGAGGGCTGTCTGGAAGTTGGACCCGGACATCTGAGCGCGATTCACTCCGAGGTTGAGCGACACGTCGAACCAGCGGGTGGTCATCTCCGCGCCGAGGTACGCGGCGTCGTAGTAGTAGGTAAAGCTACGGTTCGGGCCTGAAATATCAGTTATCTTGTTTGCCCGTTGGCGTCCCGCCAGGACCGACCAGCCGCTGCCTCGCTCCAGGGTCAAGGCCGGCCGTACAGCCGTGTGACAGGGAATGAAAGAGACTTCGAGAGCCCCTTCCGCGTGCGCGCCCCCGTTCGATTCAACTCGCAGTCGGAGCCAGGGGGTCACGTTCCAGCCGCCCCAACTGTGCAGCACGCCCCAATTTCGCCGCAGGACCGACGTAATCGAGCCATCCAGGAGCGGGGGGGAGGACGACGCGGGCATGCCCAAGGCCAAGGGCCCATCGCCCAAGGGGGGTGAGGCAAGCACCGCCGACAACGCCGCCACGCAGACAACGCAATTCACGCTGTACTCACCCCTGCAAACCCAACGCCCACCGCCCTCGACACCTAACGGTGTGTAATCTACCAGCTTTGTGCAACCCCCCAAGTGGGACTTGTGGTCTTAACACAACGAGGTGGGTGCGGGCCCATCGCCACAGCGACCTAGGCATACAGGGAGGTTTTTGTCGTCTATCGAGCGGGTTTCTGTACCATCCGGCCATGAGCGGTGGACTTTCCATTCTGGCGGTAGCGCTGACTGCGGCCACGGCGCCGAAGACCTTTCGAGTCGACTACTTTCACACCGGCAACGCCGCCGAGGAGCGCTTCAGCCTCGATCGGTTGGTCATCGAGCCTCTGCCCTGGCCTGGCAATCCCCTGCAGCCCATCGACGATACCAACCTCGGGAAGTACTTCTTCGAAGTTCGCGACCGCGACACCAACCAGGTTCTGTATTCGCGCGGCTACTCTTCCATCTACGGTGAGTGGGAGCTCACCCCCGAAGCGAAAGAGCGATTTCGGACCTTCCATGAGTCGCTCCGGTTTCCGCTCCCCAGCAAGCCGGTTCAGATTTTGGTCAAGAAGCGGGACCCGATCGACAACGCGTTTCGCGAGAAGTGGTCCCTGATCGCGGACCCGGCGGACATCTTCGTAGACCCCTCCCCCCCTCCATCCGCTGGAGCGTTAATCACCGTCGAAAGCCACGGACCCCCGTCCGAGAAGTTGGATGTCCTGCTTTTGGGCGATGGCTACTCCGCCTCGCAGCGCGCCAAGTGCGAGGGCGACATGCGGCGGCTCTCGGAGGTGTTGTTCAAGGTGGCACCGTTCAAGGGACGGCGGGAGGCCTTCAACGTCTGGGGCCTCTGTCCTGCTTCGGCGGAACCGGGAATCTCTCGGCCCTCGCTGGGGATTCACGCGCGCAGCCCGATCGGGGCCACCTACGACGCCTTTCGCTCGGAGCGCTACATCCTGACGTTCGACAACCGAGCTTTTCGAGAGGTGGCGTCGAACGCGCCCTACGATGCGGTGGTGATCCTGGTGAACGGGCGGACCTACGGCGGAGGAGGGATTTTCAACCTCTACAGCACCGCGGCCGCCGACTCACAGTGGGCGCCGTACCTGTTCGTCCACGAATTCGGGCATCACCTGGCGGGGCTGGCGGACGAGTACTTCACGTCCGAAAGCGCGTACGAAAGCGTGGCCGCGCGCCCCGAGCCGTGGGAGCCCAATGTCACCTCGGTGCAGAGCCTCAAGCATCTGAAGTGGCAGTCTTTGCTCTCCGAGCGAATTCCAGTTCCCACTCCTTGGAACAAAGATGCCTTCGAGAAATGGGA
>DATFXF010000348.1:0-2729 GCA_035258565.1 Candidatus Acidiferrales bacterium
GGGTTTGCGATGGGAACCGTCTCCGGTGCCAACACCCGCCGCTATCACGGTTTGCTCATCGCCTCGCTTCATCCTCCCGTCGAGCGGTTCCTCATCTTGTCCAAGCTCGATGAGACGGCCGCGATCGAGGGAGTCGACGTCGCCCTGGGCACCAACCAGTATCCGGGCGCGCTTCACCCGACCGGGTTTCGGCACCTCGTCGAGTTTCGGCTCGATCCGTTCCCGATCTGGACCTTCGACGTTGGCGGCGCACGCCTCCAAAAGAAAATCTTTCTCGTCCACGGCGAACAGACGGTCGTCGTTCAATACCGATGCACGCGGCCGTGCCGCCTCCGGGTACATCCATTTCTGGCGTTTCGCGACTACCACTCGCTCGGCAAGTCGAATTCCAGCTTCGATACTTCCGTTCGCGAAGACGAGCGGCGCGGAATTCGAACGCTGAGCATTCGCCCTTATCCAGGGATGCCCGAGCTGCATCTGCGATACGTCGACGCCAGGATACCTTTCGAACGAAACGGGGCCTGGCATTACAACACCGAATACTTAGAAGAGCTGAATCGCGGCCTCGACTTCCGGGAAGATCTCTATCGGATGGGCACGATTCACCTCCAGCTGTCTCCCGAGGCGTCGGCCTGGATTGTCGCCTCGTTTGAGGACGATCGTGGCTTTGATGGCGTAACCGTGGAACGGCTGGAACGGTCCGAGCGCTCGCGACGGCGGGCGACGTCCTCGGACGCAACCATCGGGCGCCTGTCCGCTGCGGCGGATCAATTCATCGTCACGCGCGCGGATGGAAAGCCAACCGTGATCGCGGGCTACCCGTGGTTTACCGAGTGGGGCCGGGACACGATGCTCGCGCTCCCAGGATTGCTGTTGGCTCGCGGCCTGCTCGACCAGGGGCGGCAGGTAATCCGCGGCTTTTTGCAGCACCTCGACCAGGGGCTGATTCCCAACCGTTTCCCGGATCGCGGCGAGCGCCCTGAATACAACACCGCCGATGCGACACTCTGGATGTTTCAAGCGGCGAACGCCTACTTGCAAGCGAGCAGAGACGCAAACTTCCTGCGCGAGGAGTTTTATCCTGCGGCGAAGTCAATCCTTACCTGGCATCGGCGCGGCACGCACCACGGAATCCGTGTGGATGAATCCGATGGGCTGCTCATTGCCGGCGGAGAAGGAACGCAGCTGACTTGGATGGATGCCAAGGTGGACGGGCGCGTTATCACCCCGCGACACGGCAAACCCGTGGAGGTGAACGCGCTCTATTACAACGCTCTGAAGTTGATGGAACAATGGGCGAATTCCTTGAACGAGCGGGAGGACGCCGCCGCCTACGGCCGTGATTCGGCGGTCGTGAAGCGCTCGTTCGAGGCGGGCTTCTGGAACGAAGAACGCAAGTGTCTATACGACGTGCTCACTCCGACTGGCCCTGATTCGAAGCTACGCCCGAATCAACTCTTTGCGGTGAGCTTGCCATTCCCGTTGCTTGCGCTGGCCAAAAGGGTCGCGGTGGTGCGGGCGGCGGAGGCGGCTCTGCTCACTCCGCTCGGCTTGCGAACTCTCGCCCCAGAAGATCCGGGCTACTTGCCTCACTATCGAGGCGGAGTCGTAGAGCGAGACAGCGCGTATCATCAAGGCGCCGTTTGGCCTTGGCTGCTGGGCCCCTTTATCCGCGCCTACCTGCGCGCGTTTGGGAACAGTGCCGCGAATGTGGCGCATTGCCGAAGCCTCCTGCGTGGACTTGAAGATCACCTCGCCGATGCATGCCTGGGCACGATATCGGAGATCTTCGAAGCCGAGCCTCCCTATCGCCCCGTCGGTGCGCCAGCGCAGGCTTGGAGTGTCGCCGAGATGCTCCACTTGCTGAGAGTGGATCTGGCGACCGCTCAGCAGACAGCCGAGCTGCCCTTGAGTCGTTCCGGTGCGAAAACATCTGAGTTGTCGAGCGGAGCCGCTCGATGATGTCCGCCCTCCGATCGCATTGGCGTTTGTATTTGATGGAGGCGGGAGGTCTGGCGACATTCATGATCTCGGCGTGTCTGTTTGCAGTCATCCTCGAGCATCCTGATTCTGTGGTTCGCCAACTCCTTGGTGATGAATTTGCCCGACGGGCGCTGATGGGATCTGCCATGGGGCTGACCGCGGTGGCGATCATCTACTCGCCTTGGGGCAAGAAGTCCGGAGCTCACATCAATCCCTCGGTCACTCTTGCCTTCCTGAGGCTCGGCCGGATCAAATTTCCCGACGCGATATTCTACGTCCTGGCGCAGTTCAGTGGAGGCGTTGCCGGAGTGTTGATTGCTTGGGCGTTTTTAGGCGCCAGGCTTGCGCATCAGCCTCCCAATTTCGTCGTGACCGCCCCGGGGATGAATGGCATTGTTGTGGCGTTCGCCGCCGAGGCTGCCATTTCGGCCATCTTGATGCTCGCTGTGCTGCTTGTATCGAGCTCCAAATTCGCAAGCTATGCGGGCCTATGCGCGGGCGCCCTCGTCGCGGTGTACATCGCTTTCGAGGCGCCGTTTTCTGGAATGAGCATGAATCCGGCGCGCACCTTCGGCTCCGCCCTCGCTGCCGGCGACGTGACCGGGCTGTGGATTTATTTCATCGCCCCTCCGCTAGGAATGCTTTTGGCGGCCAGTCTTTATCAATCGCTCTCAACTCGCGGTGGATGCGCCAAGCTTTACCACGTCAAAGACGTCCACTGCATTTTTTGCCAGGAGTAGACCATG
>DATFXF010000349.1:0-6324 GCA_035258565.1 Candidatus Acidiferrales bacterium
GCTGAGCTGCGTCCCGCGCACACTTTGAGGTGCCACGTGAAGGTCAGACGAGTTTTCGCCTTTGCACTCCTAGCAGTGATCTCGCTGCCCGTGGTGAGCCGCGCCGGGACGCTGGGCACGGACATCATCGGCCTGTTTCCCAAGGAGGTCGGGGAGTTCACCTATGCCGACCTAAAGAAGGCGCGGCAGTTCAAGTGGTTTCCGCAACTGAAGGAGCAAATGCTGCCCAGTCGCTTCCGGTTGTTCGAGCAGTTCTTGGCCTCCGCCGGAATCGATCCCAATACGCAGGTGGAGGAGGTAGCCTGGGCCTCCATCCCCACGGCGACCTCGAAAGGGGGCAGCCAGAATAACGTGTCCGTTCCGACCGGGGAACAAATCGTGGGCGTTGCGCTCGGCCAATTCGCGCCCACGTCCGCGGAGGCCTATTTCCGGAAACAGAAGCTGCCCACCAGCACCTTCCGCGGCTTCACGCTGTACGCTTTTGGGAGTGGCATAGGCCCGAGTGATTTGTTCTTCCTTTTCCTCGACTCCAACACCGCCGCCTTCGGCCACCGCGAGAGCATCGAGAAACTCATCGAGGTGCGCTTCGGGAGCGAGGAGGGCCTGCTGCGCAACGATCGTTTCTACCGACTGATCAGCGAGGCCAACGGTCGCGGCGTCGTGTGGGCAGTATTGAACCCGGCGTACACGCGTTTGGCCATGCAGCAACTGGTGCCGGAGGCTTCCCAATTTCCGCAAGCCGCAAATCTCCTGGCCAAGCTTCAAGCGCTCGTGATTACGGTGGATGCGGGGAGCACGCTCGACGCGCGATTCCAAGCGGCCTGCAGCACAACCGAGGATGCCAACACTCTGGCCGCTCTGCTCCAGGCCGGCCTGCTCTACCGCCGCTACCAGGAGAGCCAGGCGAACCCTGAACTTGCCAAGCTGCTCGACGATGCGCGCATCACGCCCCGAGGCGAGCGCGTCGAACTGCGGCTGACGCTGACCAATGAGCAGATGTCGGACCTGATCCGCCGCAATACATTCGCTATCCGGATGTAACCCGAGAAAACTACCGCTGGTCGGGAGGGCGGCGCAGGTATTGGATGATCGTCGTGCGCGATACCCCGCCCTCGGCCTTATATTCGACGCGGTCTACACGCCGGGCCGCGGTGCCATGCCCGCTGGCTGTGGCCGCGCCGGGGGTTGGCCGGCTGCGATGTTCCAGTGTCACCTGAATGCGGTCTGTCAAGTTTTCAATCCGGACATCGAGCAAAGGATCGTCGGGAGAGAGTTGCGGGAAACAGTCGCGGCAGGCTTCTTCCGCTGCGGCGATGAGATTCGCGCTGGCCTGCGAGTCCAGGCCTGCCAGCGCGGCGAAAAAGCCGATCGCGCCTCCGACCCCTGCCAGCAGGCGCGCATCGCTGGTTAACTTGAGCAGGACACGGGTAGTCTTATTGGCCAAAGCTATCCACGACGCGGATGTCGCAAGCCTCGCGGCAGTCCGGGCAGTAGTATTGCCCGTCAACGCACATGCGGATCCCGTATTGGCCCATGCATACCCAGCAGTAGCGATCGCAATCGCACGCGAATTCCGGTTTGTCGCAAACCAAGCAGAGGACGGGCTCAGCCATGGTTCGCCTCTCCCGAGACTATATGCGACGCTCGAGGCGGCGACAAGCCGCAGTTTGGCCCGATGCGGTTTGTCGGGACAAGGCCTGGCCTTCTTGACACCCCCCAGTACGCATGCTAGGTTCCTCTGCGCGCCCGGTCTGCAGTGAAATTCCTATGACCGCTCCGACGGCTACCGAACTCCGCAAAACTGCGCTCCACTCCACTCATCGCCGCCTGGGCGCCAAGATGGTGAACTTCGGCGGTTGGGAGATGCCGGTCGAGTACTCCGGCATTATCGCCGAGCATATGGGCACGCGGACAGCCGCAGGGCTGTTCGACGTCAGCCACATGGGCGAGATCGAGATCCGCGGGCCGCGCGCGCTGGACCTGGTGCAGAAGGTGACGTGCAACAACGCCGCGAATCTGGCTGTCGGCCAAGCGCAGTACTCCGGCCTGATGACGCCGCAAGGCACGTTCGTGGACGACCTCCTGGTCCACAAGATCTCGGACACGCATTTCTTCCTGTGCGTCAACGCGAGCAATCAGGATAAGGATTACGAGCACATTTGCACACACAACACGTTTGGCGCCGAGGTGGAGAACGCCGGCCTGCGCTATACCCAACTCGCCATCCAGGGCCCGCGGGCACAGGGGATCCTGAAGGGGTTCACCTCCGTACCGATCGAGCAGCTCAAATACTATCGCTTCACCTTCGGTAAGGTGAACGGCGTCGATAGCCTCATCGCCCGCACTGGCTACACCGGAGAGGACGGCTTCGAGATTTACTTCCGACCCGAATATTCCGAGAAAATGTGGTCCGACCTGCTCGAGGCGGGCCAGGCCGAAGGCCTGGTACCCTGCGGGCTGGGTGCACGCAACACGCTCCGCCTCGAGGCCGGAATGTGCCTCTACGGACACGAGATCGACGACACCACGACACCCTGGGAAGCCCATCTCGGCTGGATCTGTAAGCCGGAGAAAGGCGATTTTCTGGGCCGCGACATTCTCCTGCGCCAAAAGGAGCGCGGTGTGGCGCGGATCCTAGTCGGATTCGAGATGCAGGGCCGAATGATCGCGCGCGACGCCTGTCCCGTGTACATCAACGGACAGGAAGTAGGCCATGTGACCAGCGGCTCCCCGGCACCATTCCTGAAAAAGAATATCGGCATGGTCTATCTGCCGGTCGAGCACAGCGCGCTGGGAACCGAGATAGAGGTCGCCGTGCGGTCGCACCGGGCGCCGGCGCGCGTCATCCCGACACCATTCTACAAGCGGCCCAAGTAGCCATCCGCAACTCACAAGGAGCTCGGATGTACCCCACCGACCGTCGCTACACAAAAGAGCATGAGTGGATCAAAGTCGACGGGGACACTGGCACCGTCGGCATCACCGACTACGCCCAGCATGAGCTTGGCGACGTTGTCTTCGTTGAGCTGCCCAAGGTTGGCGCAAAGTTTGAGGCCAACCAACCATTCGGCACCGTGGAATCCGTCAAAGCGGTCAGCGAGATCTACAGCCCCGTGTCCGGCCAGGTGCTGGAGGTGAACAGCGCTCTCGCGAACGCTCCGGAAACCATCAACAAGGATCCCCATGGCGCCGCATGGCTGATTCGGATCAAGCTCTCCCGTCCGAGCGAGCTGAATGGCCTGATGGACACCGCCGCCTATCAGGCCTACATCTCCGAAAAACAAAAGGAAGTCTCCGCCTGATGCGCTACCTGCCGAAGAGTCCCTCCGAACGTCAGGAGATGATGGCGGCCATTGGCATTCAGTCGGTCGAGGAGTTGTTTCATTCCATCCCCGCGTCGTACCGACTGAAACGGCCGCTCCATTTGCCGGGGCCGCTCTCGGAGATGGAAATCATTGATTACTTCCGCGCGCGCGCCGCCGAGAATTCGGGTGGCTATACGAGCTTTCTCGGTGCGGGAGTGTATGACCACCTGCGGTCGGTGGTGACCGACACGATCATCCAGCGCGGCGAGTTTCTGACCTCCTACACGCCGTACCAGCCGGAAATCAGCCAGGGTACGCTCCAGGCCATCTTCGAATTCCAGACACTGATCTGCCAGCTCACTGGCCAAGAAGTGGCCAACGCCTCCATGTGGGACGGCTCGACCGCGCTCACCGAAGCCATGCTGATGGCGGAGCGGCTGACGGGCCGCCGCCGCCTGGTCGTGGCGCGCTCGGTGCACCCGGAGTACCGCCAGGTACTGGCCACTTACTCCCGCAACACCGGCTTGCACGTTGATGAAGTACCCTTCGCCGGCTCGGGGCAGCTCGACCGGGCGGCGCTCGGCGCTCAGATCAACGACCAAACGGCCGCGGTGGTCGTGCAGTCGCCAAATTTCTTCGGCGTACTCGAAGAGTTGCCGCAACTCCGGGACATCGCGCACGCGAGCGGCGCCCTGCTTGTGGTGGCCATCACTGAGGCGGTCTCTCTCGGCATTGTCCGACCGCCCGCCGAAGCCGATATCGTGGCCATCGAAGGGCAGTCCTTTGGCCTGGCGCCGAGTTACGGCGGGCCGTTCGTCGGAGTGATTGCCACGCGGGAGAAATTCATCCGGCAGATGCCCGGGCGACTCGCGGGGCAGACCACCGACAATCAGGGCCTCCGGGGGTTTGTGCTGACGCTGGCCACGCGCGAACAGCACATCCGCCGCGAGAAGGCGACGTCGAATATTTGCACGAATCAGGCGCTTTGCGCGCTGGCAGCGTCCGTGCACCTTTGCCTGCTCGGCAAGCAAGGGCTCCGAGAGCTTGCGCAGCAGAACCTGGCCAAGGCGCGTTTCGCCGCCACGGAGCTGGAGAAGATCCCCGGCGTGCGCCGCGCGTTTTCTGGGCCAGTGTTCAACGAGTTCGCCATCACCCTGCCGCGTTCGGTAAAGCTGGTGAACACCGAACTGCTCAAGGAAAAGATCATCGGCCCACTGCCGCTGGGCAGCTTCTACCCCGAGCTGACCAAGCAGGGCCTGCTGTGCGTGACGGAGACGACTCCGCGTGCGAAGATTGAAGGCCTAACCGCAGCACTGCGGCGAATCTTAGAGAAGCCGCACTGACCGAGCACACAAACAGACACGATGAGCGAGCGAATCAAAAAGGCGAGACGCCACACGAGTCAGAGTGAGGGGCTGATCTTCGAGAAGTCCGCCCCAGGAAAGCGGGGCATGGAGCTGCCACCGCTGGACGTGCCGCCGGTGGACCCTCGCCAGATACTCGGGGCCGCGCACGTGCGCGATGCGGTGGAGGGCTTCCCCGAGGTCAGCGAGATCGAGGTCATTCGCCACTTCACTCGACTCTCCACCTGGAATTACGCCATTGATCTCGGCATGTACCCGCTGGGCTCCTGCACGATGAAGTACAACCCGCGCGTGAACGAATTTGTTGCGCGGCTGGAGGGCATTGCCACCGAGCATCCCTATCAGCCAGTCGAGCTCTCGCAAGGCTGTCTTGGAATCCTGAAGACTCTTCAGGATTGTCTGCTCGAAGTGACGGGGATGGATGGGATCACTCTCCAGCCCGCCGCTGGGGCGCAGGGCGAGCTCACCGGGCTGCTGCTGATTCGCGCCTATCTCGAAAGCCAGGGCAACCCCCGCAAGAAGATCCTGATTCCGGATTCCGCGCACGGCACGAACCCGGCCACCGCAGTCATCGCCGGCTACGAGGTAGAAAACATCCGCTCGAATGCGCAGGGACAAATCGATGTCGCGCGCCTGAAGGAGATCGTGAACGAGGATGTGGCCGCGTTGATGGTCACGAATCCGAGCACGGTCGGTATTTTCGAGCAGCGCATCGCCGAGGTGGCCGAACTCCTGCACGCCAAGGGCGCGCTACTTTACATGGACGGCGCCAATATGAACGCGCTCGCCGGCATCGCGCGGCCAGGGGACTTCGGCGTGGACGTGATGCACCTCAATCTGCACAAGACATTCTCCACGCCCCACGGGGGCGGCGGCCCCGGGGCCGGCCCGGTGATGGTCAAGAAAATCCTGGAGCCATTCCTTCCTGTGCCGGTGCTGGCCGCTAGGGCCGACGGCACTCTGACGCTCGACTTCCATCGCCCGCAGTCCATTGGGCGTGTGCGCGCCTTCTGCGGGAATTTCGGCGTGTTGGTGCGTGCACTGGCCTACACGCTTGCCTACGGCCCGGGTATTCGACAGGCCACCGAAGACGCCGTGCTCAATGCCAACTACATCCGCAAACACCTCGAGAGCCACTACGATCTGCCCTTCCAGCTGCCCTCCATGCACGAAGTGGTCTTCAGCGATTCGCAGCAGAAAAAGCATGGTGTCTCAACCATTGACATCGCCAAGCGCTTGATCGACTACGGCTTCCACCCCTACACGACCGCCTTTCCACTCATCGTTTCCGGCGCGCTGATGATTGAGCCTACCGAGTCAGAATCGAAAGAGGAATGCGACCTCTTCATCGATGCCATGCTGGCGATCGCGGAGGAAGCTGCCACCCAGCCCGCACTCGTCAAAACCGCACCACATTCCACGCGCGTGGGCCGGCTCGACGAAGTCACCGCCGCGCGCAAACCCATCCTGCGCTGGAAGCCTGAAGCTTCCGGCGAAGCCGCCGACTAAGGCGCACGAGCCCGCCGGCTGTGTTCGAGTGCGGGGAAGTCTAGCTGCGAAAGCGGACCGAATTCAGCATGGACTCGAAAGCGCGGCTGTAGCTGCCATATTCGTTCTCGGGGGCGACGCAGACGAAATAGAGCAGTCCCTCCGGC